>CANQBS010000001.1 GCA_947589075.1 uncultured Acetatifactor sp.
GACCTCATAAACGGAACTGCGGCATGACCGAAATCATGCCGCACTCCGAAAACAATCTAAACTTGTTTTATTGGACGACCCCTTGGTACAGTACCTTTTATGCGGAAAATGTGGATATGGATCTGACGGCGATTTTAAACGGGAAGGATGAAGAAGGCTATGAGCTTCTGATGCAGGATATTGACGCCATAGCGGAGCAGATTTCCGTTTTGCAGGATGCGGATGTGCCTGTTTTGTTCCGTCCCCTCCATGAAGCCTCAGGAGCCTGGTTCTGGTGGGGCGCGTCGGGGCCGGAGAGCTTTATCCAGTTATGGAAGATCCTCTATGACAGGCTTACAAATGTCCACGGCCTGAATAACCTGATCTGGGTATGGAACGGACAGGCGGCGGACTGGTATCCCGGGGATGAATATGTGGACATCATCGGGGAGGACATTTATCCGGGGAACAGAGTGTATACCTCCCAGAGCGGGAAGTTCCGGGAGGCGGTGGAATATTCCCGGACCCCTAAGATCGTGGCCATGTCGGAAAACGGCTGCCTGTTTGATCCGGACCTGGCTTTCCGGGATCAGGCGCCCTGGGCCTGGTTTAGCACCTGGAACGGCGAATTCGTGGTGCAGAATGGATTTAATATTTTGTCCGAAGAGTATACGGAGGAGTATATGGTGAAAAAGGTCTACCAACATGAAAGGGTGATCACCCTGGACGAGCTGCCAGATTTAAAAAATTACGAGCCTAAGGGATGATCGGCGAAGGACAGGAATTGATTTGCTAAAAATTCAGTCAGGAGGTTATTTATGGGATTTCAAAAAGATTTTGCATGGGGCGCGGCTACCAGCGCCTATCAGATCGAGGGAGCTGCAGAGGAGGACGGAAAGGGCAGAAATATCTGGGATGTGTATACCAGGGAGCCGGGAAAGGTGTATGAGGGTCACACCGGGGATATCGCCTGCGACCATTATCACAGGTTCCGGGAGGATGTGGCGATCATGAAGGAAATGGGGCTTAAAGCCTATCGGTTTTCCATCAACTGGGCCAGGGTGCTGCCGGAAGGCAAGGGAAAGGTCAATGAGGCGGGAATCGCTTTTTATGATCAGCTGATCGATGCCCTCCTGGAAGCCGGGATCGAGCCATATATTACCCTGTACCATTGGGAGCTGCCCTATGCCCTGTATTTAAAGGGCGGCTGGATGAATGAGAAGATCGTGGACTGGTTCGGCGCCTATGCAGGACTGATCTCAGAGCGTTTCAGCGACCGGGTGACCCATTTCTTTACCCTGAATGAGCCCCAGTGCTTTGTAGGGCTGGGATTTTTGACAGGGGGTCATGCGCCGGGCTTAAGGGCGCCCCTGCGGGATACCTTTCAGATGGGACATAACGTCCTGAAGGCCCACGGCAGGGCGGTACAAATGTTACGGCTTCACGCGAAGCAGCCCATCGAAGTGGGCATCGCCCCCACAGGCACCATGTGCTATCCTGCCACGGATGCGCCACAGGACATTGATGCCGCCAGGCAGCAGCTTTTTGCCGTGGAGGAACTGGAAAACTGGACCTGGGGCGTGTCCTGGTGGTCCGATCCGGTGCTTTTAGGACACTATCCGGAGGAAGGGCTCCGAAAATATGAAGCTTATCTTCCCAGGATCACGCAGGAGGATTTGAAGCTGATTTCCGAACCCATCGACTTTTACGGGCAAAATATTTACAATGGGAAGTGCGTCCGCATGGGCGGGGACGGGAAGCCGGAGATCGTAAAAAGGTATGAAGGCTTTCCCAAAACCGCCATACAATGGCCTGTGACTCCCGAATGCCTGTACTGGGGACCCAGGTTTTTACAGGAGCGTTATCAAAAACCCATCTATATCACGGAAAACGGATTGTCCTGTCAGGATTCCATTTCCCTGGACGGGAAGGTGCATGACCCGGCAAGAATCGATTTCCTGGCAAGATATTTGAGGGAGCTTAAGCGGGCTGTCGAGGATGGGGTGGATATCAGAGGATATTTCCAGTGGTCCCTTATGGATAATTTCGAGTGGGCATGTGGGTACTCCGAGCGTTTCGGGCTGATTTTTGTGGATTATCAGACCCAGAAGCGGATCTGGAAGGACTCCGCCTACTGGTACAGGGATCTGATCCGGGAGAACGGAGACGGGCTGTAAGGAAGGAAACGGGTTGTAAGGAAGGAATTGGGCTGTAAGGAAGGAAACGGATTAAGATGAAATTTCAAAACGGTTGCTGGCTGTTAAAGGAAGGTTGGGAGCGTTTTTCTCCCAAACAGGTATATGAGGTAAAAAGAGAGGGAGGCAGCGTAGTGCTGTGCGCCCCTACCTATCGGGTCTACGGAAAGGGAAGCACTTTGGGCGGCGTAAATCTGACGATCCGCATAAGCGCCCCCATGCCGGAGGTGATTCGGGTTCAGGCATGGCACCATAAGGGAGGATTGCAGAGAGGGCCGGAGTTTGAACTGAATCTGCCGGAAGGAAACCCCGGGAAGGGACAGGATGGCAGCCTGGCGGAAGACATGGATCGGGCTGGATCTTCCTGGATGTCCGTGGAGGAAACGGACCGGCTCCTTACGGTAAAAAGCGGGCATTTGAGCCTGGTCATCGACAAAGAGAACTGGAGCATGACTTATCTGCGGGATGGAAGGGTGCTGACAGGGAGCGGGGAAAACGATCTGGCTTATATGAAAGAAAACTGGCGGGGGCTGGCTTACGACAGGGGAGGCGGCGCTTACCTGCGGCAGCAGCTTTCCCTGGGGGTGGACGAACTGATCTACGGGCTGGGGGAACGCTTTACTCCCTTTGTGAAAAACGGACAGTCCGTTTCCATTTGGAACGAGGACGGGGGCACCAGCACGGAGCAGTCCTACAAAAATGTGCCTTTTTATCTGTCCAATCAGGGTTACGGCGTATTCGTCAACCATCCGGAGCGGGTGGAATTTGAAATAGGCACGGAGCATGTGAGTAAGACGGCTTTTGCGGTAAAAGGGGAGAGCCTGGATTACTTTTTCCTGGATGGACCTACCATGAAGGAGGCGCTGATGCGCTACACGGACCTGACGGGAAAACCGGCGCTGCCTCCCCAGTGGACCTTTGGGCTGTGGCTTTCCACATCTTTTACCACCAGCTATGATGAGGCTACGGTCATGAGCTTTATTGACGGTATGCTGGAGCGGGGGATACCCCTTTCCGTTTTCCATTTTGACTGCTGTTGGATGAGGGAATTCCATTGGACGGATTTTTTGTGGGATGAAAGGGTATTTCCGGATCCAGCGGGGATGCTTTCCCGGATCAAGGCGAAGGGGATCAGGGTCTGTGTCTGGATCAATTCCTATGTGGGGCAGGAGTCTGTTCTTTTCCAGGAGGGCATGGAAAAAGGATATTTCCTGAAAAGACCGGACGGAAGCGTCTGGCAGTGGGACATGTGGCAGCCCGGCCTGGCCATTGTGGACTTCACCAACCCCGCCGCGACGGCCTGGTACCAGAGTAAGCTGGAGGCTCTGCTGGACATGGGAGTGGATTGCTTTAAAACGGATTTTGGGGAGCGTATTCCCACGGATGCGGTTTATTATAACGGCGCCGATCCTGAGAAAATGCATAATTTTTATTCCTATTTGTACAACAAGGCTGTGTTTGAGGTGATCAAGCGCAAAAAAGGGGAACAGGAGGCGGTGGTCTTTGCCCGCTCCGCCACGGCAGGGGGACAGAAATTCCCGGTGCATTGGGGCGGCGACTGCTGGTCGGATTACAAATCCATGGAGGAAAGCCTGCATGGCGGATTGTCCCTGACAAGCAGCGGTTTCGGTTTCTGGAGCCATGATATCGGCGGCTTTGAGAATACCTCCACCCCGGACGTCTATAAGAGATGGGCGGCCTTCGGTCTGCTTTCCACCCACAGCAGGCTCCACGGAAGCAGCTCTTACCGGGTGCCCTGGGTCTATGATGAGGAGGCTGTGGATGTGGTACGGTTCTTCACACAGCTGAAACTGGAGCTTCTGCCTTATTTATACAGCAGCGCCTGTGTGACCTCCAGGACCGGCGTTCCCATGATGCGCAGCATGGCCCTGGAATTTCCGGAGGATGAGAACTGCCGTTATCTGGACAAACAGTACATGCTTGGAGAAAGCCTGTTGGTGGCTCCTATTTTTAATGAAGAAGGAATTGCAAAATATTACTTGCCGGAAGAAACCTGGACCAATTATTTTACAGGGGAAGAGGTTCAGGGCGGTCATTGGAGAAGGGAAAAGCACGGCTATCTTTCGATTCCCTTATGGGTGCGCCAGGGCAGCGTGATCCCTGTGGGCGTCGTCCATGAAAATGTGGACTACCGCTTCCGGGGCAATGTGGAATTCCGGGTTTATTGCCTGGAAGGGACTGTGCAGACGGCGGTATATCAGGACGGCGGGGTACTGATGAGCGGTGAGATCGGGAGCCGGGGATTTATCCGTTTGAAGGGCGCAGAAGGCTGTCGTGTGCGTTTCATGAACAGATGCCTGCCGGATCAGCCGGAAGGAGCTGCATTTGTTCAGATGCAGGGCAAGGATACAGTTGTTTTTTTATAGGAAGATGATTTATAATAATACCAAGGCTGTAGGGGGTGATTCCGCCTGAAATCCGGGGAATCTGCCTGATGGCCTTGGTATTTGTCGGAAAATCGGGTATGAAGATCTGTGGGGAAGTTTGGGATAGGGATTTGCAAAGTTTTGCTTAAAACAATTGGTGCAGGAATAAATTGGAAGGTTGCTGCAGAAATTTGCAGGATCATTTTGCCTGAGATTTTTTGAAAAGGCTGTTATAGATAGTAGCAGGGAAGGTTCCCATAAAATAGATAGGAGAGGTTCGGATGGTTAGAAAATATTTGCATGATGGTTGGAAAATGCGCTGTGTGGTATGTGAAGAGGATAAATTGATCCCGGATGATTATATTCCTGCTCAGGTGCCTGGCAGCGTTTATCATGATTTGCTGCAAAACGGCAGGATGGAGGATCCCTATTACCGGGACAATGAGCTTTGGACTCTTAAGCTGATGGATCAGGATTATGAATACATCACCAGCTTTACCGTTCCGGAACAGATACAGGCCAGTCAGGAGATATTGCTCTGCTTTGAGGGGATCGACACCGTCGCGGATCTTTTTCTGAATGATAGTTGGCTCGGTCATGTGGAAAATATGCACCATACCTGGGAATTTCCCGTAAAGAAGCTGCTTCGGGAAGGGGAAAATGAGCTTCGGGTATTGTTCCATTCTCCTACCCGTTTTATTAAGGAAGCTTTTGCAAAGGAAAGGATTCCCGGCAGCTGGGATGCCATGTGGGGCTATCCTTATCTGCGGAAGGCTCAATGTATGTTCGGTTGGGACTGGGGTCCCAGGCTTCCGGACGCAGGCTTATGGAAACCGGTGAGTCTTGTGGGTTTTGATGTCGCCAGACTGGATGGGGTCTATATTACCCAGGAGCATGCGCCGGGAAATCAGGCTGAAAGAACCGTAACTTTGAAATTTGCAATAGATGTGGAACGCCTTGTTCCAGGCCAGCCTGCAGGAGATCCGCAAATCATACAGAAGGAACTTTGCCGCTTTGGGCGGGATTCCTGGAAGCTGGAGGATCTGACCCTCCGGCTTAAGTTGACGGATCCTGACGGAAGAGCGGAATTCTATGATCTGGAGGATATCCTTCAGGGCGTTGTGATCAGGCAGCCCAGGCTCTGGTGGCCCAACGGTTATGGGGAGCAGCCCCTGTATGAGGTGGAGGCAGAGCTGTTATCCAGAAAAACCCGGCAGGTTCTCGATCGTTGGAAGAAGCGCATCGGTCTGCGCACCCTGACCATTCATCGGGAAAAGGATGAATATGGAGAATGCTTCTGCCATCAGGTGAACGGGGTGGACATTTTCGCCATGGGAGCTGATTATATTCCGGAGGACAATATCCTTTCCAGGATCACGCCCCGGCGCACCCGCCATCTCCTTACCCAGGCGAAGCTGGCCCATCATAACTGCATCCGGATCTGGGGCGGGGGCTATTATGCGGACGATGCTTTCCTGGATGCCTGTGACGAGCTGGGGCTTATTGTGTGGCATGATTTTATGTTCGCCTGCTGTGCCGTCAGGCTGACAGAGGATTTTGAGGAAAATGTAAAGGCGGAATTTATCGATAATATCAAGCGGATCCGCAGTCATGCCTGTCTGGGGCTTTGGTGCGGCAATAACGAAATGGAGTCCAATGTCCGGCGGGAGTTCTGGAAGCCCCAGTGGAAGCAGGATTATCTCAGACTGTATGAATCCATCCTTCCTGACCTGATAAAGCAGTATGATCCCAACACCTTTTACTGGCCCTCCAGCCCTTCCTCAGGCACCGCCTTTGATGAAACGGATGCGGAGGACAGAGGGGATGTGCATTACTGGGAGGTCTGGCACGGCAACAAGCCCTTTACGGATTACAGGAGACATTTTTTCCGTTACCTGTCGGAGTTCGGCTTCCAGTCCTTCCCTTCCCTGAAAACCTGCGAAAGCTTTACCCTGCCGGAGGACCGGAATATTTTCTCCTATGTGATGGAAAAGCATCAGAGAAGCTTCGTGGCAAACGGGAAGATCATGAGCTATATGGAGCAGACCTATCTGTACCCCACGAAGTTTGAAACGATCCTTTACGCATCTCAGCTTCTGCAGGCGGAAGCCATGCGTTTTGGGGTGGAGCATTTCAGGAGGCACCGGGGACGCTGCATGGGAACCCTGGTCTGGCAGCTCAATGACTGCTGGCCTGTTGCCAGCTGGTCCTCCATCGATTATTATGGAAGGTGGAAGGCGCTTCATTACTATGAAAAAAGGTTCTTCGCCCCGGTGCTGGTTTCCTGCGAGGAAGAGGGTCTGTTAAGCTATGGGATCAACCCCAATATGCAGCCTATGCCTGTAAAGAAGTCCATTCGCCTGAATGTGGCGAATGAGACCATGGACCAGATCGCGGTACTGGTCAGGTGGCAGCTTCGGGATTCCGGGGCAGGGATCCTGCGTCAGGAAGAGCGGAGGCTGGAGATCCCTGCCTTAAGCAGTGCCTGGCTGGAAAAGGAAGAAATGCCGGATGCGGATCTTTATGAAAATTACGTGAGTTACCAGTGCCTGGTGGACGGAAAAGAGGTTTCCTCCGGTACGGTTCTGTTCGCAGCTCCCAAGCAGTTCCATTTCCTGGATCCAAAGCTTGAAGTTACCCTGGTGAAGTCATCTGAGGGGCTGGAAGCACCCGGGGAACCAGGAGCACTCGGGGAAAAAGAAAAGCCTGGAAAAACGGAACCGGAAAAGCCGCTGCTTCTGGTGAAGGCTTCTGCTTATGCGAAATCGGTGGAAATCCTCAACGAGAATGAGGATCTGGTGCTGGAGGACAATTACTTTGATATGAACGCCGGGGAGAGGCTGGTGCGCATCTTGAGCGGAGAGCCCGTGGGGCTTAGGGTGCGAAGCGTATATGATATCCGGTAAAAAGCAGGAATCATGGCGGAAGACGGGAAAAGCGGGGAATGCACGAAAATCAAGGAAGGGATGAAAAGCGTGGAGAGCATGGAAAGCATGAAAGAGAAGGAAAAAGAGTTTACGGCAGGAGAAGGATGCTCCTGGAATCCCATTATTCCGGGATTGTACGCGGATCCTGATGTGATCAGGGCAAATGGGCGTTATTATCTTTACCCTACCACCGACGGCTTTACCTGGTGGAGCGGCCATGAGTTTTATGTGTTTTCTTCGGAAGATAAGCTGCATTGGAAAAACGAGGGGAAGATCCTGGATCTGAAAAAGGACGTTCCATGGGCGGTGGGCAGCGCCTGGGCTCCCTGTGTGGCCGCGAGGGAGGGAAGATATTATTTTTATTTCTGCGGGAAAAAACCGGACGGAGAATCCAGTATTGGCGCAGCGGTGGCTGAGAGTCCCACAGGTCCCTTTCTTGTCAGGGAGGAACCTCTGGTTACCCTTAAGGAGGTGCGGAGCGCGGGAATTCCCATGGGACAGACCATAGACCCCTCTGTGTATACCGAAAACGGAACCACTTATCTGTTTTTCGGCAACGGCAGAGCTGCCTGCGCAGAGCTTGGGGAGGATATGGTGAGCCTGCGGCCGGGGACCCTTACAGAGGTAGAAGGACTGTATGATTTCAGGGAAGCCCTTCATGTGTTGAAGCGGGGGGAGCTATATCATTTTACCTGGTCCTGCGACGACACCGGCAGCGAAAATTATCATGTCAATTACGGCGTCTCCAAATCCCTGCCAGGACCGGTGGAATACCAGTATCCGATCCTGGAGAAGAGACCCGGGAAGAATATTCTGGGAACAGGTCATCATACCATCCTGCAGGAAGGGGATCGGTACACCATCTTTTATCACCGCTTCGGCACGCCCCTGGAGAAATATCCGGAAGGCAAGGGCTTCCACAGGGAGCTTTGCATGGACGAATTACATTTTTCTCCGGAGGGAAAAATCCTGCCGGTGGAGCCTACATGAGCTGATACGCCT
Source organism: uncultured Acetatifactor sp. (assembly GCA_947589075.1). Lineage (GTDB taxonomy): Bacteria > Bacillota > Clostridia > Lachnospirales > Lachnospiraceae > Acetatifactor. The sequence continues at coordinate 8,491 of CANQBS010000001.1, forward strand.
TTTGTAAGCCGCAGGGGAACTGTGAAGGGAAAATAAAACTACATTTCGTGCAGATTATATCGGGAAGCTTTATCAAAAAAGAGAGAAGGTGACGTATGGCACAGCAGTTTATTTACCGTCCGGATGCGGCGGTGGTGGAGACAGGACAGGGAAAGGTCAGAGGCTATGTTTGCGACGGGATCACAATTTTTAAGGGGATTCCCTATGGAAAGGCAAGGCGCTTCCATGCGCCGCAGCCTCCAAAGCCCTGGGAAGGAGTTTTTGACGCCACAAGCTTCGGTTATGTATGCCCTCTTTTGGAGACGCCGCAGCCTGTGGGAGAACTGATGATTCCCTATCGCTTTTGGGTGATGAATGAGGATTGCCTGAATCTGAACATCTGGACTCCGGGCTGTGACGGGCAGAAGAGACCTGTTATGGTGTGGCTCCACGGAGGAGGCTTTGAATCCGGCTCCGCCATCGAACATATCGCGTATGAAGGGGAAAATATGAGCCGGGAAGGGCAGGTGGTGGTGGTTTCCATCAATCACAGGCTGAATGTGCTGGGATACTGCGATCTGTCCGAATACGGAGAGGAATACGCCAACTCCGCCAATGCAGGGATGGACGATATCATCCTGTCTTTAAAGTGGATTCAGGAGAATATCGGCCGTTTCGGGGGTGACCCGGATAATGTGGTTCTTTTTGGACAGTCCGGCGGGGGCGCCAAGATCACGACCCTGCTGCAGATGCCCGGGGCGGACGGTTTGTATGCCAAGGGATTCAATATGAGCGGCGTTATCGGTTCCATGTCGGCGGACAGCACAGAAAGCGGCAGAAAGCTGGCGGAGGCCTTGATGAAAGAGCTTCACATCAGGACTGTTAAGGATCTGGAGACAGTTCCTTATGGGGCTTTGGCGGCGGCTTATCTGAAGGTACGTCCTCTCCTGGCTGCCAGGGGAGAATATGCGGGAGGAACGCCCAGACCCAACGCCTTTTATGCGGGAGATCCTGTGAAATACGGCTTCCGTAAGGAGACTTCCCAGATTCCCATGCTGGTGGGAACGGTGTTTGGGGAATTCACAGCCTTTTCGCCGGATCCTCTGGATATCCATAAGGCTTCCAGGGAGGAAGGAAGAGAGGCGGTGAGGAAGGTTCTGGGCGCAAAGAAGGCTGATGAGCTTCTGGCCTTATTTGAAAAAGCTTATCCGGAGCGCCACCCCGTCCAGCTGCTTAAGCTGGATACCCTTTTCCGGCTTCCGACCATGCAGTATATCCGGAAAAGAAGCGCGCTGAATCAATGTACCTATTCCTACCTGTTCAATCTGGATCTTCCCGTGGACGGCGGACGCGCTCCCTGGCACTGCGCGGACATTCCTTATGTGTTCCACAATACCGGGCTGGTGCCTGTGACCCAGGAGGAGGGCGTGACGGGACGGATCGAAAAAGAGATTTTTGAAAGCGTGATGGCCTTCGCCAGGACGGGAGATCCCAACCATGAGGGACTTCCCCGGTGGAACCCCAGCACTCCGGATAAGGAGTGGACCCTCATCGTCGACCGGAACACCCATGTAGTCTGCAACCATGACGCCAGACTGGTGCCCCTGCTGGCGGAAGCAATGCAGTGAGTTTTTTGGTAACAGTTCAGCCAGCCACCTGAACTGTTACTTTTTTCTAAAAAAATATTATAAAAACCCATTGACATTTCCTGTATTTATGATAATATAAACATATGAACAATGATTCATATGAAATATGAAATAAATGGGAGGTCAAAGGGATGAAGAAAACTTATAAGATTGAAGTGGACTGCGCAAACTGCGCCAGGAAAATGGAGGAAGCCGCGGCGAAGGTGGAGGGCGTGGCGGCTGCCACAGTCAGCTTCATGACGCAGAAGATGAACGTGGAATTCGCAGAGGGCGCGGATGTGAAGAACGTCATGCAGAACGTGGTGAAGGCCTGTAAGAAGGTGGAATCCGACTGCGAGGTATATATTTGACGGCAGAAGGGTGTGGTTTGTATGACGAAGAAACAGAAAAAAATGCTTTATCGGATCATAGTGTCCTTTGTGTTATTGGTGTTGATCGCGCTTCTTCCCCTGGAGGAGGGGTGGCTCACGGGGGTTCTGTATCTGGTGCCTTACCTGGTCATTGGATATGATATCCTGAAAAAGGCCGTTTTAGGCGTGGTTCATGGAGAAGTCTTTGATGAGAATTTCCTGATGGCTGTGGCGACGGTGGGCGCCATGCTTTTGGGAGAGTATCAGGAAGGCGCGGCGGTCATGCTTTTTTACCAGATCGGCGAGCTGTTCCAGAGCGTGGCGGTGGGCAAAAGCCGCCGCAATATCAGCGCCCTGATGGATATCCGGCCGGATTATGCCAATCTTGAAAAAGAGGATGGTTCCCTGGAACAGGTGGACCCGGATGAGGTTGCCATCGGATCTGTTATCGTAGTGAAGCCGGGGGAGAAAATTCCCATTGATGGTCAGATCTGCGACGGCAGCTCCGTTTTGAACACCAGCGCCCTTACAGGAGAAAGTCTCCCCAGGGAGGTGGCGGCAGGCGATATGGTGGTCAGCGGCTGCGTAAACATGTCAGGGCTTTTGAAGATCCGCACCACCCGGGAATTCGGGGAATCCACGGTTTCCAAGATCCTGGATCTGGTGGAGAATTCCAGCATGAAAAAGGCGAAGGCGGAAAACTTTATTACTCGTTTCGCCCATTATTATACGCCGGCGGTATGCTACAGCGCCCTTGCCCTGGCGCTTTTGCCCCCCATCATCAATCTGATCGCAGGCAATCCTGGAAACTGGGGAGATTGGGTAAACAGAGCCCTCACTTTCCTGGTGATCAGCTGTCCATGCGCTCTGGTGATTTCCATTCCATTAAGCTTTTTCGGCGGGATCGGGGGAGCTTCCGCCAGGGGAATTCTGGTGAAGGGTTCCAATTATCTGGAGATGCTTTCCAAAACCAGATATGTGGTCTTTGATAAAACCGGCACCCTGACAAAAGGCGTTTTTGAGGTGACAGAGGTGGTGCCGGATGAGAATTGGGCTGCCCTTGTCCGGGAAAAGCTTGCGGCTGGAGAGGCGTCGCTTTCCCTGGGCGAGACTTGCCGACTGGGAGATGCGTCGCAGGCAGGAGAGACAGCGCAGACAGGGGAGACGGCTGGAGAGGACCGGGCAAAAAAGACTCCCGGAGATCTTCTGCTGGAGTATGCGGCCCTGGCGGAGAGCTATTCCGATCATCCCATCAGCAAGAGCCTGCGCAAAGCCTGCAGCGACAGAAACAGCGGCGGGGACAGCGACAGGAACAGCGACAGAAACAGCGACAGGAACAGCGGTCAGTCCCCTCAGGGCAGTCTCTCGGAGACGGGAGCCGTTTTGAAAGTCGGGAATGATCGGGTGAAGGATGTGGAGGAGATCAGCGGCCATGGCGTAAAAGCCAAAGTGAGGGTTGGAATCCCTGGATTTCCTGCAAACGGTGCCGGAACCTCGTATTGCGAGGTGGCAGCGGGCAATGGAAAGCTGATGAGACAGCTGGGGATTGCCTTTACAGAGGCGGACGCCGCCGGAACCGTTATTTATGTCGCCATAGATGGGGTTTATGCCGGACATATCCTGATCTCCGATGTGCCGAAGGAGCATTCTGCCGATGCGGTTCGGGAGCTTAAGGCTTCCGGAGTCAGGAAGACTATTATGCTCACCGGAGATAACAGACGCGTGGCTCAGGCAGTAGCGTCCGAGCTTCATGTGGACGAGGTGCACAGCGGGCTTTTGCCGGCCGACAAGGTGGAGCAGGTGGAAAAGCTGCTTGCGCAAAAGGGAAAGAAGGAAATCCTCGCCTTTGTGGGAGACGGCATCAACGATGCGCCGGTGCTTTCTCGGGCGGATGTGGGCATCGCCATGGGCGCCCTGGGTTCCGATGCAGCCATCGAAGCGGCAGATATCGTTCTGATGGACGACGATCCCCGCAAGATCTCCCTGGCAATGCGGATCTCCAGAAAATGCCTGCGCATTGTCTATGAAAATATCGTTTTTGCCCTGGCGGTCAAGGCTGTCTGCCTGATCCTGGGAGCCACAGGCTATGCGAGCATGTGGCTGGCGATCTTTGCGGACGTAGGGGTAATGGTCATTGCGGTGCTCAATGCGGTAAGGTGCCTGAAGGTGGACTCCAGACCGTGATTCATAGGTATGCCGATGATGGGAAGGACAGATCTGAGGATGCTGCCCTTCTCTGGTATTTTTAACGGCAGTTTCCCATAAAATAGAAGTAAAATACATTGCCGTATCCTGCGGCGGATGGGGATTGCTATATTTTATGGACTGCAGAGACAGAATACTTTCTGATCAATACCGGGATGTGATCGTGGATTACCCGATCCGGGTGAATCCCGGAGAGGGCGGAGATTTCTGCTATATCAATCTGGATAATCTTTATAATCTCGTCTATATTAACAGTCTGGGGCTTCCGCCACTGATGGATGATCCCAAAGAATATCAAACGATTCCAAAGCTTTACGGTCTGATGCGCATATTGGGCGGGAGCGGAAGCTGCAATATTGGCCTGCCTCTCGGTGAGGGGGGCGGTCCTCCGGAGAGCGCTGGCAGAGAGATCTTCGATTCCAGCAGCCTGACTGCCAGCGGCATCACGCAGGTACAGCGTCAGCCCCTGAACCTGACGGGACGGGGAGTGGTGATCTGTGTCGTCAGTTCCGGAATCGATTATACAAAAGATATTTTTCGGGATGATGCGGGAAATACACGCATTCTGGCCATTTGGGATCAGCAGGATCAGAGCGGGACGCCGCCGGAAGGATTTTTGTTCGGCTCAGAGTATACCAGGGAAGAGATTGACCTGGCTCTCCGGTCGGAAAATCCTTTTGAGATCGTTCCCAGCAGGGATGAAGTCGGTCATGGAACCGCCATGGCAAGCGTAGCGGCAGGAAGCCGGCTGAGGGGTGGAGCCGGCTTTTTAGGAGCGGCGCCGGATGTACAGATCGTAGCGGTGAAGCTGAAGGACTGCAAGCCCTATCTCAGGGACTATTATATGATCCCGGAGGGAGTTTTCGCCTTTGAAGAACAGGATATCATGCTTGCTGTAAAATATGCGGATTCTTTCGCGGATACCTTTCGCCGTCCCGTGGTCATCTGCCTGGGAATCGGCACCAGTCTGGGGGATCACAGCGGTAATTCCGCCCTTTCCAGATATTTGAACAATATAGCGGTCAAAAGGAGCCGTGCCCTGGTGGTCTGCGGCGGCAATGAAGGAAACGCCTCTCATCATTACAGCGGAAGGCTTGCCCCCTGTACGGAGCAAAGAGCCGGCGCAGGGATCTGCGGCAGGACGGATAATTACAGAGATGTGGAGGTGCGGGCAGGAGAAAATAATCGGGGGTTTCTCATGGAATTTTGGGGAAACATTCCGGATGTCTTTAATATTGCCATACGGACGCCGGGAGGGGAGACGGTGCCTCCCCTGCGCCTTGGGATCGACCAGACTTTGACCTACAGTTTTATCTACGAACGTACCCGTATCACCATATCCAGTGTATTGGTGGAGCCTGTTTCGGGAGAGGAACTGATTCTTTTCCGTATCGTGGAGCCTACCGCAGGGATATGGAATTTTCGGGTATCCGCAGTGGGGGAAGTTCATAACGGCGCCTTTAATTTCTGGCTTCCGATCACGGAATTCCTTTCAGGGGAGGTTTATTTTCTGGAACCGGATCCATATATCACTCTGACGGAGCCCTCTATGGCGGAAAGCGTTATCGGCGTGTCTGCTTATAATGACTTTAATAACAGCTTTTATATCGACTCCGGGAGAGGATTTTCCAGAACGGGCGCCATCCGTCCTATCTTTGCGGCTCCGGGGGTGGATGTGCCTACTGTTTTCGGCAGGCAGACCGGGGGAAGCCTTGCGGCGGCCATTACCGCCGGGGGTGTGGCCCAGTTCATGCAGTGGGCCGTGGTGGAAGGCAATAATGAGCTCATTGAAAGCAAAGAAGTGAAAAATTATTTTGCCAGGGGTGCCGCCAGGAGCCCGGATCTGGTCTATCCCAACCGGGAGTGGGGATACGGAAGGCTGGACGTGGCAGGAACCTTTGACGTGCTGGCAGGGGTGTGAAGGGATAGAGGTACCGTGCCATGGACGTAGAAATAGTTCGAGCAGTTTGGCGCTGCGGTTCAGACTGCCGGGACTTCTTCATGGAACAGTTAAAATGGGACTGGTTCATGAAGCAGTTGAAAAGGTTTGCGGATTCTACTGCGAAATGGTATATTTTTTATCATTGGTAAGACAAATGGGAAAATGATTTCAAGCGGCTGGAGGGCTGAACCGAAAGGGAGTATGAGGATCGATGATGAAATTGAATCTTCCATATGGTATTGATAATTTCGCAAAGCTTCGGACGAATAACTGTTATTACGTGGATAAGACGGGTTTTGTAAAAGAGCTGCTGAGCGAGACTTTTGATGTGGTTTTGATCACCAGGCCACGTCGTTTCGGGAAGACTCTTGCTATGAGCATGCTCGCAGAATTTTTTGATATTCGGAAGGACAGTTGCCGCCTGTTTGAAGGACTTGAAATTACATTACGGAAAAGAAGTGATTCTGCTCATCGACGAGTATGATGTTCCTCTGGCCAAGGCGAGAGATAATGGATATTATGAGGATATGTTGGATGTAGTCCACAGATTCCTCAGTATGACTTGGAAATCGAATCTGATTTAAAATTCGCTTTGATGACAGGATGTCTCCGGATTGCGAAAGAAAGTACCTTTACCGGAGCGAACAATTTTATCTTTAATTCCATTTCTTGTAAAAAAATATGAGAATTATTTTGGGCTCCTGGAAAGAGAATATTGTTCTGAAGGAAAAGGAGTATAGATGTGCAATCGTAATTGAGGTCAAATGGTCGGGAAAAGGAGAGAGATCAGCCTGGGCAAGGAATGTGATGAGGAGTTCAGGCAGATTGAGGAAAGGGAATATATTCAAAATCTTCAGCTTAAGGCTGCAAAACGGTTCTTTGCTTTGGCACCGCATTTTATGGGAACAGTGCCTGATAAAGCGAGCAGATCGTTTTGAGAAGCAGCAGGAGGAAAACGCAAAAAATAGCAGAAGACAGCAGAAGGCTGTGAAAAAGACATCCGAAGAATAGGGATTTATAAAAAAACGGAGCCGATGGGCTGGGTACAGTGCCATGGGCTCTTTTTTAGGTACATCTGATTCAGACGATTAAAGGGCAGGATTTACAGTGAGATCCCTTCAAAGAAGTCCGCTATATTGACATGGAAGATTTCCGCCAGGGCCAGAAGCTCTTCCACCCGGATATTATCGATTCCGCATTCGATGTGGGAGTAAGTACCTCTGGACATATCGATACCCATGAGCTGCAGCTTTACTACTGTTTGTTCCTGGGTTAAATGATTTTCAATGCGATATTTACGGATATTACTGCCGATATTGTATTTTCCCGTGTTCTGTCTGATTTTCATATTCACTCCTGACAAAAACAATGATCAAAAATCCTGATTTATGGATGTGGAAGGATTATCAATTACTATGACTATAAACTGCATGGTTATTTTGCATATTTATTTGCTTTTTATCTGTTTTAAGTAGTTATAGAATCTATGTTGATTTTAGAGGAGAAGAGCATATATATTTGCTAGTGATATATAGCAAAATTCTGTTGATTTTTATCATAAAAGCATTTATAATTGCTAGTGATATATAGCAAAACAATATTTGTTGTTTCAAGTCAGTGATTGGAGAAACTCTATGAGGAAAGACGCAATAAGGAAAAAGATATTGATTATAGCAGGAATTACTGTATTTATTGGAATATTCGTCCTGGTGATGATAGCCTTTGGCGGGGATAGCCAGGCAAAGGCGTTGGAAAAAGCACTTAATCTTGGGGACAGATACTTGGGTGAGATGGACTACGAGAGAGCGCTTACAGCTTACCAGGATGCCATAGAAATAGATCCGAGATGCGAGATTGCTTACCTGGGGGCAGCAGATGCGTACATAGGGCTTGGAAATTATGAAGGAGCGCTGGAAATTCTGGCAAGCGGTTATGAGGCTGTGCAGTCGGAAACTCTTGTTGCAAGGCGGGATGAAGTAGAGACGGAATATCGCGCAAAGACCGGGCAGAATGATGTGCTGGGAGCAGAAGATATACAGAATCAAACATCGCCTTCGAGCCAGGCATCTGTGGAGATGGGGGAAAGTGGGAATCAGGCGGAAGAACCAGAGGAACCACACTTCATACCCTGGGTGGAAGCCGGTCTGGAAGATCATGTGATGGACTGGCAGGATGAGAACCTGGAAGCAGCCATGAGAGAGATTACGGGCATTATGAATCGGGATATCATGCTGAGTGATGTGTGGGAGTTACGGCGATTAGATCTTAGCGAAAGAGAAATTGTGAATATAAATTCGTTTGGAGAACTGAAAAATTTAACATATTTGAATTTTGACTATAATCAAATCAGTGATATCAGCGTATTAGAAGGGCTGCCCTCTTTAACAAGTTTGTATTTGGATGAAACTCAAATCGAAGATATCAGTATATTGGAAGAAATGACTTCTTTAACGGAATTGGGTTTGGGTGGTAATCAGATCAATGACATCAGCCTCCTGGGTGGATTGACTTCTTTGACAGTTTTGTACTTGGACAATAACCAAATTAGTGACATTGATGCGCTGGAAAGCCTGACTTCCTTAACAGAATTGGGTTTGGCTAGTAATCAAATCAGTGATATCAGTGTACTAGGAGAGCTGACTTCTTTAACAAGGTTGTATTTGGGCGATAATCAAATCAGTGATATTAGTGTGCTGGGAAGATTGACATCTTTAACATTCTTGGCATTGGATTACAGTCGAATCAGTGATATCAGCACACTGGGAGGACTGACTTCTTTAACAGAATTGTATTTATACGATAACTCTATTGAAGATATCAGTGCATTAGGGGGACTGACCTCTTTAACAACTTTGGATTTAAGTTGGAATCAAATAAATGATATCAGCGTGCTGGGAGGGCTGAAAGAATTGACATATTTGGGTTTAATTGGTAATCAAATTAGTGATATTAGTGTGTTAGGTGGCTTGACCTCTTTGCAAGTTTTGAGATTACAGGACAATCCCATATCCGACTATTCCCCTGTATCCTTTGTGGAAGAATTGTACCATGATTGATTTGAAGATAGAATAAAATATCATTAGAGGGAGTTTTCTCTAATAGTGGTAACAAACAGGAGCAATTGAGTTGTTATTTGGTAAAAAACTAGAAAGAACCCAGAGTCAGGGGATGCGGACATTTTCCTGGACTGCTCATACGACCAGGCCGAGACTTTGTCGGTACTCCCAAGGGCTCATATTTCGATTGCGATTACGGATAAGGTAGGATATTCCGCAGATTTTAACAATATATGGGACACAAAGCTGAGGCTGCCATATCTGTTTGTCCTGAGTGGACAAAATATGTTTGATCCAGATATCTTCATGGGAGCGAGGGTTATTTAATGTTTTCACAGATGACAGAGAAACAAAAAATGTACATAAAACATAAACGGAAAGGTATTTTTATTTTTTTATCTCTTTTGTTCATGTTAGCCTTGGGCTTTATTGGAGTAAAGGTATCTTCTTATCTTAACCGTCCCAGAGTAAAGGAGATGGTAACAGTGGAAGTTGGCAGTGCATTACCGGATATTTCCTTATTCCTGCTGGAGCAGGAGGACGCCTTTTTTTCGATTCCTTTGGAAGAAATCGTAAATATGAATGAATTGTCGGATTATGAAGTAGCAGTTACTGTGGGAGGGAAGGAATATATTTCCGTTTTACATCTTGTGGATACGACTGCTCCGGAAGTAGAAGTTCGGGAGACCGAGATCTATACGGATGAGGAACTGAATCTGGAGGATTTGATTCTCCGGATTGATGACTGTACAGAAACAAAGTCTGCTTTTGCCTGTCCTGTAAGGCTTGCTGCTGCCGGAATTTATTATATTCCTATAGTAGTCACTGATTTGGGAGGAAATTCAGTCTGGGTTTGGGCGAAGGTTCATGTGTTGAAAGACATGGAGCCCCCTGTCATTACTGGGGTTCAGGAACTATCCATAAAAGCCGGAGAAAACATTTCCTATAAAAGGGGTGTAAAAGTTTCTGACAATCATGATCAGAATGTGAAACTGGAAATAGATAACAGTACGGTGAACCTTAACAAGGTGGGGGATTATCAGATTGTTTACAGTGCGGAAGATAATGCGGGGAATAGGACGGAGATCCCAACAGTCCTTCATATTCTGGAGCCGGGGGTGGAAGGGGCAACTGAGGAGATCGTAAATGCTGAGGCGGACGCGATATTGGCGGAGATTACTACAGAAGATATGACTCAGTATGAAGTTGCAAAAGCTATCTTTGACTGGATTTATAATAATATAAAAAATACAAACGTCGCCCCGAAAACCACATGGGTAGAAGGCGCTTATAGAGGGCTTTTTGAACGTAAAGGGGACTGCTTTGTATATGCTATGACATCGAAATGTCTTTTGACAAGAGCGGGCATTCCTAATATGGATATAGGATTTAAGAATCCTAACAGAATGCATTATTGGAACCTGATTGATTTAGGGGAAGGCTGGTATCATTGGGATGTTACAAAAAGAATAAACGGAGACTGCTTTTTTTATGTGTCGGATGACGTAATCAGGGCATATTCAAGCATTCATAATGGAAGTCATGCTTATGATCCTTCTAAATATCCAGAAATACAATAAGAAAAAAGGAGTAGAAAAGATGGACAGATTATTGAAAATTTTAAGGGAGTTACATCCTGAAGTGGACTTTGAGACAGAGGAGCATTTGATTGATGGAATGATCCTGGATTCCTATGATATCGTAGCATTGATCACAGAGATCCAGGATGAATTTGATGTGACAATTGATGCAAGAAAGATTCTTCCCCAGAATTTTAATTCTGCGAAAGCCCTTTATGCACTGATTCAGGAGATGGAAGGAATTTGAGGTTTCAGTCATGCTTTTTACGACATACGAATTCATGGGGTTTTTCCTGATTTTACTCATAATATACTATTCGATTCCCAGCGGTTGCCAATGGTTGCTTTTGCTCATAGGAAGTTACTGGTTCTATTATAAGGCTGATCCCAGATATATATTGTATTTGGCGGTCATCACCTCACTGACCTATTTAGGTGCCAGGATTATTGAAAGAAATCAGATGCTTCAAAAGAAATATCTGGAAAAACTGGGTGCTGAACTAGGGAATGAGGAAAAGAAGAAATACAGAAAGAAACAGGAACAAATTAGACGCTTTTGGTTCGTTTCCTTTTTGGCAGCAACTCTGGGGATCCTGGCAATCGCTAAGTACACGAATTTTTTGATTCAAAATATCAATCATGTTCTGGATTTTTTGGGAAGGACAGAACAGATATCTCTTATAGATCTGCTCCTTCCGCTTGGGATTTCTTTTTATACATTTCAGGCGGTGGGATATTTAATAGACGTATATTGGGAAAATATTTCTGCAGAGCATAATTTTTTACGCTATGCCTTATTTGTTTCTTTTTTCCCGCAGCTGATTCAGGGACCTATCAGCAGGTTTGGAGATCTATCTCAGACCCTGGGGAAAAAGCACAGACTGCATTGGGAAAATATCCGTGATGGGATGGGGCGTATGCTGTGGGGATATTTCAAGAAAATGGTGGTGGCAGACAGGATTGCCCCAGCAGTTCATTTGATGACGGGAAATCCGGATCTTTATCAGGGCGGTTATATTCTGGTATTGATGGTTTTGTATACGGTAGAGCTTTATGCGGATTTTACAGGAGGTATCGATATCACTATAGGAATTGCACAGACCTTTGGGATAGAAATAAAGGAAAATTTCAGATGCCCTTATTTTTCAACTTCTCTGAGAGAATATTGGCGAAGGTGGCATATTTCCATGTGCACCTGGTTTAAGGATTATGTTTTTTATCCCATTTCCGCATCATCTATCATGCAGAAACTCTATAAAAAAGCAAAAAAACGGGTTGGTGCAAAGGCAGGGAAACGTCTGCCTATCCATCTTTCCTCCTTTGTTGTCTGGCTTGCTACAGGAATCTGGCATGGAGCAAGCTGGAATTTTGTCGTATGGGGGCTTTTAAACTGGATAGTCCTGACCGTTTCGGAAGAACTGGAACCGATGTACAGAAGATTTCATCTTTGTGTGAAGTTTACGGATAAATGGGGGTATAAATTGTTTCAGATTGTAAGGACTTTCCTTCTGATCTGTGTCTTGAATCTATTTGACTGCTATGAGGCGGTCGCTACTACCCTTCGTATGCTCGGATCGGTAATTATAGGGGGAAACTGGAACATTTGGAATAATGGAGGATTGATGGAACTTGGACTTGGTATGTCAGATTTCTGTGTTTTGTTAATCGGAGTATTGCTCATGATCGGCGTGAGTTTTGTGCAGCAGAAGGGAAGTGTAAGGGAGAAGCTTGCAGGAAGATCTTATCCGGTACAGGTGGCGGTTTGGTTCGGTTTATTTCTGACCGTGATCTTATGGGGAAAATACGGGATTGGCTACGATGCCAGTCAGTTTATCTACAATCGTTTTTAGCTGGAAACGGTTTGCCTTCAGCGGCAACTTTCAGTAGTGGAGGAGAGACCGAAAATGTGTGGAATTTGCGGTATCTATAATTTGAAAAACAGACACAGGATCGACGGAAAAATATTGGATGCCATGATGAGCGCAATCAGACATAGGGGACCGGATCAAAGTGACAGCAGTGTTCTTTCCTGTATTGCATTAGGGTTCAATCGGCTTAGTTTCCTGGATCTGAAAGGCGGCATGCAGCCCTTGTGGAATGAAGATAAAACCATTGTCATGATATGCAATGGAGAGATTTTTAATTATAAGGAATTGAAGCGAGAGCTTGTGGGTAAGGGGCATGTTTTTTCAACGGAGACGGATGTGGAAGTGATTCTCCATTTATATGAGGAAGAGAAGGAAGGATTTCCAAAATATTTAAATGGACAGTTTGCAATAGCGCTTTACGATGATAGAAAAAAACAGTTATTTCTGGTTCGGGATCAGATGGGTATTTGTCCGTTGTTTTATACTGTATTTGATGGAAGGATTCTATTTGCCTCAGAGGTTAAAGCAATACTGGAATATCCGGGACTGGAGCGCAGACTGAATTTAAAAGCTGTTGACCAGCTGATGAATTTTCCTGGGGCAGTTGCTCCGCAGACTTTTTTCCGCGGGATATATGCTCTTGAGGCGGGACATATGTTGAGAGCGGCAGAAGGTTCGGGAATACAGAATCAGGAATACTGGGACTTGATTTATCAGCCGGAAGAAAAGGATTTGGGAGAAGAGTATTACATTGAGAGACTCCATGAATTGCTAGAGAAAGCTATTAAGCGGAGATTAGTGGCCGACGTCCCGATTGGGTTCTATATTTCCGGAGGTTTGGACAGCTCGGTGGTAGCCTGTTATATCGGCAAATATCTGCTGAATAGTTTTTATTCTTTTTCCGCAGAGATAGGGGACGGGGAACTGAATGAAAGCCGCTTCCAGAAAATGGTGAGGGATTGTGTTCATTCAGAGCATCGCTGCATCAGGATTTCCGAGGAAGAGATATGGAAGCATTTGGAAAGGGTTGTATACCATGCGGAGTCAGGGCTGAAAGAAAGTTATGATGTCGCGGCATATCTGTTATCGGGGCTCGTGCATGCTTCTCCCGCTAAGGCAGTTCTTACCGGGCAGGGATCGGATGAGTTCTTTTATGGTTATGTTGGATATATGGTAGATATGTTCCGTAATATGCAAAAAGAACTGATGTCTCCCGAAGAATGTGCCTGCAATGAAAAATTGTGGGGGGATCCGTACTTCCGTTATGAAAGAAACCATCCGGAGATCCGAAAGATACATCGTAAGGTTTACAGCGAAAGAATACGCGATGAAATAGATGATTTTTCCGCCATATGGAAAAGTCCGGTAAATACTGATCGTTTAAAGGGATTGAGCCCGCAAAAGCGAAGGTCATATATAGATTATAAGCTTCGTCTTTCGGATCATTTGTTGGGAGAACATGGTGACAGAATGTTTTTTTCCCATTCAGTTGAAGGCAGGCACCCTTTCTTAGATATGGAATTGTTGGATTTTATCGTCGGTATTCCAGATCATTATAAATTGAAGGGAATCAATGAAAAATATATTCTGAAAAAAGCGGCAGAGGGAATTGTTCCGGAAGAAATTCTGAAACGAAAAAAATTTCCTTTTCAGGCTCCCGGCATGTCAGCTTTAATAAAAAAGGCTGCAAGGGTTCCATATCTCGAGCCGGAGCTGATAAAAAAATATGATGTATTTGATGTGAAATATATGGAAGAATTGAAAAAAATTTATGCGCAGGATGATTTTAAGCTGATGGGTGCGTATGAGATAGATTATTTGTTGATCATTATGACAGTAACAATGTTGTGTGATCAATATTCCCTTTCTATCTGAGTTTATTATCCGAATATAGAGGTTAGGAAATGTATAAAAAGCGTATCAGGTATGCCGTCACGGTTTTTTTCACCGCAGGTATTTTGCTCTTTATATTGTTTGGAGTGCAGCGTTTATTGATGCCTAAATATGTGGGAAGCGACCTGGAAGGAAGTATGCTGGAGGAATATTATAGAGAGGTTAAAGATCACAATGTCGTTTTTTTCGGGGATTGTGAAGTATATAATAATTTCTCGCCGGCCGTACTATGGGAAGAATATGGGATTAATAGTTATATACGGGGAAGTGCGGAGCAATTAATCTGGCAGTCCTATTATATTATGGAAGAAACTTTTTCTTATGAGAAGCCTGAAGTGGCAGTATTTAATGTTTTGTCGATGATGACGGATGAACCTCAAAAGGAAAGTTATAATCGTATGACACTGGACGGGTTAAGGTGGTCGCCTGCAAAAATAAAATGCATACAGGCATCTATGACAGAGGGTGAGCACTTCTTGGAATATTTATTTCCCATTCTCCGATATCATGACAGATGGGATCAATTAACATATGAGGATTTCCGATTCTTTTTTGGGAAAAATCCGGTGACTTTTAATGGATATTATATGAGGACAGATATATTGCCTGCCGAAAATATTCCGAAGAAGCGGCCTTTGATAAATTATCAGTTTGGAGAGAGAGCGTATGCTTATCTGGATAAGATGGTGGATCTTTGCAGACAAAATAATGTGGAGCTGGTACTGATCAAGGCTCCCAGCCTATATCCATTCTGGTATGAACAGTGGGAAGAGCAGATCGTGAAATATGCTGGGGAACATCAGCTTAAGTATTATAATTTTTTAAATGCGGCGGAGCAGATTGGCTTAGATTATTCGGCGGACACTTATGATGCAGGTCTTCATTTGAACCTGACCGGGGCGGAAAAGCTTTCTCGATATTTCGGACAGATTCTTATAGATGAGTGCGGTATTTCAGATCGCAGGGATGAAGAAGATTTGGCAGCAAGGTGGGAAATAAAGCTGGAACGTTATTATAAGGAAATTGATCGTCAAAAGGAGATAAAGGAATGATTATGAGAAAAAGCTTTTTATTTGTTGTGATGGCAGGTATTGCATTATGCGCCTGCGGCTGTGGATCTGATGAAGCAGGAAAGGTTTCGGAACAGAATTCATTTCAGGAGGCGGAGGATACTGAGTTGCAGAATATATTATTGGGCTCGGAGAGCACCAATCTAAAAGATATTGAAACAAAAACCTCTGACCCAGGACTCCTTGGGGCAGAAGCTGGGCAAGGAGGTGAATCAGAAGATGGCGGGAAGGGCTTCTTATTTCCGGCCGGGGATATTCTGATCGGTGTAGATATGGATATGAACGAGATTATTGATGAACTGGGGGAATATCAAAGTGTCTACAGTTCTCCTAGTTGTGCCGGGGATGGAATCAGTTATGTTTATGATTACGGTTCCTATGAAATAGAAACTTATCCTGCGGAGGATGGGAAAGATCGTATCGCATATATCCTGCTGCGGGATGATATGGTATCGACGCAGGAAGGAATTGACTTGTCCATGGACAGAGAAAGCATCATCAGCACATATGGCTCAGATTACATTGAAAACGGAGACAGCCTTACCTATGAGAAGGATGGAGCAAAGTTGAATTTCATTTTTGAAAATGGCGAGTTTCTATCTATCGAATATGCATCTTCGGTGCTTGGGTAAGTATAGTAAAGGGAGCAGAATATAAAGAAAAAATAAAAAAATGCGCAATCCTCATAGGCGTGGTTCGGTTGAGGTAGAAGCTACGTTTATACTGTCAATTGCGGTTTTGAGCGTTGGAATCTGATGTGTCAAGGCAAGGATATGCCCGCAGGCAGGGCAGTAACACTGAGAGGTAATAAGGGGCAGATTGTTTCGGATACGGTAATCTGCGGTGGTAAAATAGGCGCCAACGATACCTCCAAACAGCAGTGTACATAGAAAAAGTAGAAGTTCAGAAAACAGTGTCATGACAACGGCTCCTTAAGATATTTTGTATTTTTCATTTCGAGGAAAAGCGTGTTCCTCATAGCAGGATTCTAATAATACTATTGTACATCTTAGAAGCATCCGCTTCAAGGGGAAAAGCAGAAAGAACATATTTTTTTATAAATGACGAAAAATGAAACCCGTTGGTATAAGGTAATAAAGGTTAAATAATTCATAAACCAAAAATCATCGGAACTACTATATATGATGGAGTAATACAATGTTTAAAGGAGGTACCCATGAAAAAACATCGGATTATATTTGTTATTGCAGGGATCATTGCTGTCGTGACAGCATCCCTGGTTGTCAATGTGTTCATCGGCTATGCAGCATCCGTAAAAAAGAGTAACGGTATAAATGACAGCCTTTCAACAGGGATTCATTATCTGAATGATATGGATTATGAAAAGGCAGTGGCATACTTTAATCAGACCCTGGAAATTGATGAGAAGAATGTTATGGCATATGCGGGAAGCGCTTTGGCATACGAAGGGCTGGGAAAGAATGATCAAGTCATTCAAATCCTGGAACAGGGCTATGATAACACAGAAAATGACCTTCTGGCAAGGATGGCGGCTACAGTGCAGGAAGGGCAGCCCTTATTCGAACAATATGAATTCATGGAACTGGAGGATAAACTGCAGATACCGGAGGATCCCTTTGATTCATTGAAGGTATTGGGAAGCTCTTTTTATCAATGGGATTTTAGCGCAGGCGCGGAATTATTTGGATTTGACTATGAAAAATATGCTGGACAAAGTGTAGATCTTGGAACCTATTATGATACGAATGTTTGTTTTGATGCCACTGATAAAAATGTAGGTTTCTCTCTGGAAAATCAAAACTATGAATATGGATACAGATTACTGTCTGGCAGCGGACAACAGATTTTTCGTATCAACTGCCTGGATGATTGGAAAAAGATTCCGGAGCTAAAAGAGATTGGATGTAAATTTAAGATGGGAACAGGCTATGGGGATGTGCTTGGCCTGCTGGGATTATCGGAACTAGAAGAAGGAATATATTACTATAGGGACAGTAGCTTAGGGAAAATAGGATATATTCAATGGACATCCGGGAGTAAAAAGAATTTGTTTTTATACCTGACGGACAGGAGACTCTTGGGAATGCAGTTTGTTTTTGAGAAGGATCAACTAATGGGGATCATTTATACCTGCGGAGTGCCTGACAATGCGCGGAGCAAGGTAATGAACTGGATCGCTGACATAATACATTAAACTGCTGCGGGAAGGGCAGGACTTCGTTTAAAATGAAATAATAAATACAGTTCCGAGGATGTCGTTTTAAGAAGATTGTGAGGTGCAATGTGCTGCAAAAGAACCAGGAGATAAACCAAACCTATATTATATTGGAAGAAATCGGAAGCGGGGGCGGGGGAACTGTATTTAAGGCATACCATAAGAACTTGGAGAAGCCGGTGGTTCTCAAAAAAATACATGCCAACCTGTTAAAGAGTAATGTACGGGCGGAAGTGGACATCTTAAAGAACCTAAAAAGCCCGTATCTTCCCCAAGTGTTTGACTTCATCCAACAGAATGACGATGTTTATACAGTAATGGATTATATTCCGGGGAAGTCTTTAAAAGAAATGTTGGAAGAAAAGAACTGTTTTCCCCAAAAGCAGGTGCTGAAATGGATGGATCAGCTTTGCCAGGCAGTAGAACAGCTGCATATCCAGGAGCATCCAATCATCCATGGTGATATTAAGCCAGCAAATATTATGCTGACGCCAAAGGATGATATCTGTTTGATTGACTTTAATATATCCGGAGATTTCCAGGAAAACGGCGTTGTGGGATTTACCCGGGGTTATGCTGCACCGGAGCAGGTGGCAAGTGCGGTAAAGAGGCAACAGCGATCCAAAAGAAAGGGACTATCTACTGGAGCGGAGGCAACTGTAACTGTGCCAGTGGATGCCGCGGAAGTAAAAGGGGTAGCCCTTGAGGACGCTACAGAAGTAGAAGAGGCGGCCATCGAGGACGCCACAGAAGTAGAAGGAACAGCACTCGAGGATGCCACAGAAGTAAAAGGAACAGTTTCTGGGGATGCTACAGAAGTAGAAAGTGCGGTTCCGGAGGATGCTACAGAGGTAGAAGGAACTCCCCAGAAGAGAACAGCAGATTTGGACAAAGTGTTCGATTGTGTTAAAAAAACGGAAACAGAAGAGGAGATTCATGTGGATACCCGCTCCGATATCTATAGCATAGGAGCGACTGTTTATCATCTTCTAACTGGACAGAAGCCGGATCCGGGGAATATCCGGCCAATCCTGGAATTGACGGATCAGATCGAGGATTCCTTTGCTTTTTTGATTATGAAGTGTCTTGAGCAAAATCCTGAGAAACGCTACCAGTCCATACAGGAGCTTCATAAAGCGGTATTAAATGTACATAAATCCAGTAAAGAGTACAGCAGATTACTTCACAGACAGTTTTTCATACGTCTTTTGCTGATAGTTGGCGTGGTAGGTTGTCTGGGCCTGGCGGGAAACGGGCAGATACGAATGAAGAAGGAGCGGATGGCGCGCTATGAAGAATATTTGGCTTTGATGGATCAGGCAAGACAGCAGCAGGAATATGAGCAAGTGGAAGAGTATTATCAATTGGCTGTTGCATTGTTTCCTGATAGAGGAGGGGCACCCCTGAAAAAGATGGAGGCTCTGTACCAACAGAGAAAATATGAAGAGGTCATTGCGTTTGCCGACAGCTCTGTAGGGAATGTGGTGTCAGAGGAACAGAACCTGGGCGAGATGGATTCTCTTCGCGGAAGCAGTTATTTGGAGATGGAGGAATATGATAAGGCGGAAGAAGCTTTTCAGGAAGCCCTTGCACATGGACTGAGAAATTCCCAGGTGTACTGTGATTATGCAGTATCATTGGCCCGTATGAACAGAACTGATGAAGCAAAGGAACAATTGGAGCAGGCTATCAGTTATCAACTGGCAACGGACAGTATTTATTATGTGCAGGGAGAGATTTATTTTTCTCAGGGAAACTGGACAGAGGCGTCAGATAGTTTCCGCTCCTGCATAGCGGATACGGATGACGAGTATATGAAGATGAGAGCTTATCTGATGTGCGATAGGGTTCTGGTTCAAGAAGAGGGGAAACTGGAGGAGAGAAAGGAGCTTTTGGAAGAAGCGCAGAAGGTTCTTCCTGTGGAGTATCAGAATGCGGTTCTGGAGGAGCTGGCGCAGGTTTATATGGATCTTTCCAATGAATCAGGAGATCTCCAGTATGATCTGCAGGCTGTTGATATTCTGAAAAAAATTATTCAAAATGGCTGGGGGATTTACCTAACTTATAATAATATCGCTGTCCTTTATCAGAAGAATCGGATGTATACTGAGGAAAATGAAATTTTGGATACCATGCTGAAGCTTTTCGGGGAACAGTATAACACTTACAAACGACTAGCATTTATGGAGGCGGGCGCACAAATGCTTTTGGAAAATGAGAAACGCAGCTTCGCTCAATTTGCCGAATATTACGAAAAAGCTGTTGCTTTGTATGAGGAGCAGTTATCCAACAACCAGACGGATTTGGAAATGATCTCACTGGAGGATCTATACAAACAGGCCGTCGATGGAGGCTGGATTGCAGAAGAGTAAAGAAAGGAACTGGTTTGTAAATTACGGAAATTTAAAAAGGAGGTGGCGGATTATGGAAATCACGACGGGGTTCATTATGCTGACAGCAGGAATCGGTGGGGCGGTTTTATGCCTTATATTGCTGTTGATCACAATACCTATTTTTAAAAAGCAGAGAAGGAGACTGCTGGAGCGTTTGCAGGACATGTAGGAAAGATAAATAAAAATATGCAGCTCTGAGCGCAGGGAATAAAACGGATGAGGCATAAGAAGTTTAACAAACGCAAACAAAGGGCGAGACAGATCAGGTTTTTCTGCAAAATGATAACAATAACAGCCTTGCTCTTTATCCTGGTTATGGTCTGTTATGCAGCGAGTTATCTGATTGATTGCAAAAGAAAAGTCAATCCTGAGCTTATGGAAACGCAGGAGGAATTGAGGGAATCTGATAGCCTCTTTGAAGAAAACAAATCACTTTCCGGGGCATTGGAGGATGAGGGAATGTTGATTGGCTCTGCGGAAAAGGCATCCGGTTCACAGGAAGAAGTATCTGAATCACAGGAGGAAGTATCCAATCCGCAGGAAACGGCGTCATCAAACGATGTTCAGCAGGAAGAGGAACCTGACGTTCCCGAGAGTGAATCCCGTGTGCGTGAAATGGTAAATGATTTGTCTTTAAATCCCCAACCCCCAAATGATCAGGCTCTAAAAGTTCTGTTAGAACAGCTCATGCCCCAGATTACGGTCGACTGCGCCGATACCTATGAACGGGTGAAAGCCTGTTATGATTATCTGATAGAGAACTGCAGGTATTCTACGACGGTAAAATATGATTATGCACATGACGCTTATCTTTTGCTGACGGAGTTTCATGGAAGCTGCACCTATTATGTCGCAGCGTTGCACTATATGCTGCTCTATATTGGAGTTGATAATTCTATTGCCAGTGGATACCGTTATCCGCATCCGGAAACCAGTGATAAGACATCCTTTCACCGCTGGATTGAAATTTCCCTTGATGGAACGGAATATGTGTTGGATCCCCAATGGGAGGACACCCTTGCCGGAGACGGAGAAATCTTATATGAAAGATTTTTCTATACGCATGAGGAATTAAGTCTCTTCTATGCGTTTTAGAAAATACCGATAGGAAATGTCGGTAAAATATGAGGATACTCAAATGACAGGAGGAATGCCAAAGTGGAAGAAATGAAGGAAAAGCAGGAAACAAAGGAAGTAGAAGAACAGAAGATTGAGGAAATGACCCAGGCAAGAGGAGATTCTCAAGTAAAGGATGGATCTCAAGCGGAGGAAGCGCAGAAGACACAGGAAACACAGGGAGATTTTAAGAAGGAAAAAGACAGGGGTTCGGGTCTGGCAGGCAAAATGAAAAAAATGGGCACAATGGGTTGGATCATTACGGCGATTGTGCTGGTTGCCGCAGCGGTCGCAATAGGGGTTCTGGTCTACATCAATAGCCCCTCTTACAAAGCACATCAGGCATTAAAGGAAGGCGAGCGCTACCTGGAGGACATGGATTATGACAGGGCTGTTGCGTCATTTATGGATGCATTGCGGATAGACCCGGATAATACTGAGGTCGCAGAGACGATTTACAGATATCTGGAGGATATGCTCGTAACCGCGCGAAGTAATGGAGAGGCAGGCAATTATAGCGAAGAGAGGGAAATAGCTGTTTCTGTGCTGGATTTTGATGTCTCAAAGGAACAGGGAGGCGTTTCGCTTGCGGATGCACTGCCAGAGGGAACAGATAGCGGACAGCTCTTTGACCGTGCCAGGGATTTGGTCAGGGATGCGGATAAGCAGGAGCTGTTAGTACAGGCGGACCAGGAGTTCGAGAACAGAAATTATGAAGATGCAAAGGGAAAGTATGAGGAGGCACTGGAAAAGGGGGCTGATGAATCTGAGGTAGAGCCCAGGCTGTCCTTGTGCGAGATATATGGAAAGATTCTCGATCTTTGCGACGCGGAAGACTGGGAGGGATTGGCCAGGTATATGGATTCTGAGGAATTTGATGCTGCTGCAGATTATATGGAGGTGGAGAATCCCCAGTATGTTTCAAGGGATGATTTGTTTCTTGAGATTGGTGAGAGAGATGGAAGTTATTATGTAATGACAGAAGATAACGTCGGCGGAAAAGGGGATCCAGTGACCGGAACAGGCGTGGTGTCGTCTGCAAATACCTATGCGGTATATACAGGAGAATGGGCGTATAGCGAACCGAACGGAAACGGCAAGCTGCTTGTCTGGTATAAGAATGAAAGCATGGAAGAGGCTGACTCCTACGCAGGAACTTTCCAAAACGGTGTAGTGAATGGCAGTGCTGTTTTAGGTACTGCTGTGGATGAGACGGCTGCCGCTTTGGAACTTACAGTGGATAATGGTGCCATTAATCTCTTTAAAGTAGATGAGGATGGGAATCAGTGGCTTTGCGGTGAGCAGAATGGCGGAATCTATATTATTGTCAATGTGAAGGAAGAAAACAACAGAGTTATCGATTATGTGGCAGGCGTGCCGGGATTTGGGGGAAGCGACGTTAAAGTGACGGTGGAATACCTGGTTATTGATAAGGAGCCGCCTGCGCTCAGCTGTAGCCTGGAAACTGGACATTGGTATGAGGATATTACGTTTGGAAAAGGAATCACTGCACTTGATAATGTGGACGGCGATATCACAGATCAAATTACATATGTAAAGGAACAGACGAAAGATTCACGTGGATATCGGACTTCCTGGGAATGTGGTTATAAGGTGGTATACAGTGCAACGGATGCAGCGGGCAATACAGGGACACTTACTGTGTTGTATGATTATGAGGAGGATTGCGGTTTTGATATGTATAGGGTGGTAAAAGTTGAATGAACAGATGTCATTTTATAAACATATGCTGAAAATAATCAAACCTGTTCAGCTGATTTGGCTGGTGAGCCTGCTGGTGTTGGCAGGCTGCACCGACCAGAAAAACCATACGGAGGCGGAACAGGAAAAAAAGGTGGAAGAAATTTCCTCATCACAGGGGCAGGAAGAAAATGCAGCGGAATTTTCCCTGCCCCGTAATTTTGCTGCTTATATTTTCCCTGAATTGGTCTGGGAAATGGGAGGTGAGTTAACACCACAGGATTTTCTGGATATGGAGACACTGGAGAAGGAATCGCTGCTTTCTGAGGAGGCTTTGCAGTCCATTTCCTTTTTTGAAGCCCCCGAAGAAGTTCAGCTCCAAACAGCAGGAACCTATGAGGTCTGGCTTACGGACGGAACATCGAAGTGGTTGGCACATCTGACTGTACAGGATACACAGCCGCCGATAATAACGGTTCCGGAAACTTTGGAATACCCTGTAGGGGAACCCATTCTATATAAAAAAGGGGTGTCCGTTATGGATAACAGCGGGGAAGTACTGGAAGTGACGGTGGATACCCATGCGGTATTTCCTAATATTCCCGGTCAGTATCCGGTTTACTATTCCG
The DNA here is from genome assembly GCA_947589075.1 of uncultured Acetatifactor sp. Lineage (GTDB taxonomy): Bacteria > Bacillota > Clostridia > Lachnospirales > Lachnospiraceae > Acetatifactor. The sequence goes on from CANQBS010000001.1 coordinate 32,119, forward strand.
CGACGGACAGCTCGTATAATACGGGAAGAGCGGAGAGCATGATCACTATTTTGGAAGAACATAAGCCTACGCAACAGGAGGTAGAAACGCTTGCAAGGGATTTGCTGGCATCTATCGTGACAGAGGACATGGAACCGTTGCAGAAGGCGTGGGCGATTTATGAATGGTGTTATTCCAATATCCGAAACGCTGCTGATGCGGTGAAGGATGATATGTTGCAGGCGGTCTATGACGGCCTGCACTATAAGGTAGGGGACTGTTACACCTATTTTGCCACCAGTTCCTATCTTTTAAGCATCTGCGGGATAGAGAACCTGGCAGTCAGCCGCAAGTCAGAGAACTCAACCCATTATTGGAGCCTGGTCAATATGGATGGAGGATGGTATCATTTTGACTGTTCGCACCAGCTGGAGCGTTATCAATGTTTTATGCAGACGGATGCTCAGGTGCAGGAGTACAGCCAAAAGGTCAGAGGTCAGGATGGATATTATCAGTTTGATCAGGAGGATATGCCGGAGCGCGCAACAGAGATTATATATTCTGGAGAAAGGGAAAAGATAGGATATTGAGTCGATGATGGGAGAAAAACTATGAAGAAGGTTACGTCGAAGAAAACGATATTGATTATAGCTGGGATCTCGGTATTTATTGGGACACTGGTCCTGGTGATGATCGTCTTTGGGGGAGATTCCAAGGCGAAGGCGCTGGAAAAAGCGCTTGATCTTGGGGACAGATACCTGAATGAGATGGACTACGAGAAAGCGCTTGCCGCCTACCAGGATGCCATAAAAATAGATTCAAAGTGCGAGCTCGCCTATCTGGGAGCAGCAGATGCTTACATAGGACTTGGGGATTATGAAGGCGCCTTGGAGATTTTGGCAAGCGGTTATGAAGCTGTGCAGTCGGAAGTCCTTGCCGCAAGGCGGGATGAGGTAGAGGCGGAGTGCCTGGAGAAGGTCGGGCAGAACGAAGAACAGGGAGCAGAAGGTACATGGAATCAGACACCGTCCTCGAGCCAGGCATCTGCAGAGACGGAAGAAAGCGGGAATCAGGACGAAGAACCTGTAAGGCCGCAGTTTATACCCTGGGTGGAAGCCAGCCCGAAAGATCATGTGATGGACTGGCAGGATGAGAAGCTGGAAGCTGCCATGAGGGAGATCACAGGCATTACGGATCGGGATATCATGTTGAGTGATGTGTGGGAGCTGAAGGAATTATAGCTTACTGGAAAGGAAATTGTGAATATAAATGCACTGGGGAATTGAAGAATTTAACATATTTGCCGTCGATGAATTTATTGCCCGAACCCGAAAAGTATGGTATACTTTGTGAATCATGAAGAAGAGAATCTGACGAATTCATGTTCATGACGAGTTTATGTTCAGTTTTCTCGAAGGAGAAACAGGGATGGAAAAGGTAACAAAAAGCATCTGTAGTCTGGCGTCCTGCCTGGTTCGGTATCTGAGTCTGATCTTGGCGGGGATTCTTCTGATATGCGGCTATCTGTTCACGTGTTATTCGGAAGACATGGGCAGTCAGCTGGTGCTGACAAAATGGGATTTTCTTCCTGCCAGCCTGCTTGGGCTGGGAGTGTGGTTCTTCATTGCCTGGCTGCTATATCACTGGACGATGCAGAAACCGAAGAAAAGGCAAAAGCTTCTTTTGCTTGCGGTGATGTGCTGGTATACGCTGTGCGGTTTATTGCTGGTTCTGTTCGGGCGGACCTGTCCCGCTGCGGATGCGGCTTCTGTGTATCAGATCGCGGAAGCCCTTGCCGGCGGCGATACCGGCGTGATTCACCCTACCGCCTCCTACCTCTCCTATTATCCCCAACAGGTTGGTCTGGTTGCCTATGAAGAGATCCTGATCCGGTTATGGAATCTGCTCCCCATCGATATGCCTGCCTATCATGCCATGAAATGCGCCAACATTCTGTGGGTGTGCCTGCTGATCTATTCTCAATACAAGGCTGTGTGCCTTTTGTTTCGAAGGGACAGCGCGGGCACGGCCTATTTGCTCCTCATGTTCTGCAACCTTCCCCTGGTGATGTATACGTCTTTTCTTTATGGGGAGGTTCCTTCTTTTGCCGCCTTTTCCGCAGGGCTTTACCATCTCCTGAAGTTTTTGGAAAAAACAGACGGGCAGGATTCTTCTGCTTTCCCGCTGCCATCTTTTCTTTGCAGCCTGTTCTTTTTTACGGTCAGCGTGTTCCTGCGCAAAAATACGCTGATCCTGATGATCGCTGTGTTCCTGGCGGTCTTTTTGGAGGCTCTTCGCCGCAGGCGTCCGGTTCTGCTGGGATCGGCAGTCTGTTATCTGCTGGCGGGCTGTCTGGTTCTTCCTGCCGTTACCACTTATTATGAACACCGGGCAGATAATAAGCTGAGTTCCGGCGTTACCGCCCTGTCCTACCTGGCCATGGGGATGCAGGAATCTTCCCGGGGGAATGGCTGGTATAACGGCTTCAATTTCAATACCTACTCTGAAAGCGGCATGAATTCTGAACTGGCCAATGAAATCAGCAGAGAGGCAATATCGGAGAGAATGGCTTATTTTCGGCAGCATCCCCTGGAAGCCTTTTCCTTTTACAGCGGAAAGTTTCTCTCTCAGTGGGCGGACGGCACCTATGCTTCGAGACAGGCGACGCTTGCCACCTTTGGGGGGCGCAGCGCCTTTTTCCAGAGCTTATATGAGGGGAGTTACAGCAGATACTACATCGGTTTCTGCAATTTTACACAAAACGCCCTTTATCTGGGAGCCTTCCTGTTCTGTCTCGTGGCGTTTCGCGGGAAAAGCACTTTTCCCTGTCCGGATCTGGTCCTCTATCTGTGTATGATCGGAGTGATCGGGGGCTTTCTGTTTCATATGCTCTGGGAGGCCAATTCCCGTTATATTCTTCCCTATGGTCTTCTCCTGCTGCCCTATGCGGCTTACGGAACGGGTCTGGTCAGCGAGTTCCTGGAGAAGGCACGTCCCCGGAAGGGTTAGGGATTTTTGGGGACTGCTACATACATCCCTAATATAAACCTGTTTTTGTACTTCCTCATTTTGTCCTCCATTCCAGAGCGTTACAACCTATCATCCGGATTCGGTAAAGAAATTCTAGCATTCCTGTTTATAAAAGTCAATCACGTCCGGAGTATCCGTCCTATTATGTATTTAGAAAAAGTGAATTCAAAAGTAAAAAATATATTTTATATTATCAATCATTAGAAGTAGATTATCTTAACATTATTAAAAAAGATGCTACTTTGATACAATCTCACTATAATATTCTATCTTAATAATTTGCGTATAATTTGCTGCGCGATATAAAGTTGACTATTGTGAACGAATGGTGTATGATGTTTGGGAAAATGTGATCGCCTGTCGGAAAAGGTGTCAGCTTTATTTCGTTTCCAGATCTTAAGGAGGAGCATATTTCTGATATGCAGATAAAGGCAGAATGAAGAGAAGAAGGCGCAGAAGGCGGAGAAACAAAAGATTGTCCAGGATCCTGGTCCTGTATCTGCTGTTGATACTGGTGGGCGGTATCGGGGGATGGCTTTTTATCGATGGCCTTGCTTATAAAACCTGCCGCGTGGAGGCGGGCGGAACTGTGACCGCATCGGATTTTATCAAAAGCGGCGATGAGGAGGCATATTTTACCCAGGACAGCGCTCCTTTTGACACTTCTGTGCCGGGAGAATACCCAGTTAAGGTCAGAAGCGGTTATTTTACTCATAAAGCTACCCTGATCGTTCAGGATACGATCCCTCCCAAGGCAGTCCCCAGGACTGCGCGGATCGCCATAGGCGCCGCCTGTGATCCCCGGGAACTGGTAACGGATATTGAGGATGCCACCCAGGTCAGCGTATATTTTGAAAGCAAGCCGGATTACAGCATTCGGGGAAGCCAGACAGTCAAGGTCCTTCTTGTAGATGCAGAAGGAAATTGTACCAGTGTGAAATCGGAACTCATTATTTCTCAGGTGGTGGGAGATCTTTATAGAGAAGTGGGAAGCCCTCTGCCGGGGCTTTCGGATTTTGTGGTGGAGGCGCAGACAAGCAGCTTCCAGACGGATATTTCCGCCATTGATATGAATAAAATAGGGGACTATGAGGTGAATATACTGGCGGACGGCTATGAAGGCACTGCCATGCTTCATGTGGTGGATACCACGCCTCCCACAGGTCAGGCCGTTAATGTCAGCGGATATCTGCTGGCGCCCCATAGCCCCGAGGAATTTGTGACAAATGTGTCTGACGCCACTCAGGTGAGCTTTTCCTGGCAGCAGGAGCCGGATCTGACGAAGGAAGGCACCCAGGATGTGAGAATCGTCCTTACAGATGAAGGCGGGAATGAAACGGCGATTACGGCGCAGCTCACTCTGAAGGAGGATACTGAGCCTCCCGTCATCACAGGCACCCGGGATATTGAGATCCTGACGGGAGAGGGCATTTCCTACAGGAGAGGCGTGGAGGTGACGGATAACTGTCCGGAAGGTCTGGAGCTGACAGTGGACAGCAGCAATGTGAATTCCGATGTGGAAGGGGTCTACGAGGCGGTCTACCAGGCGAAGGATCTGGCGGGGAACACCGCTACGGCCAGGATCACTGTAACGGTCCATGCCAGAAAGTATTCCGAGGAAGAGATCAATAAGCTGGCGGATGCGGTTCTGGAGGATATCTTCAAACCGGACATGACCCTGTTGGATAAGGTGGAGGCTATTTATAACTATAATCTTACGCATATTTCCTATATCAGTCATTCGGATAAGGGTGACTGGACCCAGGCCGCTTATGAAGGGCTGGTGAACCACGCGGGAGACTGCTTCGTCTATGCCAGCACCGCAAAGGTGCTTCTTACCAGGGCGGGCATCACCAATATGGACATTGCCAAGATCCCGGCTGAAACCTCCCATTACTGGAACCTGGTGGATATCGGGGATGGCTGGTATCATCTGGATACCACGCCCAGGAAGGATCATCCCAGGATCTTCATGTGGACGGACGAACAGCTGATGGACTATTCCGAGAAGCACAAGAAGTCTCATAATTATGACCATTCCCTGTATCCGGAAGTGAACTGACGTGAGGGAAGGGGGGAAGAACCGTATGAAGGGCGAGAGAACGGGTGAGAATAGAGAAAAAACAGGCGAGAATATAGAAAAAACAGGCGAAAACAGGAAAATTCTGGGCGTTATAGGAGGTCTGGGACCCATGGCCACCGCGTATTTTCTGCAGCTTGTGACCCAGATGAGCGATGCGGTCACGGATCAGGAGCATATCGAGGTGCTGATCCATAGCAAGCCCCAGATCCCGGACCGGACCCGTTTTATCCTGGGCAAAAGTACCGAGAGTCCCTTGCCCGATATGCTGAAGGTCGGCAGGCAGCTGACAGGCCTTGGAGCCCAGGTTCTGGCGATTCCCTGCATCACAGCTCATTTTTTCCAGGGCGTTTTGGAAAAAGAGATTGGGGTTCCGGTGATCAACGCCATCGTGGAGACTGCGGAGTATCTGCGGCAGGAGGGAATTGTCCGGGCAGGGCTTATGGCTACAGACGGAACGGTCCAGAGCAGATTGTTTCAGGATACCTTTGCCCCCTACGGGATAGAAGTGGTCACGCCGGATGAAGAGAATCAGGCGAAGGTCATGCACCTGATCTACCGGAACGTCAAGGCGGGGGTAAAGCCGGAAATGGAGCTTTTAAGTCAGGTGAGAAAGCAGCTGTCCCATGAGGGAGCCCAGGTGCTATTGCTGGCCTGCACGGAGCTTTCCGTGATCAAAAGGGATTTCGCCCTGGAGCCGGAATACTTGGACGTGCTGGAGGTGCTTGCCAGGAAAGCGGTGCTGGAGTGCGGAACCCTCAAGGAGGAGTACAGAAGGCTGCTTCCTGAGCCGGGTTTAGCAGGGAAGAAAATAGAGAGTAAGGGATAAGGAATACACGGATCATGCAGAACCATGTACTGGATTATTTGGAAAATATTGTAAAGCTGAAGCCTGACAAGCTGGCTTTTGTGGACGATAGGGAGGCTCTGACCTTCAGGCAGGTTCGGGAATACTGCCGCAGCATCGGCACTTTTCTCCATCAAAAGGGGGTCTGCCGTCAGCCGGTGGTGGTTTTTATGAACAAGCATCCCAAGGAGATCGCAGCCTTCTTTGGAGTGATCGCCGGGGGTGATTTTTATGTGCCCATCGACGAGGAAATGCCTGCCGGCAGGATCGAGCTGATCCTGCAGAATGTGAAGCCCCGGGTGCTGATCTGCGATGAGGAAACCAGGGGAAAGGCGGAGAACTTTCATACAGAGGGAGAGATCGTGCTGTTCGACGAGATCGCCCGAACCCCTGCGGACGAAGAAGCTCTCCGTGCCATATATGATAAAACCATCGATACCGACCCCATTTATATTGTATTTACCTCCGGCTCCACGGGAGTACCCAAGGGGGTGGCGGCGTGCCACCGCTCTGTGCTGGACTATATCGAGCAGCTTTCCGAGGTGCTGGAATTTAATGAAGATACGGTATTCGGCAACCAGACGCCCCTTTATTTTGACGCCTGTCTGAAGGAGCTGTATCCCACCCTGAAATTCGGAGCCACCACCTACCTGATCCCCAGAGAACATTTCCTTTTCCCGGTGAAGCTGGTGGAATATCTGAACGAGCACCGCATCAATACCATTTGCTGGGTGGTGTCGGCGCTGACCATGATATCGGCCTTTGGAACCTTCCGCACCGTGAAGCCCCAGTATCTGCGGACTGTGGCCTTTGGAAGCGAGGTATTCCCCATCAAACAGTTTAACCGTTGGAGGGAGGCGCTGCCGGAGGCGAAGTTCGTCAATCTCTACGGACCCACAGAAGGAACGGGCATGTGCTGTTATTATAAGGTGAATCGGGAGTTTGCCCCCAATGAAGTGATCCCTATCGGGCGCCCTTTTAAAAATACGGATATCATTCTGCTCAATGAGCGCAATGAGCGGGCGGCGGAGGGAGAAGAGGGAGAGATCTGTATCAGGGGAACCTCCGTTACCTTGGGCTATTACCATAACTTTGAGAAAACCAGGGAGGTTTATGTGCAGAATCCGCTGAACAACGCCTACCCTGAACTGATCTACAGGACCGGGGATCTGGGCCGCTATAATGAATACGGCGAGCTGGTCTTCGCTTCCAGAAAGGATTATCAGATCAAGCATATGGGACACCGCATCGAGCTGGGAGAGATCGAGGTCAATGTCAATATGCTGGAGGGCGTGAAGATCGCGGGCTGCATTTATGATAACGGAAAGGGACGCATCGTCCTGTATTATGTGGGGGATGTGGATGAAAAGGAAATGGCCACTGCCCTGAAGGACAAGCTGCCCCGGTATATGATCCCCAATCATATTATCCGTCTGGAGCAGATGCCCTTTACCCCCAACGGCAAGATCGACCGGGTGACTCTGCGCAGCCGGTACGCCGCCGGAGAGAAGTAGTATAGGTATTTTAGTGGAAGATGAGGTTTTTGAAGGATGCTTTTTACTTCCTATGAATTTCTTGGCTTTCTATTGATTTTGTTCCTGCTGTACTATCTGGTGCCGGTAAGGTTCCAGTGGAAGCTGCTTCTGCTTGCCAGCTATCTGTTTTATTTTCTGGCAAGCCCGATCTACGTGATCTATATTTTCACCACGACGGTGACGATCTATCTCGCCGCCTGTAAGATCGGCAGGATCTCAGAGGAGCAGAGCGCCTATCTGAAGGAGCATAAGGCGGAGCTGTCCAAGGAGGAAAAAAAGGATTATAAGGCCGGAATGAAGAAACGCCAGTGGCATTTCCTGCTGGCAGGGCTTTTATTCAACCTGGGAATCCTGGCGGTGGTAAAGTATACGAACTTTGCCATCAGCAACATCAACGGGCTTCTAAAGCTCTTCGGCAGTCCGGGACAGCTGGACTTCTGGGATATTGCCCTTCCCATGGGAATCTCCTTTTACACCTTTCAGTCCCTGGGATATCTCATCGACGTTTACAGGGGCGTTGTGCCTGCGGAGAAGAATCCCTTCAAGCTTGCCCTTTTCATCTCCTTCTTCCCCCAGCTGGTTCAGGGTCCCATCAGCCGGTTTGGGGATCTGTCCAAAAGCCTGTTTGCGGAACACCCCTTCCGGGGAGAGACTGTGGTCAGAGGACTTCAGAGGATTTTGTGGGGCTTCTTTAAAAAGCTGGTGATCGCCGACAGGATCCTGGTCGGAGTGAATACCATCATCAGGGGTTCCGACCAGTACGCCGGCGCCTATGTATTCCTGGGGATGCTGTTCTACGCCCTGGAGCTTTATGCGGACTTTACCGGAGGCATCGATATCACCATCGGCGTGGCCGAAACCATGGGGATTACTGTGAAGGAGAATTTCCTGCAGCCCTATTTTTCCAAATCCATCAAGGAGTACTGGAGAAGATGGCACATTACCATGGGAACCTGGTTTACGGATTATATTTTTTATCCCATATCCGTGTGTAAGCCCATGCTGAAATTTTCCCGGTTTTCCCGTTCAAAGTTCGGGGATGCCATAGGAAAGAGGCTGCCGGTGTATCTTTCTTCTTTTGCGGTGTGGTTCGCTACGGGCATCTGGCACGGCGCCAGCTGGAATTTCATTGTATGGGGTCTGGGCAACTGGGTGGTGATCATGATCTCCCAGGAACTGGAACCGCTGTATGAACGCTTTCATGCCCGGTGGAAGGTGAAGGATAAATTCTTTTTCCGGCTGTTCCAGGTGATCAGGACGATCCTTCTGATGAGCTGTCTGCGGATGTTTGACTGCTATCGGGACGTTCCCCTGACATTTAAAATGTTCGGCAGCATGTTCACCCGCTGGAACTGGAATGTGCTCTGGAACGGATCTTTGTTGAACCTGGGGTTATCTGCCCTGGATTACGGGATTCTGGCAGCGGGTCTGGTGCTGCTGATCACAGTGAGCCTGCTTCAGGTGAAAAAAGGGAGCGTCCGCAGTCTGATCGCGGCAAGGCCCTATCCCGTCAGGTTTGTGATCTGGTTCGGCCTGTTCCTCATCGTCCTGCTGATGGGCGCATATGGGATCGGCTATGATGAGAGCCAGTTCATATATAATCAATTTTAGTGAAAAAATATCAGGCAATTGCGAAACTGCAGCGTTTGGGACGGCGGAAGTCAATATAGACAAAATCGGGCTCCGAATGCGGTGGCAAGTCGCCCTTATTTTGTCTATATTGCCTTCCGCCTGTTTTCAAGCCCGGCGTTTTGCAGTTACCTGAGTACAAACTATGGAAGGAGAGTAACAGGAGAAATGACAAGAGAAGTGTCAAGAGAAATGACAAGAGAAGTGTCAAGAGAAATAACAAGAGAAATGGCAGGAGGAATATCAGGAGAAATGACAAGAGAAATAACAGGAGGAGTATCAAGAGGAATGACAGGAATGTCAAAAGGAAGGAAGACTGCGGCGGCGCTGCTGGCTTTGGTTACGATCATGGCCTTATTGGCAGGCTGCGGCAGTTCGGAGAACAACATTGGAAGCGGGGCAAAGGATCAGATTGCCTCAGGCAGTCAGTCCGGTTCCGGGAACCAGGGAAGTTCCGGCACAGAGAATCAGGGGGGACAGAACGGGACTCAGAAGGGTTATGTATTTACTTATAAGGATGTGACCATCAGCATGGACGCGGAAGCCGCTCCTCTGGTGGCTGCCCTGGGAGAGCCCAACTCTTATTTTGAGGCTGCAAGCTGTGCCTTCGAGGGACTGGATAAGATGTATACCTACAGCGGTTTTGAACTGGATACCTATCCCACGGGGGACAAGGATTTTGTTTCTGCCGTGGTTTTAAAGGATGATTCCGTGGCGACGCCGGAGGGCGTTGTGATCGGGGATTCCAAGTCGAAGCTGGAAAGCGTTTACGGGACGGCCTCCAGCACCACAGATACGCTGGCGGTTTATGAGAAGGATGGGATGGAGCTGCGTTTTATCTTAAGCGGAGACAGCATTGTATCCATAGAATATATGTCCGGGGCGGCGCTTCAGTAAAAACCCTCTTGTATTTTACAGGGAAAGGGTTTAGAATGGTTTCAATCAATAGCGGTGGAGGCGATACCGCAGGAAAGGAATTGATACGATGGAAGATTTATTGGAAATTTTAAGCTCCCTGCATCCGGAAGTAGATTTTGAGACCTGTGATACCCTGGTGGATGACAAGATTTTGGATTCCTTTGATATTGTGTCCATTATCTCGGAGATCGAGGATCAGTTTGACGTTGTGATTTCCGCCGAGAAGATCACCCCCCAGAATTTTAACTCCGCAGAGGCGCTGTACGCCTTGATTCAGGACTTGGAGGATGAGGACTAAGAAATTGTGAAGAGTAAAAAAACCTTGAAGGTGATAGTTTCTGCTATCATTGTTTTCGTGTGTCTGTTTTTGCTGCAAAGGCTATTGATGCCGAAATATGTGTCGGATATCGTGGAAGGCTCCATGATCGCAGAGTACTATCGGGAAGAGATGGATCATGATGTGGTCTTTATCGGGGATTGTGAGGTTTATGAAAATTTTTCCCCGAAGGTGCTCTGGGAGGAATATGGCATCAACAGCTATATCCGGGGCAGCGCCCAGCAGCTGATCTGGCAGTCCTATTATCTGCTGGAGGATACCCTGCGTTATGAGAAGCCTCAGGTGGTGATCTTCAATGTGCTGTCCATGCAGTACAATGAGCCCCAGAGGGAAGCCTATAACCGGATGACCCTGGAGGGCATGAAGTGGTCCGGAGCCAAGGTGAAGGCCATTCTGGCTTCCATGACGGAGGAAGAGAATTTCTTGGATTATGTGTTTCCGATCCTGAGGTATCATTCCCGGTGGAGCGAACTGAAGGGGGAAGACCTGGAGTATCTGTTCAAGCCCCACCAGGTGTCCCACAACGGATATTATATGAGGGTGGACGTAAAGCCTGCGGAGAACGTGCCGGAGGGAAAGGTTCTGGCGGATTACAGCTTCGGGGAAAACGCCTATGATTATCTGGACAGGTTTACAAAGCTTTGCAAGGAGAATGATATTCAGCTGATCCTCATTAAGGCTCCCAGCCTTTATCCCTACTGGTACGACGAGTGGGAAGCCCAGATGGAGGAATATGCGGCGGGAAACAATCTTCTGTATATCAACTTCCTGGAACTGGTGGAGGAGACCGGGCTGGATTTCAGCACGGACACCTATGATGGGGGTCTGCACCTGAATCTGTCGGGAGCGGAAAAGGTCTCCAGATACCTGGGTAAGGTGCTGCAGGAGGAGGGAGTGCCGGATCGGAGGGGCGAGGAAGCTCTGGAGAAGATCTGGCAGGAAAAGGCAGCGCTTTACGAGCAGGAGAAGGAAGAGCAGTATCTTGCTCTGGAGGCGGAGAGATAGAAAGGTCGAATTCACGGGGCAGGCCCGTTATGCAGGGGTGTAAACATGAAATTGTTGATCGTGCGGCATGGAGATCCGGATTATTCCATTGATTCATTGACGGAAAAGGGATGGAGAGAGGCGAAATATCTGTCCGAACGGCTGACGAAGCTTAAGGTGGCGGCTTTCTATACCTCCCCGTTGGGGAGGGCGAAAGACACCGCCTCTTTTACTTTGCAGAAAATGAACCGTACTGCGGAGGAATTTGAATGGCTGAGGGAATTTTCTCCCAGCATTGTGCGACCGGACAGACCTGGCGCCCGTTCCATCTGCTGGGACTGGCTGCCCGAGGACTGGACCGCTGTCGATGATTTTTATGGGGCAGATTCCTGGTACCGGAATCCCGTCATGGAAGAGGGACGGGTCAGGGAAGAATATGATTGGGTGACGGAAAATTTTGACCGGCTGCTGGCACGCCATGGTTATGTCCGGGAGGGCAGGCTGTATCGGGCGGAACAGGCCAATAATGACACCATTGTGCTGTTCTGCCATTTTGGGGTGGAATGTGTCCTGCTATCTCATTTGACAGGCATATCCCCTATGGTGTTATGGCATGCTGCCTGCGCGGCTCCGGCGTCTGTGACCACTGTGGTGACGGAGGAAAGAAGGGAAGGAAAAGCGCTTTTTAGGGTGACCTCCTTCGGGGATATTTCCCACTTGTATGTCCATGGAGAGGAACCGGCCTTCGCGGCAAGGTTCTGCGAAAGCTACGGAAATGAGGACGAGAGGCACGACTGAGAGAAATTGGATCCGAAGAGATGGAAGACGAAAAGCGAGTTGGATCTGAGAGGAAAACAAAATGACAAATCTGAGTACTTTGTGTTATATAGAACGGGATAATGCGTACTTGATGCTCCATCGCATCAAGAAGAAAAAGGACATCAATAAGGATAAATGGATCGGCGTGGGGGGACATTTTGAAGCGGGCGAGAGCCCGGAGGAATGTGTCCTCAGGGAAGTGAAGGAAGAGACAGGATATACTTTGACCAGCTTCCGCTACCGGGGGCTGGTCACCTTTGTGTCTTATACGGACGCCCCGGAGCCGGATATGGAATATATGTCCCTTTTTACGGCGGACGGATTTGAGGGGGAAGAAATTCCCTGTGATGAGGGGCAGCTTGAGTGGGTTGACAAGGAAGAGGTATGGAAGCTGAAGCTTTGGGAAGGGGACAAGATTTTTTTCCGGCTTCTGGAGGAAGAGGTGCCATTTTTTTCCCTGAAGCTGGTATATGACCACGACAGGCTTTGCTCTGCGGCGCTGAACGGCAGACCCCTGGAGCTGTTTGACGTTTTGCGGGAGGACGGTACGAAAAGCGGGATCGTCACGGAACGGGGCGTAGCCCACAGGGAAGGAGCCCTGCATCCCACCGCCCATACCTGGATCGTCAGGAAAAAGCCGGGGGGCGCGGATGTCCTTTTGCAGAAACGAAGCGCCTGTAAGGATTCCCATCCGGGATGTTTTGACATCTCATCCGCGGGCCATGTGCCGGCAGGGGCGGATTTCCTGGAGACCGCTGTCCGGGAGGCGTATGAAGAGCTGGGGCTTAAGGTTTTGCCGGAGGAACTGACCTGGATCGGAACCAGGCGCTATGTTTGGGAATCCGAATTTTATAACAGACCCTTTCGGGACAACGAATTTTGTCAGGTTTATGTATATGAAAAGCCTGTGGAGATCGACGGGCTTACCCTTCAGGAGTCGGAAGTGGAAAGCGTCCTCTGGATGGATTATCAGGATGTGGTGCGGATCGTAAGGGACCGCTCCCTGCCGAACTGCATTTTTGAGGAAGAGATTTTGATGTTGGGAAAGTATCTGAGGGAACAGGGCTTCATAAGGAGAAACCTGATTCTGTTTACCGACAGCGGCGATACCATTATTGACGAAAGCACCCAGGTTCTTGACGACAGGGGGATCGTGGTCCATGCGGAGCTGATCCCTCAGGCAGGGGAGGTGCTGCGGGGGCTTTATGAGGAAGGTTTCCGTATCGCCCTGGTGGCTGACGGGGAATGGGAGTCCTTCCAGAATGTCTATCGGGAAAATGGTCTGGGGGAATGCTTTGAACAATGGATCGTTTCCGAAAAGGTCGGGGAACAGAAGCCGGCTGCAGCCATGTTTGAAACCGCCATGGAGAAAATGGGGCTTAGGGATGAGGATAAATTCAGGATCGTTATGGTGGGGAACAACCTGAAAAAGGATATTGCAGGGGCGAATCGTTTCGGCCTGACTTCCATATGGCTGGACTGGTCCCCCAGATATTTTCACCGGATAGAGGAACCGGACTGGCAGCCGGACTATATCGTCAGGTCTCCCGGGGAGCTCCTGGAGCTTTTGGATGTTCTGGAAAGCCGCCTGGAAAGCATGGAACCAAACAGGTAATTGTGAAAATGCAGCTGTCTGGGACGGCGAAAGGCAATATAGACAAAAACGGGCTCCAGATGCAGTGGCAAGTCGCCCTTATTTTGTCTATATTGCCTTCCGCCTGTTTCCGGGGAAATCGTTTGGCAATTACCTACACCAAAGAGGCAGGAGGAATTCTTTGTCATGGAAAAACATTATCGGAAGATGGTTGAGGATACCCAGGACCGGGTGATAAAGTCTCTGCAGATCCAGATCCTGGATGAAAACAGTCCCAGGTATGGGGGCTTTCAAGAGGACAGCGGTATTGTGCAGGCAAAATTTTCCATATACCGCGTGGCTTCCATGACGGCTGCCTATTGCTGCCGGGATACGGTTTATTATCACAGCGGGAAGGTGCTGCAGCGCATCCTTTTGGGGCTGGATTATATAAAAAGGGTTCAGCATGAGAACGGCCTTTTTGACTATGTGACCTGTAATTTCTTTTCCGCTCCGGATACCGCCTTCTGTATTAAGAAGCTTCTGCCGATATACCAGTATCTGGCGCAGAAAGCGGGCGGGGAGGAGCCCGGTCAGGGAGAAGAGAAGAATCTGGAAAAGCTGGAGCCCGGTCGGGGAGAAGAGCGGATTCTGGAGAAGCTGGAGCCCATTGTGAGAAACGGTGCCAGGGGGCTTCTAGAGGGAGGTTTCCATACCCCCAACCACCGCTGGGCTATCGCATCCGTCCTTATGACCTGCGGGAAGCTTTTTGATGACCCGAAGCTGAAGGAGGCTGCCGGGGTCTATCTGCGGGAGGGAATCGACTGCAATGAGGATGGAGAATTTTCGGAGAAGTCCGCAGGCAATTACAACCGCATCAACAACGACGCCATGATCATGCTTTCCAAAGCCACAGGGGACGAAACCTATGAACAGTACGCCCTCCGCAACCTGAAGATGATGCTGACCTACTGGGAGCCGGACGACAGTATTTTTACCGCCAATTCCACCCGGTTTGACAAGGATCTGCTGATCTTTCCCAAGGATTATTATATGGAATTCCTGGAGCTGGGACTGAAATACGGGATCCCGGAATTCCTTCAGATGTGCAATACGATTTTTGAAATTGTGGACAGGCATCATATCACCTCCCCAGATTTTTTGATCTGGTTCATGCTGAATCCGCAGTTCCGCACTCTGGAGGTTCAGGGCAGCTATACCTGCCCTGATTTTCACTGCTTCTATGAGGCGTCCGGAATCGCCAGGGGGAGGCAGGGACGCTTTACTTATACGGTTCTGGGCGGCAAGTCCAATTTTTTCTATTTACACAATGGCACCATGAAGCTGGAAATGAAGGTGGCAGGAAGCTTTTGCGAGCATCGGGTCTTTAAGGGTCAGCATATGGAACGTCTTTCTCAGGGAGAATATCATCTCTCCCAGACCATGCGGGGGTGGTATTATCTTCCTTTCCGGGAAAAGCCGGCAACGAGCGACTGGTGGAAGATGGACCAGGCTTCCCGGGAGAAAAAATCGGGTCCAGACATGCAGATCGATGTGTGGGTGAAGGAAGTGGAGAACGGGGTGGATGTCCGTGTGAAGACCGGCGGCGTCGCAGGCGCTCCCTGGCGGATCGAGCTGGCTTTCACCGGCGTAAATTTTCTGACCAACGATTATCTGGATCTGCCCCTTTCGGGCAGTGAGGTGTTGGTGCTGAAGCAGGGCTGTGCGGAGGTGACCAACGGGAAGGATACGCTGATCGTAGACCCCTGCTTCGGCGAGTATCACTTTACGGAAGGAAAAGAGGACAGCGAGGCCAAGGCTCCCGGCGCGGCGACCCTGTATCTGACGGCATATACGCCTTTTGATCGGACCATAGAGATCCGGAATAAACGGAGCATGTTTGAAGGACGCTGAGAAGGCGGAAGAAGGGGCAGTAGGAGAAAGGAACGGATGAAGAAAGGGCAGAAAGAGAAAGGACAGCAGCTTCTGGTATTCGTCATATTTATGGTGATCATGATCGCCCTCGGCATCAGTGACTCCAACAGAGGGGTATTTTCCGGCATATTTGAGCGTGAGCTCGCCCTGACAAAGCCCCAGGTGTCCCTGATCGTGACGGTGAGCTATGTGGGAAACCTGCTGTTCATGTCTGTTGGCGGCAGAGCGGCGGACAAAATGGATAAAAAGAAGGCCTGCATGGGCATATTGGGTCTTTGGACGGCTGCCCAGGCGTTCTTTTTTTGTACGGACAATTATGTCTGCCTGCTGGCTGGCATGTTCATCAGCATGGGAGCCTCCACGCTGATGAATACGATGATCAATATTTTGTCCCCCTATTTTTTCGGTATCATGGCGGGACTGTATGTAAACGTGCTGTTCTTTGTGCAGGGCATCGGCACCAGCGCAAACCAGAAGTTTACGGGAAGCCTGGCGGACAGCTTCGGCGATTACAGAAAGCTTTGCGGAGCGCTGGGACTTGTGGGTCTGGTCTGCCTGGCGGGGCTGGGAGCTGTAAAATTTCGCGGCGGGGCGGCATCCGGGAAACTTTCAGGGGAAGAAACGGATGGGAAAAAGACTGATGCGGAAAAGACGGATAGAGAAAAGATTGTAGAAGTGGTTCCTGAAGGGGTTACCGGAGAAGAAATTGCTGAAAATGGCGCAAGGGAAGATGCGGTTAAAAAAGGAAAGCTCGGAAAAGGGAGAAGTTTCGGGAAAGGGAGAAGTTTTGGAAAAAGGCTCTGGGGAACCGTGATCCTCATGGGACTGGTTTTCGGATTTTATTTTGTGGCGGAGCACGGTATCATGAACTGGTGGGCGATGTACTGCAGCCAGGGTCTGGGGCTGGAAGGTAAAAGCGCAGGCTCCAGTGTCGCGTTGTTTTTCGGCACCATGACGCTGGGAAGGCTGCTTTTGGCTCCCCTGGTGCAGCGGCTGGGCAGCAGGCGCAGTATCCTGCTTCTGGGAGGGATAGGCAGCGGGGTGTATGTGTTGGGAGTGATTTTGGGCGGAAGAGGCGTCTGGATTTTGAGCTTCAGCGGCTGCTTTATTTCTATTGTGTACCCCACCATCGTGCTGTTTCTGCAGGAGGTATTTCCCCGGGGGACCATTACGGCGGCAACCGGAGCTGTGATCAGCGTAGGCACGCTTTTTGACATTGGATTTAACGCTGGATTCGGCAGCCTGGTGGAAACCCTGGGATTCGGCGTCTGCAGAGTTGTGTTTCCCACAGCCATGATCGCTTTTTATGTAGGGTTTCTTTGGATGCAGGGCAGGAAAAAATAAAAAGTCCGAAATCTTCTGCAAATTTCCATAAAAAAATCTCCGGAAGACGCATTCTCCCGGAGATCCTTTCCCAGGGCTACAAGGATTCGAACCTTGAAATGACGGAGTCAGAGTCCGTTGCCTTACCGTTTGGCGATAGCCCTATGTCCTGATTACCATGCTATTATACAGTAAGTTTTTCCAATTTGCAAGTGAAAAATTCAAATAAATAATCCTAAAAATTATTTTATTTGTCTTTATTTTTTGTTCAATTCATACAGTTGCAGTTTCTCTGTAAAAATGGGATAATGAAAAAAATGAGTGCCGGAGCGTCCCTATCGCGTGAAAGCTCCGGGATGGAGGTTAAGATGAAGGATTTTAAATTTTCTGCCCTGAAATATGAGCGTCCGGATCTGGAGGCTCTGGGGGAGACCCTGCGGCAGTATACGAAGCGGGTGAAGAATGCCGGGAACTATGAAGAAGCCCGCAGCTGCATGATGGAGATGGACGGGAAGCTGCAGGAGCTGTCCACCATGATGAACATCGTCTATATCCGGCATACTGTGGATACCAGGGATGAGTTCTATGAGAAGGAAAACGAGTACCTCAACGAAGTGATGCCTACGGTCATGCCTTATTCCGTGGCGCTGAACAGGGCTTATATGGAAAGCCCTTTCCGGGCGGATTTTGAGGCGGAATTCGGAAAGCAGATCTTTGTGCAGATGGAGCTGCAGCAGAAATCCTTCTGCGAAGCCAACATTCCCCTGATGCAGCGGGAGGCGAAGCTGACGGATGAATACCAGAAGATCATGGCGGCTGCTGCCATCGACTTTGACGGACAGACCCTGAACCTCTACGGCGTGCAGAAATATTTTGAGCATGACGACCGAAGCGTAAGGAAGGCGGCTTTTCAGGCATATTCGGATTTTTATCATTCCCATGAGAAACGGCTGGAGGAGATCTGGGACGAGCTGATCAGCATCCGCAATGAAATGGGGCGCAATCTGGGCTTTGAGAATTTTATTCCTCTGGGATACCTGCAGCAGGGCAGGACGGATTACGGCGTGGAAGAGGTAGCGGCTTTCAGAGAGCAGGTGCGCAGGGAACTGGTGCCCCTGTGTCAGACTCTTTACGAGGCTCAGGCAAAGCGCCTGGGGATAGACAAGGTGATGGTTTACGACGAAAAACGTATTTATCCGGACGGCAACGCCATCCCTGCAGGGGACGATGATTTCATGGTGGAACAGGCCAGAAGGATGTACCACGCCATGAGCCCTGAGACCGGAGAATTCATTGATTTTATGATCGGCCACGAGCTGATGGATCTGAAAAACAAGCCCGGCAAGGCTTCCACCGGATATATGACGGATCTGCCCTCCCTGAAGGCGCCCTTCGTTTTTTCCTGCTTTAACCAGACCATCGGGGACATGCAGGTGCTGACCCATGAGCTGGGACACGCTTTCGCGGGCTATATGGCCATGCGCAGCCAGCCCATTTCCGATTATTACGGGGAATCCACGGATATCGCGGAGATCCATTCCATGTCCATGGAGCAGTTTGCCTATCCTTATGCGGAATGGTTTTTCGGGGATCAGGCGGATAAGTTCCGTTTTGCCCACCTGCAGGAAGCCATCACTTTCGTGCCCTTTGGGGTAGCAGTGGATGAATTCCAGCACATTTGTTATGCGAATCCGAAGCTTACGCCCAAGGAGCGTACTTATGAATGGCATAAGCTGGAGGAAAAGTACATGCCCTGGAGAACCTATGACCAGGATGAATTCATGGAGAGAGGGGGCTACTGGTATCACAAGCTCCATATCTACCTCTATCCCTTCTATTATATCAATTACACCCTGACCACCATGGGCGCCATGGAATTTGCGGCCAAGAACCGGGCAGACCATGAAAAGGCATGGGAGGATTACAAAAAGCTGTGTACCTGCGGAGGCAGCCTGAGCTATAAGGAAACCCTGCGCCATGCCAACCTGTCCATTCCTTTTGAGGAGGGCAGCGTGGCGAAAGTGGTCAAAGAGGCGAAGGAAATCCTACTTAAGGGGCAATCCCCTGCCTGATGATGCCGACGGCCTGTTCCACCAGGGCGCTTAAGGGAAGATCCGGGACTCCTGCCACTTGGATGCTGCATCTGTTGACAGGAAGAAGGATCTTCTCTGCCCGGCTCCTGCCGATGGCGGCAGCCATTGCCGGGGTCACCTCTCCGTACAGGGCATCTGCTGCCAGAATCCCGATGGGGCCCAGGATATAGTCTGCGTCCCGGCAGGCTGCCAGGACAGGGTTCTCCCCTGTGGCGCCGTGTTCGGCGCCGGCGTGCAGCATGGCGGCAGTGGCTATGCTGTTGGTGCCGATGGCCAGAAGCTCAATAGGGGCAGTACCTGCCTTCAGGGAGGAAGATTCCAGGCTCAGGATCGTTTTCTTGATCTGTGCGGTCAGCAGGCTTCCCATCCTGCCGCCCTGCCCGTCTATGACCACTATTTTCATGAATATCTCCATTCCGGAGCGTTTGCGCTATATCCGCTCCTTTTTATTTTGCGCCCTGCGCCTTTTTTGGTAACAGTTCAGCCAGCCGCCTGATTTGATGGAAAATCGTGCTCGCACGAATTTTCCATCATGTCTGGCGGCAAGTCGAACTTTGTTCGACATGGGAGCGCCATTTAATGAGCAAAGGTAGTATGTCCGCTCCTGCGGAGCGGACTTGGCAGCGACGGAAAGCGCGTAAGCGCGGCTTTGCCAGTCGAACTTGTTCGGCTTGGGCGCGGCTGAACTGTTACCTTTTTTGAAGTTCGCTTTTTATTTCTGCAGGTCCCGGAAAACGGGGTCTTATAGCTTTTCGGAAGCCCGTTCCTACAGCTCCCTGGGATCTCATCTGCAGCTTCCAGAGCCTGATTTTATTATAGAGGGGATTGTTGAAAAAAACAATGTAAAAATCGTTTTTCTTGACAATCCGGAGGGAAGCTGTTACTATTTTTATGTAATCTGTATTTTCTAAGCTTCTGATGTCAATGGCGTATCGCCGTTTTCACCGATGATTAGAACAATTTCATAAAGCGAAAGGAAGGAAAAAGCATGGAAAAAAAGCGCTTTTTTACACCTGAGAAAACATATTCTTATGAAAAGGATATGGAATCTTTGAAGCATGCGGGCGTACTGCAGGAAGCTTTTCAGTATGGGGAAGCAAACCGGGAGAAAGAGCAGGGAAAATATACCCTGGAAGATTACTATGCGCTGCCGGAGGATGTGCGGGCGGAATTGATCGATGGTTATCTGTTTGTGATGGACTCCCCTACTACATTCCATCAGAGCGCGCTTCTGGAAATTGCGGGTCAGATCAGAAGTTTCATCCGGGATCAGGAAGGCTCCTGTATGGTTTTTGTGGCTCCGGTGGACGTGCAGCTGGACTGCGACGACCGCACCATGGTGGTGCCGGATATTCTGATCCTTTGCGACCGGGACAAGCTGACCCGCAAATGTATCGTAGGGGCGCCGGACTTTATCCTGGAGGTGCTGTCGCCGTCCACGGGTTACAAAGACTCCACCCTGAAGCTTCAGAAATACGCTGCGGCAGGGGTGAAGGAATACTGGCTTCTGGATCCGGATAAGGAGAAGCTGCTTGTCTATGACTTTGCCCGGGAGCAGAATCCCACGATTTACGGGCTGACCGGTAAAGTCCCGGTTGGGATTTACGGGGGAAAGCTGCAGATCGACCTGGATCTTGTAAGGGAATATGGGCTTGATATTTTTGACTGAACTGTACCGATTAATTGACCGCAGGGGATTGACGAAGCGCCCTCTGTTGTGCTACAATAACAGACAGTTCAAAGTCTTCCCCAAGGGAAGATATAAAGATTGCCACGAAGGTATCATTGCGGTGTCAGAAGGACACGGCTGATCTCTGCGTGGCTTTTTATGTACCTTTTTATGAATTTGGAGGATGAAGTGATGAAGAAAACAAAAACTTATAAGCTTGTGATTTCCGGTTTGTGTCTTGCCCTGGGTCTGATTCTCCCTTCCGTGACAGGACACATCAAGCAGATAGGCGCCATGCTGCTTCCCATGCATATTCCGGTGCTGATCTGCGGTTTTGTCTGCGGTCCCCTTTATGGTCTTCTGGTGGGGGTTATCTGTCCGCTGCTTCGGAGCCTGCTCTTTTCCATGCCGAAGCTGATGCCTTCCGCGGTGGGAATGGCCTTTGAACTGGCGTCCTATGGCGCCTTTGCCGGTTTGTTCTATCGGCTGCTTCCCAAGAAGCCCCTGAATATTTATGTTTCTCTGGTGGGAGCCATGCTGGCAGGCCGGGCAGTGTGGGGGATCGTTTCCTTCGTCCTGTACCATATCCTGGGCAATCCTTTTACCATCAGCATCTTCATGGCGGGAGCGTTCCTAAATGCTATCCCCGGGATCATCTGTCAGCTGGTCTTCATTCCGCTCATCGTTATGGCGCTCCAGAAGGCGGATCTGATGTGAAGGCGTCTCGGCGGCGCGGGAAAATTCCGGGGAATTCTGTGGAGATCTGAAAAGTTCCGGATAATTCCGGAAAGCCCAGGAAAGTTTCATGAAATTCCGGGAACATAAAAGGTTTATGATGGGAAATAAGTAAGGTAGAAGTAATCTTTTCGCTGCTCTGGCAGAGAGGCAGGATATTTTTACCTTACTTTTTTGCTGTAATTGGCTTGCATCCCTATTTGAAAGAGGTTATAATCTATTTGCATCTTGGGAGAGCCGGACAAAAAGTAAAACAGATAGTTTCACAAAAAAGTCCAAGTCGGACAGAAGGGTTACATTATGTATACATTTGAAAGCAGGATCAGATATAGCGAAGTTGACAGCGAAGGGATTCTGACCATGGAATCCCTCTTGGATTATTTTCAGGATTGTTCCACCTTCCATTCAGAGGATCTGGGGGTGGGAGTGGATTATTTAAAGCGGAAACATATAGCCTGGGTCCTGAATTCCTGGCAGATCGTTGTGGAGCGCTATCCAAGGCTTTGCGAAAAAGTGGAGGTGGGGACCTTCCCTTATGAATTCCATTCCTTTTTAGGGTACCGTAATTTCTTTATGAAGGCGGAGGATGGCAGCTGGCTCGCAAAGGCAAACACCCTGTGGTGTCTGTTGGACATGGATACAGGAAGGCCTGCCGTACCGCCTGAAGAGATGATCAGGGCTTACAGGCTGGAACCAAAGCTTTCCATGGAATATCTGCCCCGCAGGATCGCAGTCCCTTTAAACGGAACGGAGGCGGAGCCTGTGGTGATCAAAAAGCATCATCTTGATACCAATCATCACGTAAATAACGCTCAGTATGTCAACATGGCGCTGGAACTTCTGCCGGAGGGCTGCCTGAAGGATGATACGATCCACATGCTTCGGGCGGAGTATAAGAAACAGGCGTTTCTGGAGGACGTGCTTTATCCCTATGTTGTGCAGGAACCCGGACGTTTTCTGGTATCGCTGCGGGACGAATCCCAGGTACCGTATGTTAATATCGAACTGGATTAGAGATTTCGCCGAGACTTCATATGACGGATTCAGGGCGTTGTTTCCAGAGGAGAGATGCGGCGGAAAAATTGAATTTTAGCGCGTATGTAAGAAAAATGATACAAACATGAAACATTTTTGTAACAAAATATGACTTATCTATAGAAATGATCATCTGGCAGGTCCAGACGGAAAGAGGGAATATGATTCAATTAGGAGAAAAACAGATACTGGAGATCGTAAAAAAAGTGGATTTTGGCGTATACCTTGCGCCGGATCAGGAGCATACGGACGACAGGGTGCTGCTTCCGGTCAAGCAGGTGCCTGAGGGAAGTGAGATCGGGGACAGGATGGAGGTGTTTGTTTACCGGGATTCCAGGGACAGGCTCATCGCTACCACCAATACTCCCAGGCTTGTGATGGGGCAGGTAGCTCTGCTCAAGGTCGCCCAGGTCAGCAGCATCGGCGCTTTCCTGGACTGGGGACTGGAGAAGGATCTGCTGCTTCCCTTTAAGCAGCAGACAAAGCGTGTAAAGGAAGGGGAAGAAGTTCTGGTGTCCATGTATGTGGACAAGAGCGCCAGGCTGTGCGCCACCATGAACGTTTACCGTGACCTGCGCAATGACAGTCCCTATCAAAAGGACGATCGGGTCACCGGCAGAGTATATCAGATCAGCGAAGAGTTCGGGGCTTTTGTGGCGGTGGACGATCTGTATTCTGCCCTGATCCCCAGAAAAGAGCTTTACGGCCGGGTGGAGATCGGCGAACAGATACAGGCCCGGGTGGCGAATGTGCTGGAGGACGGCCGACTGACCCTGAGCATCCGGGAAAAGGCTTACATACAGATGGGAAAAGATGCGGAGATCCTGCTGCATATCCTGGAGGAATATGAGGGCGTTCTGCCTTTTAACGACAAGGTTTCCCCTGAAATCATCAAGCGGGAGACCGGAATGAGCAAAAATGAATTCAAACGCGCTGTGGGAAAGCTTCTGAAAGAAGGCAAAATAGAGATCACGGATAAAGTGATCAGGAAAATTTAGTCATTTTGGTAAAAAACCTATTGCTTTTTTGTAGATTTTTTTGTAAATTTGTATTAAAATGATAATTGGGAGAAGGTTTTCTTTTTTGAATACATTTTTACAAAGCCGAAGGAGAGTAGGTTTATGATATCAAATCAGATTTTGCAGAATACCATTGAGGGGCTGAAGGGCATTGCCAGGGTGGAACTGTGTGTGATGGATGTGGACGGTAAGGAGATCGCCGCGACAAAGGATATGAGCGGCTGCTCGAAGGCGGCGGCCCAGTTCGCATCTTCTCCCGCAGATTCCCAGGAGATTCAGGGGTTTCAGTATTTTAAGATCTTTGACGATCAGCAGCTGGAATATATTCTGGTGGCTGCCGGCAGCGGCGAGGACGTTTATATGGTGGGGAAAATGGTTGCCTTTCAGATACAGAATCTGATGGTAGCCTATAAGGAACGCTTTGATAAGGATAACTTTATCAAGAATCTTCTGTTGGACAATCTCCTTCTGGTGGATATCTACAGCCGTTCCAAAAAGCTTCATATTCAGACGGAGGTTCCCCGGGCCGCGATCATTCTGGAGGCCGATAACGGCAGGGACAACAATGCCCTGGAGCTGGTGCGGGCCCATTTTGGGGCGAGCACCAAGGATTTTGTTACGGCGGTGGACGAGGGCAATGTGGTTATTGTGAAGGATATGTCGGAGTCCGACAGCAGCAAGGAGATCGAGAAAACTGCCAGAACCCTGGAAGGAGCCATGAGGAAGGAAGGGCTCAAAGGGATCAGGATCGCTTACGGCACTGTGGTGAATGAGATCAAGGAAGTCAGCCGTTCTTATAAGGAAGCGAAAATGGCTCTGGATGTAGGTAAGATCTTCTTTGGCGAGAGAAATATCATCGCATACGGGGAGCTGGGGATAGGGCGTCTGATCTATCAGCTGCCGATCCCCCTCTGCAGAATGTTTATCAGGGAGATTTTTGGCAGCAAGAGTCCTGACGAATTTGATGAAGAAACCCTGACCACTATCAGGAAGTTTTTTGAGAACAGTCTGAATGTATCAGAGACCTCGAGGCAGCTTTTCATTCACCGCAATACCCTGGTGTACCGTCTTGATAAGCTGCAGAAGAGCACCGGTTTGGATCTGCGTGTGTTTGAGGACGCCATTACTTTTAAGATCGCCATGATGGTGGTAAAATACATGCGGTATATGGAGAGCTTTGAGTATTGATATTGAGATCCCCGATATCGGCGGATCGGCTTAGAGCTCCGTTTGGACAGATTACATGAGAAAAGGACAGCTTATGACAAAAAAAGAAGAAAGATTAAAAAAGCAGCAGCAGATCATGGAGGAGAAGGGCATTATCTATCTGGATAATGTGACCAAGTCCTATTCTACAGGATCCCCCGCCATTAACGGCATTACCCTGAGCATCCATAAGGGAGAATTTGTCTTTATCGTGGGAGACAGCGGCTCCGGCAAATCCACGCTGATCCGCCTGCTTTTGCGGGAACTGACGGCTACCACCGGAGAGATTTATGTGATGGGCCAGAATGTGGCAAAGATCAGACATGGAAAAATACCCCAGTACCGCCGGAACCTGGGCGTGGTCTTTCAGGACTTCCGCCTGTTAAACGATAGGAATGTCTATGATAACGTGGCGTTCGCCCAGAGAGTCGTGGAGGTGCCCAACAGGGAGATCAGGAGAAACGTTCCTGCCATTCTTGCCACGGTAGGACTTGCGGGGAAGTATAAGGCCAAGACCACCCAGCTGTCAGGCGGCGAGCAGCAGAGAGTCGCCCTGGCCAGGGCCCTGGTGAATAAGCCCTCTATTTTGCTCGCTGACGAGCCTACAGGCAATCTGGATCCTCATAATTCCTGGGAGATCATGGGACTGCTGGAAGAGATCAACGAGAGGGGAACCACTGTGGTGGTGGTGACTCACAACAGGGAGATCGTCAACGCCATGAAAAAGCGCGTGATCGCCATGAAGAAGGGAATCATAGTCAGCGACATGGAGGAAGGTGTTTATAACGATGAAGATGATGAAGAGAATTAATACCTTTTTTTATACGATGGGGCAGGGCATTTTAAACATTTTCCGCAATAAATGGTTTTCCCTGGCGTCTGTGGCCACGGTTGCCGCATGTCTGTTCCTTCTGGGAGTATTTTTTGCCCTGGTCGCCAACGTGCAGCATATTGTGAGGACGGTCCAGGAGGATATCTGTCTGACCGTCTTTTTTGTGGAAGGTACCACGAAAGAGCAGGAGGAAGAGATTCATGAAGCCATAGACAGCCGGGAAGAAGTGCTTAGGACGGACTACCGTTCCGAAGATGAAGAATGGCAAAGATTTAGTAGGGATTATCTTCATGCTGATGTAGAGGACTTTCCGGGGAATCCACTGACGGGAATGGATCAAATTCGAGTTTACATAAAGGATATCGCAAAACAGGAGGATCTGGCGATTTACATTGAATCTATTCCGGGGGTAAAACTCGTCCGTCGATCCTGGGATCTTGCCAATGTTTTGACCGCCATTAACAATTTGATATCAGTGGTATTTGTATTTATTATCGCAATTTTGCTTGTGGTCAGCATTTTCCTGATCGGCAATACGGTTTCCATCGGGATCTCGATCCGGAGGGAAGAGATCAATATTATGAAATATATCGGAGCATCGGATTTCTTTGTCAGGGCTCCCTTTGTGCTGGAGGGCATGATCATTGGCCTGGCAGGTTCGTCAATCCCTCTAATATTGATCTATAACGGATATAATACGCTGCTGTATTATGTGAAGGATCAGTTTACCGTGCTGAGTAATATTTTAGATTTTCTTCCGGTAAAGGATATCTTCCATTTCCTGACGCCGGTTTCCCTCCTGGTGGGCGTTGGCATCGGTTTTTTTGGCAGTATGTCTACCATCAGAAAGCATCTTCATGTTTAATGCAGGGACGCCGGGGTAAGGGCGCAGCGGGATATTATTTGATTTGACCGGGAATTGAGGATAGGGCATGAAAAAGATAAGATTGATTTGCTTTATATTGATACTGACGCTGGCCGTGGTATCTCTGCCTGCCCCTGCGGTCAGTGCGGAGACTTCTTCTTCCAAGACGGCGAATGAAAGCATCCGGGAGAAAGAGGAAGAGATCAAGAAGGCCAAGGATGATATTAATAAGCTTAAATCCGGTGTCAGTGATATCCAGAAGCTGAAAAAGGATCTGGAGAAGAATAAGAATAACCTGGAAAGCTATGTGACAAAGCTGGACGAAAGCATCGACGGGATGGAGCAGCATATCCAGGGACTGGAAGTCCAGATCGCGGAGAAAGAGATAGAAATTTCACAGGCGGCGCTGGAACTGGAGCAGGCGGAAGAGGCTGCCCAGGATCAGTATGATTATATGGTGTCCTGCATAAGATATATTTATGAAGCGAGTTCTGCCTCCACCATCTGGCAGATCCTGTTCACCCTTGATAGTTTTGCGGATTTCCTGAATCAGATGGATTACATGAACCGGGTCCAGGAATATAATCAGGAGCTTTTAGAAGAATATGAAGCGAACTGTCGGTACGTTGAACTCTGCAAAGAAGAGCTGGAGGTAGATAAGGAGCTCCTGGACGAACAGAAAAAAAGCGTTGAGGATGAGCAGGCTCAGATGGAAGCCCTCCTTGATGAAAAGAAGAAGCAGATCATCAGTTATGAGACGGACATTTCCAATCAGGAAAAGGCTCTTAAGGAGCTGGAGCAGGAGATCGCAGATCAGAACGCTCTGATGGAAGAGCTGGAAAAACAGGTGGCGGAAGAAAGGGAACGCCTGAGGAGAGAGAATCAAAAGGTTCTGACCTACGACGGCGGCATGTTTAAGTTCCCCCTGGCCACCTATACCAGGGTATCTGATGATTTCGGAAACAGGATACATCCTACCCTGCATGTGCCGCAGTTTCATAACGGGGTGGATCTGGCGGCGCCCAAGGGAACTGCAATTTATGCGGCATATGACGGACAGGTAGTGGCGGCCACCAAGCATTCCACCATGGGAAATTACGTCATGATCGATCACGGGGATGATTTATACACCGTTTATATGCATGCTTCTGTTCTTTATGTGTCGAAGGGGGATATGGTCAAACGGGGGGATACCATTGCCGCCGTGGGAATGACCGGAAGGGCCACGGGATATCATCTGCATTTTGGAGTGCGGAAAAACGGGGTTTATGTGTCGCCCTGGGATTATTTGAAGCAATAGCTGAGAAAGACGGATAAGCGGACGGAAGGGGCATGATCTATGGATCGTTATGAAGCGAATGGGGACAATGAATTTTTGAATGAAGAGACCCTTGAAAATCTCAGACCGGAGAATTTACAGCCGGAGAATTTACAGGGCAGCAGGCATCCGGGACAGGAAGCCAGGAAGAAGAACAGGGGGCATTTTTATGGCGGTCTGATTACCGGCATGGTGGTTTCTTTCCTGATTATCTGTGTAGTATACCTGGCCGTCCGGATCGAAGAGCGGGTGGGGATCATTCAGGAAAGCGCATCCCAGGGAAGCGTGTCAGAGTCTTCTGTGCTGGGAAAGATGCAGACCATCGAACAGATCATCCGGTATTATTACTACCAGGATGAGGATATTGACGACCAGGAGATGGAGGAAGGCGCTTACCGGGGTTTGGTACAATCTCTGGGGGATCCCTATTCCGAGTATTATTCCAAGGAAGAGCTGGAAAGTCTTATGGATCAGACGGAAGGCGTATACTATGGCATTGGCGCCGGCGTGCAGCTGGATCCGGACAGTTCCTATTCGAAGATCATAAAAGTATACAGCGGAACCCCTGCGGAAGAGGCCGGGCTGCGTGAAAACGATATCATCTATAAGATAGACGGAGTAGATACCTATGGGATGTCTACCACAGAAGTGGTGGGATTGATCAAAGGAGAAGAAGGGACCTATGTAAATATCACTGTTGTCAGGGAAGGCGAGCCTGATTATCTGAGCCTGGATGTGCAGAGACGGAAGGTAAATATTCCTACTGTAGATTTTAAAATGCTGGACGAGGAAAAGGCATATATTCAGATCACGGAATTTGATTCCATCACAGTGGATCAGTTTACGGATGCCCTGGCTATGGCAAAGGGCAATCACATGAAAGGGCTTGTGCTGGATCTTCGGGGCAATCCCGGCGGAAGCCTGGATGCCGTGGTGAAGATATCCCAGATGCTTCTGCCAAAGGGACTTATCGTCTATACAGAGGATAAATACGGAAAACGGATGGAATATTCCTGTGACGGAAGCCGCCAGATTGATGTGCCTATGGTGGTTCTGGTGGATGGAAATTCGGCCAGCGCTTCCGAAATCCTTGCCGGCGCCATTAAGGATTATGGGATTGGAACCCTGGTGGGAACCACAACTTTTGGGAAAGGGATCGTGCAGTCCATCATTACTTTGGAGGATGAGTCGGCTGTGAAGGTGACGGTCAGCAGGTATTTTACGCCAAAAGGAAATAATATCCACGGCATCGGCATAGAGCCGGATGTGGAATGTATTTTCGACGGGGAAGCATACTATGGCAGCCCGGATCATCCGGATAACCAGTTAGATGAGGCGAAGCGGGTGCTGGGAGAGCTGATCGGCGCATGAAATGCCGGTCTGTGAATGAAACACCGGCGGGCGCATGAAATAGGAGAATTACGGTACTGAGGCTATAGAGAATCAAAAGGCTTTGGAAAACAGAAATATTACGATCCATGATATCGCCAGAGAGGCAGGGATGCCCGCTGCAACGGTATCCCGGGCGCTGACGAATAACGCCAATGTACGCCCGGGAAAAAGGAGAAGATGGGTCTGATGGAGTCTCTGGATCTATTGTCGGAAGCTTCTGAAAGCACCTATCCTCAGAGTATGGAGCGCCTGGTTGGAGAAAGGGCTGCGTCTTTGAGGCGGAAGGGAAAACTTCCGGAGAAATCGTATTTTGGGACGAACCGGATATCGGATAAGGATAAGAAGGTTTTAAGGAGAAGAAGGTTTTTGTCTGTTGGCGAAACTGGCCGTTTGTCATCTGTTCTGGGACAAATGGCCAGTTTCGCGTAAGAGGGGACTGGTAAGAGAAAATTGTAGGAGGACTCAGAATCTGGCTCTGAAAACGGAGGGGGAGACACGAGCATGGAAGATGCAGGATCTGGTTCCTGCTTGTAAATCAGGAAAGTGTATGTTAATATGGAAATGTAGACATTATGGCAGAAAATAGAAGCATGTTGCTCCTGCCTGGAGCTTGATTGGTCAATAGCTGCGCAGATTGGAAAAAGGATAAGGAAAATGTTGGATTTAAGTGTGATAGTACCTGTTTACAATATGGCAAAGGATGGAGATTTGGAATATTGTATCAATTCTCTGGTAGGGCAGACCTTGCAAAGCATGGAAATTATAGCTGTCGACGACGCCTCCACGGATAATTCTCTGGAGATCCTTCGGGAATTCGAAAAAAAATATCCCGGAAGAGTGAAAGTGATCGCTTCACCGGAGAACAGAAGGCAGGGAGGGGCAAAAAATCTGGGTCTGCAGGAAGCACAGGGGCGGTATATAGGTTTTATGGACGCAGACGACTGGGCTCTTGAAGATATGTATGAAAAGATGGTGACACTTGCAAAGAATAAGGGGGCAGATGTGGTCGGAACGGATATGAGCAGAGTCTATGAACATACCATGACTCCGGCACAGAGGGAGGAGTGTAATTTTTTGAGTCAGACGGGAGTATTCGATCATGAATTAAGGAAAAAGTATCTGCTGCATCCCGGACCCCTAGTCACAAAAATATATGCGCGAGAGATTTTTCTTGACCGGGAATTCCGATTTCCTGAGCACATGTCCTATGAGGACAATGCTGTTTTTGTTGAAATAGGAATGCGGATGAAGCATTTTGAGCATATACCGGAAGCGAATTTATTTTACTATCAGCATAGGGATTCAACAACGCATGCCATTGATCTGAAAAAATGCCGGGATCGAATGGAAGCAATGCGCATTATGCTGGAAAACGCTGAAAAAAATGGGGCATTGAGGGAGTACGGTGAGGTGATCGAGTACCATTTCTGCACTCTTTTTTACCGAAACACTTTGTTTTCCTATATGCAAAGTAAGCTCAGAAAGAATATGAACTTTATAAAAAAAATAGGAAAGGAAATGTTGTCCACATTTCCCGATTTTCGTCAAAATCCCTATTATCTTCAAAATGTCAGTGATTACGAACAGAAATTGATCAATCTGCATTTGAAGTCCGCAGCAGCGTTTATGGTTGTTTACAAGCTGAAGCAGATATCCAAAAAAATCAAGGGCGGGAGTTTGATATAATAACGTAATGGTAACTGACGAAAATAATTTCAGAATTAAATTTTCGGAGGTGTTTTTGTGCAGTCTGAGCAGGAAGAAAGCAGAAATGTTTTTTTATATACGGCGCCTGGCGGAAATGGGGAAAACGGCGGCATTTTCAAGCTCCATGCCCCTTACCAGCCTACCGGCGATCAGCCCAAAGCCATAGCCGATCTCGTGAAGGGGTTCCGGGAAGGCAACCAGTTCCAGACCCTCCTTGGAGTCACCGGCTCCGGAAAGACCTTCACCATGGCCAATGTCATTGCCGCCTTAAATAAGCCGACTCTGGTCATAGCCCACAATAAGACTCTGGCCGGGCAGCTTTACGGAGAGTTCAAGGAGTTTTTTCCGGAGAATGCGGTGGAGTATTTTGTATCCTATTATGACTACTATCAGCCGGAGGCTTATGTGCCCTCTTCGGATACCTATATCGCCAAGGATTCCTCCATCAATGACGAGATCGACAAGCTGCGGCTTTCCGCAACGGCATCCCTGACGGAGCGCAGGGACGTGGTGGTGGTGGCAAGCGTGTCCTGTATCTATGGGCTGGGCAGCCCGGAGGAATGGAAGCAGATGACCATATCCCTGCGGCCGGGGATGGTTAAGGAGCGGGATCAGGTGATCCGTGAGCTCATTGATATGCAGTATGACCGCAATGAGATGGAGGTGAAGAGAGGCTGCTTTCGGGTTCGTGGGGATGTGCTGGAGATCTATCCTGCCCAGGGCGGGGATTATCTGGTCCGGGTGGAATTTTTCGGGGATGAGATAGACAGAATCTCCGAGGTGGATCCCCTGAATGGAAAGATTCATGCCACGCTGAGCCATATTCTCATTTTCCCTGCTTCTCATTATGTGGTGGGTCAGGATAAGATCAACGCGGCCTGTGTGGAGATTGAGAAAGAGCTGGAAGAGCGGATCCGGTATTTTAAAGGAGAGGACAAGCTTCTGGAGGCTCAGAGGATCTCGGAACGGACGAATTTTGATATCGAGATGCTGCGGGAAACGGGTTTCTGCTCCGGTATCGAGAATTATTCCAGGCATTTGAACGGAATGCCTGCCGGGGCGCCCCCCATGACGCTTATGGATTTCTTTAACGACGATTATCTCATTATCATAGATGAGTCCCATATGACGATTCCCCAGATCCGGGGGATGTATGCGGGGGACAGATCCAGAAAGCAGACCCTGGTGGATTACGGGTTCCGGCTTCCCTCGGCGTTGGATAACAGGCCCCTTAATTTTGAAGAGTTTGAGTCCCATATCGATCAGATGATGTTCGTATCGGCGACGCCGTCGGAATATGAGGCGGAGCATGAGCTGCTGCGTACGGAGCAGATCATCCGTCCCACAGGGCTTCTTGACCCGGAGGTCGCGGTGCGGCCTGTGGAGGGGCAGATCGACGACCTGATCGGAGAGGTGCGCAGGGAGACGGAGCGGCACAATAAGGTGCTGATCACCACCCTGACCAAGCGGATGGCAGAGGATCTTACGGATTACATGAAGGAAGTGGGGATTCGGGTAAAGTATCTCCATTCCGACATCGATACCCTGGAGCGGGCACAGATCATCCGGGATATGCGTCTGGATGTGTTCGATGTGCTGGTGGGGATCAATCTGCTGCGGGAAGGCCTGGATATTCCGGAAATATCCCTGGTGGCCATTCTGGATGCGGATAAGGAAGGTTTTCTGCGCAGCGGCACCTCCCTGGTGCAGACCATTGGCCGGGCGGCAAGGAATGCGGAAGGCCACGTCATCATGTATGCGGATGTGATCACGGATTCCATGCGGGAAGCCATCGACGAGACCAACAGAAGGCGTCAGATCCAGATGAAGTATAATGAAGAGCATGGCATTACCCCCCAGACCATCAAGAAGGCGGTGCGGGATCTGATCAGCATTTCCAAGGAGATCGCCCAGGAGGAGATGCGCTTCGAGAAGGATCCGGAGTCCATGAGCCGCAGGGAGCTGGAGAAGCTGATTGCGGACATCCAGAAGAAGATGCAGAAGGCGGCGGCAGGTCTGAACTTCGAGGCGGCGGCAGATCTGCGCGATAAGATGATCGAACTGAAGCAGAAGCTGCAGGAGATGGAAGGGTGATCTTGGAATGGAGAAGAAGATGGAAGAGGTAAAGAAAATGCGCCCCAGGGAGTACATTAAGATCCGGGGGGCGCGTGAAAATAATTTAAAAGGTCTGGATGTGGACATCCCCAGGAATGAACTGGTGGTGCTGACCGGCATGTCCGGCTCCGGCAAGTCTTCCCTGGCTTTTGATACCATTTACGCGGAGGGGCAGAGACGCTATATGGAATCCCTGTCCTCCTATGCCAGGCAGTTTCTGGGGCAGATGGAGAAGCCCAATGTGGATCAGATCGAAGGTCTGTCTCCCGCTATTTCCATTGACCAGAAGTCTACCAACCGCAATCCCCGGTCTACGGTGGGGACGGTGACGGAGATTTACGATTATTTCCGGCTGCTGTACGCCAGGATCGGGATTCCCCACTGCCCCAACTGCGGGCGCGCCATCGCCAGGCAGACTGTGGATCAGATGGTGGATCAGGTCATGGCTCTGGAGCAGGGCGCAAGGATCCAGCTGCTGGCGCCAGTGGTCAGAGGGCGTAAGGGAGAACATGCTAAGGTGCTGGAGCGGGCGAAGAAGAGCGGTTATGTCCGGGTGCGCATTGACGGGAATCTGTACGAGCTGACAGAGGAGATCAAGCTGGAGAAAAATATCAAGCATAATATCGAGATCGTGGTGGACAGGCTGGTGGTGAAGCCCGGGATCGAAAAGCGGCTGACGGATTCCATAGAGAATGTGCTGGGGCTGGCGGAGGGTCTGCTCATTGTGGATGTGATCGGCGGGGAATCCATGACTTTCAGCCAGAGCTTTGCCTGCCCGGACTGCGGCATCAGCATCAGCGAGGTGGAGCCCCGGAGCTTTTCCTTCAACAATCCCTTCGGCGCCTGCCCGGTGTGTTTCGGGCTGGGCTATAAGATGGAATTCGACGAGGATCTGATGATCCCGGACAAGTCCCTGAGCATCAATCAGGGAGCCATCACCGTTCTGGGCTGGCAGTCCTGTGCGGAAAAGGGAAGCTTCACCAATGCGGTCCTTCAGGCCTTGTGCAAGGAGTACCATTTTGATCTGGACACTCCTTTTGAAAAATATCCCCAGAAGATCCACGATATCCTGATCAACGGCACGGACGGCAAGGAAGTGGATGTTTACTATGAAGGCCAGCGGGGCAGGGGCGTGTATCCCGTGGCTTTTGAAGGTCTGATCCGGAATGTGCAGCGCAAATACCGGGAGACCTTTTCCGATACCATGAAGCAGGAGTATGAGACCTTTATGCGCATCAGCCCCTGTACGGAGTGTCAGGGCATGAGGCTGAAAAAGGAATCCCTGGCGGTGACGGTGTGCGGCAAGAATATTTATGAGGTCACAACCCTGTCCGTCAGCGACCTCTATGAATTTGTGAACCATATGGATCTGACGCCCCAGCAGCAGCTCATCGGAAAGCAGGTATTAAAGGAGATCAGGGCTCGGGTGGGCTTTTTGAAGGACGTGGGGCTGGAATACCTTTCCCTGGCCAGAGGCACCGCTACTCTTTCCGGCGGGGAGGCCCAGCGGATCCGTCTGGCAACCCAGATCGGTTCCGGCCTGGTGGGGGTGTGTTATATTCTGGATGAACCCAGCATCGGCCTGCATCAGCGGGATAACGATAAGCTGTTAAATACCCTGAAAAGTCTGCGGGATCTGGGAAATACCCTGATCGTGGTGGAGCATGACGAGGATACCATGCGGGCGGCGGATTATATTGTGGATATCGGTCCGGGAGCCGGTTCCCACGGCGGAGAGATGATCGCCTGCGGCACCGCGGAGGACATCATGAAGGAGCCCAGGTCCATTACCGGCAAATACTTAAGCGGTGAGATCCGGATCCCTGTGCCTGCAGTTCGGAGAAAGCCTTCAGGCTTCCTTAAGGTATTGGGGGCGCAGGAGAACAACCTGAAGAACATTGATGTGGAGTTCCCCCTGGGAGTGTTTACCTGCGTGACGGGAGTGTCCGGTTCCGGAAAAAGTTCTCTGGTAAACGAGATCCTATACAAGCATCTGGCGCGGGAGCTGAACCGGGCAAGATGTATTCCCGGCAGGCACAGGGGAATGGAAGGGGTTGGTCAGCTGGATAAGGTGATCAATATCGACCAGTCCCCTATCGGGCGCACGCCCCGTTCCAATCCCGCCACCTATACCGGGGTCTTTGATCAGATCCGTGATCTGTTCGCCTCCACTCCCGACGCCAAGGCCAGGGGCTACGGCAAGGGGCGGTTCAGCTTCAATGTGAAGGGGGGCAGGTGCGAAGCCTGCGGCGGAGACGGCATCATCAAGATCGAGATGCATTTCCTGCCGGACGTTTATGTGCCCTGCGAGGTCTGCGGCGGCAAGCGTTATAACCGGGAGACCCTGGACGTGAAGTATAAGGGAAAAAGTATTTTCGATGTGCTGGATATGACGGTGGAGGAGGCAATGCCCTTTTTTGAACACCTGCCTTCCATCCGCCGCAAGATCGAGACCCTGTATGACGTGGGACTTTCCTATATCAAGCTTGGGCAGCCCTCCACGGAATTATCCGGCGGGGAAGCCCAGCGGATCAAGCTTGCCACGGAGCTTTCCAGACGCAGCACGGGCAAGACCATTTACATCCTGGACGAGCCCACCACCGGCCTGCATTTCGCGGATGTCCATAAGCTCATCGATATCCTCCACCGCCTGGCGGACGGCGGGAACACGGTTGTGGTCATCGAGCATAATCTGGATGTGATCAAAACCGCGGACTATATCATTGATATGGGTCCCGAGGGAGGCGACAGGGGCGGAACCGTTATCGCGACAGGCACCCCGGAGGAGGTGGCGGAGAATCCCGCTTCCTACACAGGCATTTATATTAAGAAGATGCTGGAACGAAACGCGAAACGCCCGTAGGCTGTGGACTGTGATTTCCCCAAAAGCCGGGAAGCCCTGGAAGGATCTGCAGTCAATCGCCCTTCGGTCCTTCCGCATGTCGGCAGCGGCAGTTTGGGCATTTACTTCTCTGCGCTCTCCGGCGCAGGCCCGGTGGATTCCCGGACGATCAGGGGAGCCCGAAGCAGGATGGAGCCGATGGGGATCTGATTCAACAGGCAGTACATGGCGTAGTACCCGCATTTCCCCAGGGCGATGCGGTCCTGCCGGATGGTGGTCAGGGGCGGCAGGGTATAAGCGGTCATGGGCAGGTCGTCGAAGCCGATGATGCTGATATCCTTCGGCACCCGGATGTCCCTGTCGTCACATTCTGTCAGGGCGGAGATGGCCCGTACATCGTGGGAAAACAGGATGGCGGTCACCCCCTGGTCTAAAAGCTTTGGGATGTAGGTTCTGGTGGACTCAGCCACATAATAGCCCAGGCCGATGTAATTTTCGTTGATCTCCAGCCCGTATTTCTCTAAAGCATTGATATAGGCGTGATACCGTGCCCTCAGGATATAAGAATCCAGAGGACCGGAGATCAGGCCGATTTTTTTATGCCCCAGCTGCATCAGATGTTTCACGGCAAGTTCAAAGCCCTCCTGGCTGTCGCAGCCAATAGAGGCGATATGGGTATTGCTTTTGACGTAATTATCATACAATACCGTTGGAATCCGGACGGTGCGGAATTCCTGCATCCAGGGATCCAGCAGGGAAAAGCCCAGCACAAAGGAGGCGTGGTAGCCCTGCTGGATCATGAATACTCCATAGGGAGTTTCCCGCTGAAACTGGGGCGTCACCGGCACGATATCCACGGTCCAGCCTTCCAGCTCTGCCATTTGTTTAAAACCCAGGACAATATCGTAGCCGAACTGGTTGGAATTCTCATAGTCCATATTTTCGATGAAGATACAGATCTTCTGTTCCTTTTTCAAAAGTCTCTTGTTGGTATATCCCAGTTCCACTGCGGTCTCCAGGATCCTGCGCCGCATCTCGTCGCTGACATCCGTTGCACCGTTCAGTCCCTTGGAAACGGTGCTTTTTGAGACTCCCAACCGGGCGGCGATATCGTTAATGGTTGCCATTTATTTTCCTCCGAAACTTTTTAAGATATGATTCGGGCGCGTCATAAAGCCTCTCATCCACCGGTATGCAAGCATACCGTGAATTCGAGCTTTTGACGCTGTAATCATTATATCAGGAAATTTGCTGAAAAACAAGCAAAGCGATGGAACTTCCCTGGCAAAATGCGGCAGTTTGGTTTTGCCCGGGTCAGACCGCAGTGTAAAATTTCGTGAAAAATGACGGGGAAAAAGCAACGTACTTTATAAAATTAAAGCGCAAAAGAACGAAAAAACAATTGTTTCTGCTAAACTTTTTCCAGCTGCTGCTTCACTTCCGGAGAGTAAAACCGAACCGGGGGAGGGGAAAGGAATAGGAAAAACTTTAAAAAACGCCTGAAAATCCATAAATCCCACACTTTCTTTTATATGCTTCCCCTCCATCTCCGTGAAAAGAAAAGCGAAAATTGAAAAACAAAAGTTTCGAAACAAATATAAAAGAATTGTTTCGGAAAAAGAGGCAAATTGCACAAAAGAAGGAGAAAAACAAAGAATTACTGTACAAACTAACGAAAAAATATCCTTGACCGGACAAAATCTATGTGCTAATCTAAAGAAAGCAAAACTTTACGAAACATAAATATTTCATAAAAAGGAGGAAAAAATTATGAAAATCAAAAAAGTTTTGTCTGCTTTACTTGTAACGGCAATGTCTCTTACCCTGCTTGCAGGCTGCGGCGGCAATCAAGAGAGCCAGCAGGGCGGTTCCGGCAATCAGGGGAGCCAACAGGGTAGTTCCGGTAATAACGGTGAAGTTACGGATGTGGCCCTGAAGGTGTGGTGCCCTCAGAACCAGGTGGATACCGGGATCATGGCGGATCAGCAGAAGGCTTTTGCAGAGGCTCATCCGGAATGGAACATTACCTGGACTACCGAGGTTGTCGGTGAGGACCAGTGCGCTACCGAAGTGACCAAGGATGTGGATAATGCCGCGGATGTGTTCTTCTTTGCCAATGACCAGCTGAAGACTCTGGTTGACGTGGGCGCCCTGGCAAGGCTGGGCGGCGAAGCGGAGACCATGGTAAACAACGACAACGCCGACCTGGTGAAGTCCACCGTTACCATCGACGGCGCGGTTTACGGCATTCCTTTCACCCATAATACCTTCTTCATGTTCTATGACAAGACCCTGATGACCGAGGACGATGTGAAGACCCTGGAAGGCATCATGGCTAAGCAGACTGCTGACAATGTTTACAATTACTACTTTGAATCCGCAGGCGGCTGGAAGCTGGGCGCTTATTATTACGGCGCGGGTCTGAGCGTATTCGGTTCTGACGGCTCCGATCTGAGCGCAGGCTGCGACTGGAACAGCGCCAAGGGCGTTGCGGTTACCAATTACCTGATCGACCTGATCAATAACCCCAAGTGCGCGTATGACGGCGAGATCTCTGTTTCCGAGCTGATTGCCGATCACAGGCTGGGCGTATGGTTTGACGGCGCCTGGAACTATACCCTGTATCATGACGCTCTGGGCGACGACATGGGTATGGCCACCATCCCCACCTTCAACCCTGACGGCAACGATTATCAGATGCTGGGCTTCTACGGCTCCAAGGCCATCGGCGTAAACGCTCATTCCAAGAGCATGGCTGCGGCTGTTGCTTTCGCGACCTACCTCGGAACCGAGGAGCAGCAGAAGGTACGTTATGACCGTTCCGCTCAGCCCCCTACCAACATCAACATCACCATTGCCGATGATCCTATGGTAACTGTGATCAATGACGAGGCGGCCAGCTGCAGCGTGGTGCAGCCCGTTGATTCCACCTTCTCCGCCAGATACTGGAATTACGCCAACACCATTCCTACCGAGATCAGGAGCGGCGCACTGAACAAGGATAATGTCCAGGAGAAGATGGACGCCTTTGTGGCAGCTATGACGGCGGAATAAAGATGTCTGAAAGACCGGACTTTATTTCCGGATTTGGGGATACCGTCACAGGTATCCCCGCTTTATAAAAAATACTCCGTGTTGGGTTACAGGAGGTTTTCCATGGGAATTTTTAAGAAAAAACAGGAGCTTATCTACAGTAAGCCCGCTGACGCCAGTACGGCGCAGGCGTTTAAGCATGGTGATCTGATCACCAGGCTGTCCTTCTTCATTTTTGGTCTGGGCAATCTGATCAATAAGCAGATTGTCAGAGGCGTTGTGTTTTTGCTTTTTGAAATCGGTTATCTGGCTTATATGATTTCATTCGGCATCGGCGCCCTGGGCGACATGATCACCCTGGGCACTGTGGAACAGGGTGAGGTGTATAACGAAGCCCTGGGAATTTATGAATATTCATTGGGCGACAACTCCATGCTCTGCCTTCTGTACGGTGTGATCACTCTGTTCATCACCGCTGCTATCGTATTCATCGCCTGCATGTCCGGCAAGAGCGCTTATGCCACCCAGTTTCGTAAGGAAAAGAACATGCATATCCCTTCTTTCCGGGATGATCTTAAGTCCCTGACGGAGGAGAACCTGCATTCCATGCTGTTGTCCCTTCCTATCATCGGCATCATCGTATTTACGATCGTGCCCCTGGTATTCATGATCCTGATCGCCTTTACCAGCTATGACAGAGATCATCAGCCCCCCGGAAAGCTGTTCGAGTGGGTGGGCTTAAGCAACTTTACCGCCATGTTCTCCCAGGGAGGGAAGCTGGCGGCCACTTTCTGGCCGGTGTTGTCCTGGACCCTGATCTGGGCTGTCCTGGCCACCTCCACCTGCTATATCCTTGGTCTGATGCTGGCCCTTCTGATCAACCGCAAGGGTACCAGGATCAAAGGCTTCTGGAGATTTATGTTTGTGCTCTCCGTGGCAGTACCTCAGTTTGTAACCCTGCTGAGCATGAGGACCATTTTCAACGCCAATGGTCCTGTGAACGTGCTCCTGCGTGATTTCGGCATCATCGGCGCGACGGAGTCGATCCCTTTCTTTACCAATCCGCTTTACGCCAAGATCACCATTATCTGCATCAATATCTGGATCGGCGTACCTTTCACCATGCTGTCCACCACCGGTATTCTGCAGAACATTCCCGGCGAACTGTATGAGGCGGCCAGGATCGACGGAGCCAGCGCTCCCACCATCTTCCGCAAGATCACGCTGCCCTATATGCTGTTTGTCATGACGCCCAATCTGATCACCTCCTTTACCGGCAATATCAATAACTTCAACGTGATCTTCCTGCTGTCGGGAGGCGGACCGGATTCCATGGATTACTACTATGCGGGTAAAACAGATCTGCTGATCACCTGGCTGTACCGTCTGACCATAACGCAGAAGGACTACAACCTGGGCGCTGTTATCGGTATCCTGACCTTTATCATTCTGGCTACCGTGTCACTGTTGACCTACCGGCATACCGGTTCCTATAAAGATGAGGGGGCGTTCCAATAATGAAGACAAAAAGATTTATTGTAAATTCAGCCTGCCACATTTTGCTGGCTTTCTTAAGTTTTATCTGGGTGCTGCCCATCTTTTATGTGATACTGACTTCCTTCAGAAAGGAAGGAGGCTCCTACAAGAGCTATATCTGGCCTAAGGAATATACTCTGGACAATTATATCAATCTGTTCCATGGAGGCGGCACCAATATCGACTTCGTGAGGTGGTTCACCAATACCCTGGTCATCGCCATCTTCAGCACGCTGATCTCCGCGTTCTTCGTGCTGTGCGTTTCCTATGTCATGAGCCGCCTGAGATTCAAGATGCGTAAAAAGTTTCTGAACATCGCGCTGATCCTGGGAATGTTCCCCGGCTTCATGTCCATGGTAGCCGTGTACTATATCTTAAAGGGACTGGGCTTTTTGGAAACCGGCGTTCTGAAGCAGGTCGCGCTGGTCATCGTCTATTCCGCCGGCTCGGGGCTGGGCTTCTACATGGCGAAGGGATTTTTCGACATGATCCCCAAGACCATCGATGAGGCCGCTTATATCGACGGCGCCACCAAATGGGATACCTTCATCCATATCACCATTCCCATGTCGAAGCCGATCATTACTTATACCCTGATCACTTCCTTCATGGGACCCTGGGTGGACTACATTTTCGCCAAGGTCATCATGGGCAACGACACCAAGTATTACACCATCGCCATCGGTCTGTGGACCATGCTGGAAAAGGAATATGTGGAGTATTATTATACCCAGTTCTATGCGGGCTGTGTCATTATTTCCATACCTTTGCTGATCCTCTTCCTGCTGACCCAGAGCTGTTATGTGGAAGGCGTATCCGGCGCGGTGAAGGGCTAAGGCCTGGCTGAAAGGTCAGACTGCCTCTTCTGCAGTATGGCTGTGATTTTAGAAGAAAGACCGGTGATCCGGTAATGATCTGTAAAAAGTGCCTTTGTGCGATTTTGCCGAAGGCACTTTCTATTCAAAAGGAAAGACGTAAAATAAAATCTCGGGAGACCGTAACATGGCAAATGGCAAAAGCTTAAGCATAAAAGAAATAGATGAGCTTTATCACTATCAAGGCGGAGATCTGGGCTGCTTCTGTTCTGAAAAAGGCACCGTATTTAAGGTTTGGAGCCCTTTTGCTGAAAAAATAGAGCTGCATTTGTACCGGGACGAGGTTCAGAACGGGGATCGAAACGAGGATTGGGACAGAAGTCAGGATGGGGATCCGGGCGGGAACTCCTGGAATTCCTGCACCTTTGAAATGAAGCCCATGGAAAAGGGAGTCTGGGAACGAGCATTTCCAGAGTGCCTTCATGGTACTTTTTATGATTATACCGTATGGATAGACGGCTGCGGCAGATCTACCGCAGACCCCTATGCCTTTGCCTGCAGCTGCAATGGACA
Source organism: uncultured Acetatifactor sp. (assembly GCA_947589075.1). Classification (GTDB taxonomy): domain Bacteria; phylum Bacillota; class Clostridia; order Lachnospirales; family Lachnospiraceae; genus Acetatifactor. The sequence goes on from CANQBS010000001.1 coordinate 73,893, forward strand.
AAAGAGCATGGCGGTGGATCTGTCCCTTACGGATCCGGAGGGGTTTAAAGAGGATACGGCGCCGCCCTTAGAAAAGGAGCAGATCATTTATGAACTGCATGTGAAGGATTTCTCCTATGATAAGGACAGCGGGATCCCGGAGGAATACAGGGGCAAATATAAGGCATTTACCGTATCCGGAACAAACGGAGAGTATCCCACCTGCATGGAGTATTTGAAAAGGCTGGGGATCACCCATGTACATCTGCTTCCGATCTTTGATTACAGCGCCCTGGACGAGGCTGGCGGGGAGAAGCAGTATAACTGGGGGTACGATCCCATGAACTATAATGTGCCGGAAGGTTCCTATTCTACGGATCCCTTTGACGGTGCCGTCAGGATCCGGGAGTGTAAGGAGATGGTCCAGGATCTCCATAAGAACGGGATCCGGGTCATTATGGATGTGGTGTATAATCATACCTATTCGGAAGATTCCTGGCTTGACCGGATGGTCCCAGGGTATTATTATAGATGTTGGGGGGACGGAACCCTTTCTGACGGTTCCGCCTGTGGGAATGACATCGCTTCCGGCCGCGCCATGGTGGATGATTATATTGTGGATTCCATTCTTTACTGGGCGAGGGAATACCATATTGATGGATTCCGCTTTGACCTGATGGGCCTGCTGACTGTGGAGCTGATGAACCGGATCAGGGAGGTGCTGGACGCTGAATTCGGCAAGGGTGAAAAGCTTCTGTACGGGGAGCCGTGGAGAGCGAAGGAATCTCCTATGGAAGAAGGCACTATGGCGGCTTTGAAGTCCAATATCAGCTGTCTGGACGAAGGAATATCGGTTTTCTGCGATGATACCAGGGATGTGATCAAGGGCCATGTGTTTTATGAGGAAGTTCCCGGCTTCGTCAATGGGGCCAGGCATTTGGAGGAAAGGCTGCTCTGCGCGGTAACAGGCTGGCGCAGGAAGGAGATGCTGGCAAATGACTGGTGCAGGGCGCGAATGGGGCAGATGGGAGGATATGCCCTGAAAACGGGCACTTTTGATGAGCCTGCCTGGGAAGGGAATGAGACCGGAGAGGACTGCCCGGAACCTTTTCTTTCAGAGGAAAATGCCGGGAAGAGAGCAAATGTGGAAAACAGTATCCTGGGTTCGCAGTTTCGGACGGAGTTTGAACCCAAAAGCTGCGCTCAGGTGATCAATTACGTTTCCGCCCATGATAATTTTACCCTCTGGGACAAACTGGTGCTGTCCATGCATGGGGAAGACGGCCGCAGCAATGAAAATCGTAAAGAAAGCATATCTGCCGGATCCCCGGGGATGTTTCAGATAAAATACAGGGATGTGCTGGCTGCAAACAAGCTGGCTGCCTTTATTTATTTTACCTGCCAGGGAAATTTATTCCTGCAGGCAGGGGAAGAATTCGGACGTACAAAATACGGGGACAGCAACAGCTTCCGTTCCTGCCCCGAAGTCAATATGCTTAAATGGCGTCAGACGGTGGATTTTTCCGATCTGGTGTCCTATTACAGCGGATTGATCCGTTTGAGGAAGCGTTTGCCCGGATTATATGACAAATCGGCGGATGCCGCAAAGCGGATCATGGGAGAAAAGGTTCACGGGGAAGGGCTGGTTTCTTTCCTGGTGGATAACCGCAGGAAGCGGGAGGAAGGATCACATCGGAAGGAAGCTTTTTTGGAAGGCGCTTCTTCAGAGTGTGTTTCTTCAGAATGCGTTTCTTCAGACTGCGCGGATTCAGAGAAAAAAGAATTCGATTGGCTTTTTATCGTATATAATGCATGCGGGACAGCGGCAGAGATAGAATTGCCCCCGGGGGAATGGACGGTGCTGGCTGACGGCATTGAAACGGACTGTCGGAAGAAAGTAAAGACAGACCGCAGCCGCCTTGTACGCGCGGAGGCCCGCAGCGGACTGATGCTGGGCGGAGCCGGATCCCTCCAGCCGCGTAAGCGTCCGGAATAGAGAAAATATATGTCTGCAGGGGATCCGGGAACCCTACGGAAGGCTGCAGGCAACGGAAAGGTAAGGTATTAGACATGAAAAGAGCGAGCGGTATTCTGCTTCCGGTAGCGAGCCTGCCGTCAAAATATGGGATCGGATGTTTTTCTAAGGAGGCCTATGACTGGATCGATTATCTAAAGGAGGCCGGACAGAGCTACTGGCAGATCCTGCCCCTGGCCCCTACCAGCTATGGGGATTCTCCGTACCAGTCTTTTTCCTCTTTTGCGGGGAATCCTTATTTCATTGACCCGGAGACTTTGATCCGGGATGGCCTGCTGACCAGGGAAGAATGTGACGGGGCTGATTTCGGAGAAGATGAATTTTCCGTGGATTATGGTAAGATATATGAAAATCGCATTCCCCTTCTCCATCTTGCCTATGAGCGCAGCGAGGCCTGGAAGGATCCGGATTTTGTGGGATTTGTCCGGGAAAATGCCTGGTGGCTGGAGGATTATGCCCTTTTTATGGCGGTAAAAAAGCGTTTTAACGGAGCGCCCTGGAGCGAATGGGCGGAGGACATCAGAAAACGCTGGGGGTATTCCCTGGATTATTACCGCAGGGAATGCTATTTTGATATTGAGTTTTATAAATATCTGCAGTTTTTATTCCACAAGCAATGGATGAAGCTGAAAGCTTACGCCAACCGGAATGGGATCGAGATTATCGGGGATATCCCCATTTATGTGGCTTTTGATTCCGCAGACGCCTGGTCCTCTCCGGAGCTGTTTCAGTTTGATGAGGACTTCCAGCCTTTGGCGGTGGCGGGATGCCCGCCGGATGCTTTTTCCGCAGACGGGCAGCTGTGGGGCAACCCCTTATATCGCTGGGATCATCACAGACAGACGGGGTATGATTGGTGGTGCAGGAGGATCCAGTACTGCTTCCAGCTGTATGATGTGGTGCGCATCGACCATTTCCGGGGCTTTGATGAATATTACAGTATTCCTTTTGGGGCTGAAAATGCCAGGAAGGGGCACTGGGAAAAAGGACCGGGCATCGAACTGTTCCATACTTTGAACAGCAGGCTGGGAGCGAAACAGATCATTGCGGAGGATCTGGGATTTTTGACCCCTACCGTGGCAAGGCTTCTGAAGGACAGCGGTTATCCGGGCATGAAGGTGCTGGAGTTTGCCTTTGATCCCAGGGAAGAAACAGATTATCTGCCTCACAGCTATGACCGCAACTGCGTGGTTTATACCGGAACCCATGATAACGAGACGCTGGTGCAATGGTATGCCGGTCTGGATCGGGAGAGCAGAGAGTTCGCGGAAGAATATATGGACAACCGGGATACTCCTGAGGAGCAAAGATACTGGGATTTCGTCCGTATGGCCATGATGAGCTGCGCCAATACCTGCGTGATCCCCATTCAGGATTACATAGGACTGGATCAAGAAGCGCGCATCAACCATCCCTCCACATTGGGCGGCAACTGGAAATGGAGGCTGGATCCCGCGCTTTTGACAGAAGAGCTTTCCCGGAAGATTTACGGGCTCACCAGGATCAGCGCGAGGCTTTCCGATCTGATGAAGAGGCGGGAGCAGGAGGCGCTGGAACAGGAAAAGAAAAGGGAACAGGAAGAACTGGAACAGGAAAAACTGGAACAGGAAAAACTGGAACAGGAAAAACAGCAGGAACAGGAAAAAAAGCAGGAACAGGAAATGCCGGAGCAGGAAAAGAAGCAGGAAATACCGGAACAGGGACTGAAAAGACAGGCTGGAGAAAAGAAAGGGACGGGAAAAGAAAATTTATGAGATTCCTCTACGGAAAGCAGGACTGGAAGACATTTGAGAGGGGAGAAGAGAACTGCTATCTGATGACCAACGGACTGGGGGGATTTTCCTCCTTAAGCATGACGGGCTCCTGCAGCCGCAATGACCAGGCGGTGCTTATGGCGTGCCTGCAGTCCCCCAATCACAGATATAACATGATACACAGGCTGGAGGAGAAGCTGACAGTAGGGGAGCGGACCCTTACTTTGTCCAGCCAGGATTTCCAGCGCAGGGAAAACAGGGAGGAGGGCTATCTCTATCAGACCCGGTTCACCTATGAGGATTATCCCCAATGGACCTACCTTGCGGAGGGCGTGGAGGTCATCCGGACCATTATTCTGGCCCATGGCACCAATGCGGTGGGAATTTCCTATGATATCAGAAATCATTCCAGTGACCCAGTGACCCTGGAGGTCTATCCTCACTTGCAGTTTGTGCCGAAAGGGGTTCGTCTGTCCGCAAAGCAGGAGTTTACGGTGGAGGCAGGCAGGATCACGGTGCTGGATCCTCCTGCCAGTGATTCTGATGCAGATCATTCCTCCGGGGATAAGCCGTCTGCTGATAAAAAAGTAATTTCCGGCCTGCAGGCGGGCAAGATCACTTCCAATGGCATGTGTCTGCGTTTTTATACTACGGGGATGTGGCAGGAGGTGGAGCATCGGTTCTGTGATACCCTGTATTACAGGGATGATGTCCGGGACGGCAAGATGGAGCTGGGCAGAAGCGCCGTGAACCATAAGCTGATCCTGCAGGTTCCCTCTAAGGAGAAAAAGGTTCTGGAAGCTGTCTATGGAACGGACGTCACCCTTCCTTCCATGGATGAGGTGAAGGAAAGCCTTGTGTCCTACCGTAAGAGCTGGAGACAGAAAAGCGGATTTACGGATGAAACTGCTCTGACCCTTTGCGCGGCGGCGAGCCAGTTTATCTCATACCGCGCTTCTACCAGAAAGCAGACCATCCTGGCGGGTTTCCCCTTCTTTGAGGATTGGGGCAGGGATACCATGATCGCCCTGCTGGGCTGTTGTTTATCTGCCAGGCAGTTTCAGGTGGCGGAGGATATCCTGCGCACCTTTATGCAGTACTGCAGGAAAGGGCTTATGCCGAATCTCTTTCCGGAAGGCAGGGATGCCCCGGGATATAATACTGTGGATGCCTCTCTCTTGTTTATCGTAGCGGTATATGAATATTTTCAGCGGACTAAGGACTACAATTTTGTCAACAGCGCATACAGCGTCATGGCTCAGATCATAGAGTGGTATGAAAAGGGAACGGATTATGGGATCCACATGGATGAGGACGGTCTGATCACGGCTGGTCAGGATTATGACCAGGTGACCTGGATGGACGTGCGCATCGGGGATATCCTGCCTACTCCCAGGCACGGCAAGCCGGTGGAGATCAACGCCTACTGGTATAACGCCCTGCGGATCATGGAGATCTTCCGAAAGTCCCATACCGAGGACGAAAAGGATTACGGCGCTATGGCAGAGAGGGCGCTGCAGAGCTTTCAGGAAAAGTTCTGGAATGAAGAAGCGGGCTGCCTGAAGGATGTGCTGGTCATGGAAGGCACGGGAAACAGTATGGGGAGCTTGGGAAGCACGGAAAGCATGGGCAGTATGGGTCCGGCATATGGCGGGAAGACTTGCGGATGCAGAGAAAAGGCTTCCGAATGCCAGATCCGCTGTAATCAGATCTGGGCGGTATCCCTGCCTTTTTCCCTGCTTTCTCCCGAAAAGGAAAAACAGGTGGTGGAGATGGTGTTCCGCAGACTTTATACCCCTTATGGCTTGAGGAGCCTGGATCCGCTGGATTCACAGTTCCGCCCGTTTTACGGAGGAGCCCAGATGGATCGGGACCTGGCTTACCACCAGGGGACCATATGGGTTTTCCCTCTGGGGGGCTTTTACCTGGCTTATCTTAAGGTCATGGGATACTCCGAGGAAGCGAAAGAAAATGTCCGCAGGCAGCTGGCAAGCATAGAAGCGGCGCTCAGGGAGGGCTGTATAGGACAGCTTCCCGAAATTTATGACGGAGAGAACCCGACTTCTTCCAAAGGCTGCTTTGCACAGGCCTGGAGCGTGGGAGAAATGCTCAGGGTTTATGAGGCGGTGCGCGCATCTTAAATTTTTTTAAATTTTTCAGATACCCCTATGAAAATTGTTTTTTTTATGCTAATATGAACAATGGAAATCCAGAAGACCATCAGAAAGGGGTAGAGTTTTCATGCAGTGCACAGATATAGGAATCGATCTGGGGACAGCCAGCATTCTGGTCTACATCAGAGGAAAAGGTGTTGTACTGAAGGAGCCGTCTGTTGTAGCTTTTGATAGAGATACGAATAAGATAAAAGCCATCGGTGAGGATGCCCGTCTGATGTTGGGACGTACGCCCGGCAATATTGTGGCGGTCCGCCCCCTGAGACAGGGAGTGATCTCTGACTATGTGGTGACGGAGAAGATGATGAAATATTTTATCCAGAAAGCTCTTGGCAAGAGGACCTTCCGGAAGCCCCGCATCGCGGTGTGCGTACCCAGCGGCGTGACAGAAGTAGAGAAGAAGGCGGTGGAAGACGCTACCTACCAGGCGGGAGCCAGGGAGGTGTCCATCATAGAGGAACCGATTGCGGCAGCCATCGGAGCCGGCATTGACATTTCCAAGCCCTGCGGCAATATGATCGTGGACATCGGCGGCGGTACTTCTGATATTGCGGTGATTTCTCTGGGCGGCACAGTGGTCAGCGCTTCCATTAAGATCGCAGGGGATGACTTTGACGAAGCCATCGTCCGCTACATGCGCAAGAAGCACAATCTGCTCATCGGCGAGAGAACAGCGGAAGACCTGAAGATCAAGATTGGCTCCTGCTATCCGAGACTGGAGCCGGATTATATGGATGTCAGAGGACGCAACCTGGTGACAGGTCTTCCGAAGACAGTGAAGGTATCCTCTGAGGAGACGGAGGAGGCGTTAAAGGAGACCACGGCTCAGATCGTGGACACCATTCACAGCGTTCTGGAGAAGACGCCCCCCGAGCTGGCTGCGGATATTGCGGACAGGGGAATCGTCCTGACCGGCGGCGGAAGCCTGTTAAGAGGTCTGGAGGATCTGATCGCCTCCAAGACCGGTATCAATACGATGACTGCTGAAGATCCCATGACCGCCGTGGCGGTGGGAACCGGTAAATATGTGGAATTCCTCTCCAGTTATCATGAGGAATAAAGCTCGATGATCAGAGCAGTATCAGAAGAAGTCCGGCTGCTGGCCCCAGCAGCCTTTTTCTGATTATATGCCGGATTTGACCTGAATCCCGGGACAATAGGGATACCTGAAGAATAGAACCTGATCATGGCTGCGGCGAGGATGAGATGGAAACTGTAAACGGTTATGTGGAGCATATTATTTTTCAGAATAAGGAGAATGGATATACCGTTTTGAATCTGGCAACCGAGGAAGGGGAAATCACCTGCGTCGGAAGCTGCAGGGGGCTGACGGAGGGAGAGACTATCTGCGTACAGGGAGAAAACGTGGAGCATCCTCTTTATGGCAGCCAGTTTAAAATATCCTCCTATCAGGCCATAGCTCCTTATGACCGCGTCAGTATGGAGCGTTACCTGGGCTCCGGCGCCGTAAAAGGGGTAGGGGCCGCTCTGGCAGCCAGAATCGTAAAAAAATTTGGGGATGATACTTTTCGCATCATAGAGGAAGAGCCGGAGCGTCTGGCTGAGATTAAAGGGATCAGTGAGAAAAAAGCCCGGGAGATCGGTCTGCAGATGGAAGAAAGGAAGGATCTCAGAGAGGCGCTGGTGTACCTTCAGCAGTTCGGCATTTCCAATACCCTTGCGGTTCGAATATACGATGCATACGGGATAAGGCTTTATAATATTATGAAAGAAAATCCCTATCAGCTTGCGGAGGATATTTCAGGCATAGGCTTCAGGACGGCGGATGAAATCGCCGCGAAGATCGGGATCCATACGGATTCGGATTACCGTATCAGAAGCGGGCTGCTCTATGTTTTATCCCAGGCATCCGGAGAGGGACACTGCTATCTCCCTATGGATCTGCTTCTGGAGCGGGCCGGCGAACTGCTGGGGATCCCCGGGGAAGATATCCGTCCCCAGGCGGACAATTTGTGCATGGACCGAAAGCTGGTCATAAAAGGAGATCAGGTGTTTGCCGCTTCCTTTTATTATGCGGAGCTGAATTGCGCCAGAATGCTTCATGAGCTTGATCTGCCCCTTTCCCAGGAGGGAGAAGAATCTGTCAGAAGGAAACTGGAGGGGCTCGCCGCCGGCCTGCGCATCGAACTGGATGAACTGCAGCTGGAGGCGGTGCTGGAGGCGGTAAAAAGAGGCGTATTTATCCTTTCCGGAGGACCCGGGACCGGCAAAACCACCACTATCAATATGATGCTCCGCTACTTTGAGGCGGAAGGGCTGGACATTTTTCTGGCGGCTCCTACGGGCAGGGCGGCTAAAAGAATGACGGAGGCCACAGGGTATGAGGCCAGGACGATCCACCGGATGCTTGAATTAAACGGCGATCTGTCGGACCGGAATGCCCGCAGCGCCCGGTTTGAGCGGAATGAAGAGAATCCCCTGGAGACGGATGTGATCATTATTGATGAGATGTCCATGGTGGATCTGCCCCTTTTTCAGTCTCTTCTGCGGGCTGTGGTGCCGGGGACCAGGCTGATACTGGTAGGGGACGTGGATCAGCTTCCCAGTGTCGGACCGGGACAGGTGCTTCGGGACCTGATGGAAAGCAAAGCCTTCCCCATGCTGGTCCTGCACAGGATCTTCCGGCAGGCCAAGGGAAGCGACATCGTCGTCAATGCTCACCGCATCAACAATGGGGAGCAGATCGCCCTGGACAATAAAAGCCGGGATTTTTTCCTTTTGGAGCGTTCTAATGTGAATGTGATCTATAAGCATATGATTCAGCTGATCCAGGATATGCTTCCCAAATACGTCAAGGCTTCCCCTTATGACATTCAGGTACTCACTCCCATGCGCAAAGGGCCGTTGGGGGCGGAAACGCTGAACGAGATCCTGCAGAGGTATCTGAATCCTCCCGGCTCCTCCCGCAGGGAACACCTGTCAGGGAATACCATATTTCGGGAAGGCGATAAAGTCATGCAGGTAAAAAATGATTATCAGCTGGAGTGGGAGGTGTTAAGCCGGTATGGGATCCCTGTAGAGAAGGGAGCGGGGGTCTTTAACGGGGATATGGGAAAGATCCTGGAGATCGATGAGGATCTGGCTCAGATGGTGGTGGAATTCGACGAAATGCGGCGTGTAACTTATCCTTTCAGTCTGTTGGATGAGCTGGAGCTGTCCTATGCGGTTACGATCCATAAGTCCCAGGGCAGCGAATATCCCGCGGTCATCATGCCCCTGCTGGGGGGACCTAAAATGCTGTTTAACAGGAATCTCCTGTATACGGGGGTTACAAGGGCGAAGAGCTGTGTTACCATTCTCGGCAGCAGCGCCGTGGTCCGCGGCATGATCGACAATGTGAGTGAGAACAAAAGATATACCGCTCTCAGAGAACGTATCATGGAGCTTACTTAAAATAGTACCAGTTCAGGCGGCTGGCTGAACTGGTACTAAAGTATCGGAGAAGGTCTGCGGAAAGGCAGGCAAAATGAATTTGAAAAAAATGGCCCGCTGGGCAGCAGGCGCAGCGGTTCAGTTCCTTTATCCCTTGAGATGTCCGGTGTGCGACGAGATCGTTACGCCCTACGGGGAAAAGATCTGTCTGGATTGTCTGAAAAAGCTGCGGTATATTTCCCAGCCCCGGTGCCTTCGCTGCGGAAAGCATTTACAGGAAGATGAAAGGGAATATTGTCTGGACTGCGGCAAGAAGGAGCATTTCTTTAAAAGAGGACGCGCCCTGTATGAGTATGAAAGCATTGCCCCGGCCATTTATCGTTTTAAATATGGGAACAGAAGGGAATATGCAGATTTTTTTGGAGAAGAGATAGGAAGATATCTTGGAGGCTTTCTTGCGGGTGTCCATCCGGACGGCCTGATCCCGGTGCCGCTTCATCCGAAGAGACAGCGAAAGAGGGGGTATAATCAGGCGGAGCTTTTGGCCCGGGCCGTCAGCCGTTACACGGGGATCCCGGTTTATGACCGGATGGTGGCGCGGGTGAGAAATACGACGCCCCTGAAACGATTAAATCCGCAGGAAAGACAAAATAATTTGAAAAAGGCTTTTCATATTGTTGGAAATGATGTAAAATTAAAAGAGAAAGTCCGCTCGGCAGTAATAGTGGACGACATTTATACTACAGGCAGTACGGTTGACGAAATCGCCCGCATACTGCAGGAGGCCGGCGTGAGAGAGGTTTATTTTGTGGCGCTGGCCAGCGGAAAGGGATTGTAACGGGAGGGCTGCAATGCTGAATGAGGAGAGAGTCATCCTGATGACGAAAATGGAAGTTTACGAAGAGAATGAAGGGAAAAGGAATGTGCAGATCGGAAATTATTTCCGGGGCGATTATATCAGCCTGCATATTCTCCGCTCTGTAATCAGCGGGACCATCGCCTTTGGGATCTTGTTTGCCCTGTATCTGTTTTATGATTTTGAGGTGTTCATGGAGAACATTTATGAGATAGATCTGATGGATTTCGTCAGAAGGGTTTTGATCGCATACGGAGGGATGATCGTTATATATGGGCTTATTTCGTATATGGTATATTCCTATCGTTACTCCAAGGCGAAGAAAAGTCTGAAAAAATATTATGCCAATCTGAAAAAGCTGAATTCACTGTATAACAATGAACAGCAGTGATTTGCTGAAAGGATATGAGGAATGAGCGCTTTACTGGAATTCAAGGAAAAATTAAAGGTAATTTATGGCAGGTACGATACGTATATCATTTCGATCCTGAAATTTTTACTGACGTTTCTGGCCCTCAATGTGATCAACGGCAATTTGGGATATATGAAGCAGCTGGATAATCTGGCCATTGTGCTGATCGTATCTTTGCTGTGTTCCTTCCTGCCCAACGGATGCATCATCTTTTTCGCTGCCCTGTTCAGCCTGCTCCACATGTATGAGTTATCTATGGAAGTCGCTCTGGTGGGGTTGTGCCTGTACCTGGTGATGGCCCTTTTATATTTCAGGTTCAGTCCCAAAGATTCTATCGTGGTGCTGCTGACGCCTCTGCTTTGTGCCGCAAATATCCCATATGTGATGCCTGTTGCCATGGGTCTTCTCGGCACCCCTGCATCGGCTGTTTCTGTGGGCTGCGGGATCGTGGTCTACAATTATCTTTCCAATGTGGCTGCCAATGCCCAGGTGATCAGCGCCATGGAGGCAGAGGAAGCGGTGGCGAAGCTGAAGCTGGTGCTGGATGCTTTGATCCATAACAACGGGATGATCGTAATGATCGCTGCGTTTGCGGTAACGATTATTGTTGTTTATCTGATCCGGAGACTGTCCGTTGCATATGCCTGGACCATTGCCATCATTACGGGCTGCATTGTAGATCTGCTCGTCCTGCTGGTGGGGGATCTGAAGTTTGATACGAAACTTTCGCTGGTGGGCGCGGTTTTGGGAACGATCCTTGCGGCGGCGGTTGCCAAGGTGATCGAATTCTTCCGATTCTGTGTCGATTATAACAGGGCGGAAAAAGTGCAGTTTGAGGATGATGAATATTATTATTATGTCAAGGCGATCCCGAAGATGACGGTAGCGGCGCAGTCCAAAACTGTAAAGAAGATTAATATGCAGAGGAAGAGCGTTACCATAAACAGCAGTGTGATGGATGAAGAGAGATTAGAAGATATCATGGAGGATGTCCTGGAAGAGGATATGGAACCAGAGGAATATTCTGAGGGGCAGCCTTATGCAGAGGATGAAATGTATCCTGAGGACCAGGAGGAGTACGCGGACGGCCAGGAATATGCGGAGGAGGATAATTACACAGAGGAAACATATACGGAAGATGAACCGTATGCGGAGAATGAAAGGGGAAGAAGCCGGAAAGGCAGAAAATGATCACAGGGATCTGCAGGGAATCCAGCAGGATCTTTCAGAACACTGACAGTATGGCTTGATTATGGGATAGAAGGAAAACGGTATGAATATTCGGCTAGAGACGTTCAGAGATATGCTGTCTTACATGAACATATATGATGTGATAGAAATTTTTATCATAGCCTTTGTGCTGTACCATTTGTTTTGCTGGATCAAAACCAGTCATGCATGGTATCTGCTTAAGGGTGTGATCGTCATTACTGTTTTTCTCCTGATCGCAAATATTTTTGAAATGGAGACCATTTTATGGGTAGCCTCCAATGTAATGGGATTTGCGGTAACAGCGATCATTGTGGTATTACAGCCGGAACTGCGCAGGGCTTTAGAGGAGCTTGGAAAGAAAAATGTGATCTATTCTTTTTTACCCACGGATTCCAGAAGAAAAGAGGAGGATTTTTCAGAAAAAACTGTAAATGAAATCGCCCGGGCATGCGTGGAGATGAGCAAAGTGAAGACGGGTGCGCTGATCGTGATCCGTGTGGACGATTCCCTGGAGGAATATGAACGCACCGGCATTGATGTAGACGGCATTGTAACCAGCCAGCTGCTGATCAATATTTTTGAAAAAAATACGCCGCTTCACGATGGAGCCGTTATTGTTGACGGGAACAGGATCACGTCGGCCACCTGTTATCTGCCGTTGTCCAATAATATGGATCTCGGTAAGGAACTTGGCACCAGACACCGTGCTGGGATCGGTATTTCGGAGGTGACGGATTCCCTGACGGTAATCGTATCTGAAGAAACAGGAAATATCAGCATTGCCCGGAACGGTGAGCTGGAAGGCGCCGTAGAGGTAGAGCAGCTGAAGGAAAGAATGAGACAGATCCGGAAAAACGATTCCGAGGAAAAGAGTCGCAGGATTTGGAAGCGGAGAGGAAAGGGCAAGACAAAAAATGAGGAAAAAGCTTTTTAATAACTGGGGCCTTAAGCTGGCTGCTCTTTTTGTCGCTTTTGGCTTATGGTATGTTTGGGCATATTCGGAGGATCCTCTTGGAGAATCGACCTTTACCAATATCCAGGTACAGTTCCTGAATGAGGACCTGCTGCAGGAGCGGAATCTGGTGAGCGAAGTCCTGGAAGGAACGGACGTGGTGCGCCGCGTGACTGTGAAGGGACGAAGGAAAACCCTTGATGAAATGCTGGATCTTGGCGCCACTGTCATTGCTACGGCTGACTTCGCTAAAATGAATGAGGAAGATCATACCATTCCCATTGTATTCAGCGTTCCATCCAGATTCTCCGGACCTGAGATCGAGATCTCCCAGACAGAAGGAAGTCCTGTGGTAAAGCTGCTGGTGGAGGAATTGAAGAGTAAAAATATCAGTGTAGAGGCCTGGACTACGGGAATGGTTAAAGAAGGCTATCAGATCGTGGAGGCGGTAACGGATGTAAATATGATCACGATCTCCGGCGGGACCAGTAAGGTGGATCAGGTATACTGCGCCGCGGTACAGCAGGATGTGTCGGGAGCAAATCGAGATATCTTTTCTTCAGGAGGAATCCTGCTCTTTGATAAGGATAAGAACAGGCTGGATGAAAACAGTCTGCAGAGAAGCCTGTTCACTACAAGGATTACCGTCAGGATCAATCCTACGAAGGAAGTGCCGATTATCTATGAACCCTTTGGGGAACCGGCAGAAGGCTATCTTGCCACCGGAGAGATAGAGGGAAGCCTGCAGAGCGTCAAAGTGGTAGGCAGCAGCGCCCTGCTGAATAATCTGGAGAACATTGTGGTCGGAGGCGCCAGAAGCCCGGTAGACATCTCCGAGGTCACGGAGAACAGGACGGAAGACTTTAATATTAAGGATTATCTTCCTTCCGGTGTAGCGTTAGCTGAAGGGGAAGGAGACGGCAGCGCCAGTGTTACCGTATATGTAGAGCCCGTCCTTGAAAGAATATACAGGATACCTGCTGACAATATTCAGGTAGAAAATATCCCGGATACTGTGATAATGGAGCAGCCGGAGGAAGGCAGAACGTATGAACTGACGCTGAGAGGGCTGAAACGGTATCTGGATCAGGTAATGGCAGATCAGCTTCACGGGACCATAGACATTGCGCAGTGGATGGAGCAGATGGAGATGGAAGAGATCGCTCCGGCTGTATATTCCTGTCCTGTTTCTTTTGAGATTCCCGAGGGCGTTGAACAGGTAGGCACGGTGAGGGCTGAAATAGGATTTATACAGAATGAAGAAGAGTAAGGAATAATAGAATGATTCAGGAGGGATGGTTTTATGGTCAGTCAAAAAGTAGTGATCAAAAATCCTACCGGGCTTCATTTGAGGCCGGCAGGTATCTTATGTAAAGAGGCAATGCAGTTCAAGTCCCTGATCACATTTCAGTTCAGAGGCAATACGGCAAATGCGAAGAGTGTGCTCAGTGTTCTGGGCGCCTGTGTAAAATGCGGGGATGAGATCGAATTCTTCTGTCAGGGAGAAGATGAGCAAGACGCCCTGAAAGCTCTGGTCGCAGCAGTGGATGGGGGACTGGGGGAATGAGGAAAATTTAAAACTGCCGACAGAGAGATCAATTTTCTCTGTCGGCAGTTTTTCAGTGCAGCGCCTGGCTGCTTCTGATCTCAGAGTTGTTTATTCATAAGAGAAACTGGAGCCGTCCTTTATAAGAAGAACCATGGTTTTACCTGTGTTCAGGGTGATCTCGTTGCCATTATCATCATAATAGCGGGTCGCGCCGAAATCAGTGGTCTTTTTCCAGGTTACATGAATCCCCTTGCCTTCTGTGAAGAACCAGCCGTCTCTTGTGGTGTCATGATTCTGGGCGGCAAGGTAGCCGTCTCCCAGATCCTCGAAATACATGTTCTGGACAATAACATTTTTGAAGCTGAGCTGCTCGCCGTTGGCTCCGTCGATATGAGGACCGTCGGAGGAACCGGACAAGTGCTGATAGCGGTAATAGAGCCCGTCTTCTTCGTTGTATTCAAAATAGCATCTTGTCAGCTTGTAGCAGTTGGACAGGTCTATTTTGCCGGCGCTGACGGCGCTGCTGTACTGGTCCAGGGTGTTGGGCTCGGATGCGGAAGCGAACTGATAATGGTGCTCGTCGGCCAGTCCGCGGTAGGCAAGCCCCAGTTTACGGCTTTCCACCACCTGCTTGATACCGGAACCGGTAGCGTAACAGTTATGGGGAGCCTTCCGGTCTGAGCTGCGGAAGAATGCGGTATGGTCTTCATCCAGATCCTGGACGTCCGTTTTGTTCAGAACCTCATCGACATAGTAAGGACCGCCGACATGGACAATAAAAGCATCCCATTCCAGAGCCAGGTAACCAAAATATGTACGAAGACTTCTTACATTGCCGATCTTATCCAGCTTCTCCCAATCCTCGTAAACCGCAAGCATACGGGTCATGCCGCCTTCCACGGGCGCCTCGTAAAGAATGGATGCTTGGGACAGATTATACTGGGGAATGGCAGAGCTTTCGTTGGGGGTCATTACAGCGATGGGACGGGTATTGGCCACTTCCGGATCCACCCACTCGTTGGTCAGACGGCTTCTTACCATGCCTTCCTGAGGAGGGGTTGAGTCATCAACGGATCCCGCATTCTCACTGGAAGATCCCGTGTCCTCACTGCCGGGGGTGCTTTCGTCCGCTGAGGACGGTTCCGTAGCAGCAGTTGAAGGAACCAGGTCTTCCGCCATGGAGCCTTTTGTTTCTTCGTTCTCCTTGCCGCATGCCGCCAGGAAGATCACACAGATGGCAGTCAGCAATAAAAACTTTATCCTTTTCATAATTATGCCTCTCTTTCCTGAGAAAAATAATTTATTTGAAGCCGGAGCGCATTGTCTTCCGAGCTTCGAAGCTTAGTATAACACAAAAAAAGCCGAACGTCATTATTTTTTGACAAGAATTAAGAAATCTATAAGAAAAACAGGGGCGAAAATGCTGCTTTCGGGATATCACCGGCACATGATAAACGCGATCAGAATACCCAACAGCGCTCCCATCAGTACCTGCAGGGGCGTGTGTCCCACAAATTCCTTCAGGGTATCCACTGTGGAAATTTTCCCTTTCCCCATTTCCTCAAAGGATTTCAGCATATCGTTGAGCACCTTGGCCTGGATGCCGGTTTCCCGCCTGACCCCCATGGCGTCGTACATAACGATGATAGCGAGAATGGCGGTTATGGCAAATTCGAAGCTTTTTGCACCATATACAAGATAAGCTGCGGCGGCGAGAGAGCAGACGGTAGAAGAGTGGGAGCTGGGCATACCGCCGCTCCCGATGAGCCGTTCAGCCACGAATTCCTTCGTAAGGAACAGATGTATCCCGGTTTTTAGGATCTGCGCCACCAGCCATCCTGTTGCGGCGGCCATAAAAATCTTATTTGATAATAAATCGCTGAAAAATTGCATGTGTTGTTCTCCCCGTCCTTTGTAAGTTCATTCCTGACCTGACCGCTTGTAAGAAGCGGTATATAAATAGCGGTTATGTCCCGGAATCCAGTATACAATATTTTTGAAAGGATATCTATATATTTTTTCATTTTCAGCTTTTTTTCTTGCACTTGCTTTCCTGAAAGTGTATACTGAAACAGAGACGATGATCCCCAAAGATCGGAATCGTGGAGGTTGGTATGAAGATCCTGAGCGTTGTGGTGCCCTGTTATAATGAGGAAGAAAGCGTGGAACTTTTTTATACGGAACTCTTAAAACAGGAGAAATGTTTCCGGGAAAAAGAACTGGAGCTGGAGATTATTTTTGTGAATGACGGCTCCAGGGACGGAACCGTATCAGAGGTGAAGAAGCTTCATGAACGGGATAAAAGGGTGCGCCTGGTCTCCTTCTCCAGAAATTTTGGAAAGGAAGCGGCCATGTATGCCGGAATGGAAAAAGCAAAAGGAGACTATGTGGTTCTGATGGATGTGGATCTCCAGGACCCTCCCGCCCTGCTTCCTGAGATGCTGTCCTATATGGAACAGGGCTATGATTCTGTCGCTACCAGGAGGGTGAGCAGAAAAGGGGAACCGCCTGTCAGGAGCTTTTTCGCAAGGCTTTTTTATCGTCTGATGCACAAGATCTCAAAGACGGAAATCATGGACGGCGCCAGAGATTATCGGCTTATGACCAGACAGATGGTGGAGGCCATCCTTTCCATGCAGGAGTATAATCGTTTTACCAAGGGAATTTTCGGCTGGGTCGGCTTTGAGACAAAATGGCTGGAATATGAAAATGTGGAAAGAGCCAGGGGGGAAACGAAGTGGAATTTCTGGAAGCTGTTTCTTTATTCCCTTGAGGGCATCACGGCTTTCTCCACGGCTCCTCTTATGTTTGCTTCCCTTATGGGTGTTTTGTTCTGTATTTTAGCCTTTGCGCTGATCTTGTTCACTATAATACGGAAGATCATTTTTGGTGATCCGGTCTCAGGCTGGCCGTCCCTGGTATGTATCATTTCCCTGGTGAGCGGCGTGCAGCTTTTCTGCCTGGGAATCGTGGGACAGTATTTGGCCAAGACCTATCTGGAGGTAAAAAGGCGTCCGATCTATATTATCAAGGAAGAATTGTAAAAGCCTGAGGACAGGAAAAGACGCCAGGATGGGCAGGGAGGATCTCATGAGGGGAGCTGCAGGGAACCGCAGGGGAGAATTGTCCGATAATGGCGGTTCCTGCGATGAAAACGACTTCCCATTTTTCGACAGATATGGTAAAATCCACTACAGCATCGCAGTAATGGGCAATACTCGACATAAGGAAGGGGAATTCGTTATGGAGATTGCTGCTGTGAAAGATTACGAGCTGGAGAGATATATTACAGAGATCATGCTGGATATGGGTGTTCCAGCGCATTTAAAGGGTTATCATTATTTGAGGGATGCAATTTTACTGTCTGGAAAAGACATGGAGGTAGTGAGCAGTGTGACGAAGCTGCTCTATCCGACCATCGCGAGACGATTCAAGACAACGGATCAAAAGGTGGAGAGAGCCATCCGTAATGCCATCGAGGTGTCCTGGGCAAGGGGAAACACAGATACATTCGAAGAACTGTTCGGCTACTCGATCCTGTCCGGTAAGAGTCGTCCTACCAACAGCGAATACATAGCCAGAATTGCGGATAAGATCAGGCTTGATTTTAAGGCTATGTAGACGAATAGTTTTTTGCCCCTGGATGATACAGCGGGCAAAAAAAGGTACGAAAGTAATGAAAATAAGTATTATGCCCATCTGCATGCTAGGTAGGATTGCTGCATTATGGCAGAAAGGTCATAATGCAGCAATCTTTTCAAACCTGGTTCAGGGATGGAAAACAGGGGTGTGCTTTTGATGGCGATCTGGATGTTGGTTGCAGCAAGTTCGTTCCTCCTGGGAAAAGGCTTGCTGGCAGTGATGTATGATAGAAAGAAGGGATCAGGAAGTCCGGGGCAGCCGGAGGCTTTCCCTGCAGGTATCTGTATGCTGATCGGTCTGACGGAGACCGTTCATCTTGCAGCTGTTTTTCTGGGCTGGGGACTGAAAGAAGCTTTGCCGTTTTGGGCGGCCCTGGTTTTGATCCTTTGTGCCGCAGCTCTTTTTTATCTCCTGGCGAGGCGGAGGGCGTTTCATAAGGGTGTCGGGAAGCCGGAGAAAAGGACTTTTACTGCGGTACAGCAGATCCTGCTGGCATGTTTTGTCCTGTCAGCGCTTTTGCAGGTGATTTTTATATGGACCAGGATGAGTGAGGGCAGAACCGGGGATATTGTATTGGAAACGGTTCGGTCTTTTCTGGTTTCTGACAGGATATATCAGGCAGATCCGCTGACAGGCCTTCCTTATACGGAGGGAATGCCGGCCAGACTGAAGATATTGTGTCTCCCTACCTTATATGCTTTTCTGTGTGAGCTTACCGGAACGGACCCTTCGATTGCGGTATGGGGGCTCATTCCTGTTATGGTTTTGTCCGCATCTTACTGTGCTTATTATCTGCTGGGCCGACAATTATTCTCCGGAGACCGCACCAGGTTATGTCTGTTCCTTCTGATCGTAAATCTCATTTTCTGGTTCGGCGATTCTATGGAAGAGATGGACGCTTTCCAGATGATGCACGTTGGATATCGCGGGACTGCTGTCAGGGCAGGGATTTTGATCCCTTATACGATCTGGGCGTGCCTGCAGAGAAAATGGGGACAGGCTTTTCTTTGCATTCTGGCGGAGGCCTGTATTGTCTGGACTTTCTACGGAATGGGAGCCTGCCTGCTCATAACGGTATGTATGGCTCTGATTTACCTCTGCAGACCCTTTGGAAAGAGATGGGAGGAAAGATCATGGCGGAACTCCTGAAGGAAGCAGCTGAAGGTTGGAGAGAACTGATCAGCGACGGAAAATATATGGTTTTTTACATGGCTGCCCTGATGTATTTGTGGTACAGAAGGCTACAGCTTGTGAAAAAAAGGGGGGAACATGACAGCCGGGCGGAGATGTCATGGCAGCTGGCCGTTTACGCCGCTTTTATTTTAGCAGTGGCCGCAATACCTCCGGCAGGGATGGCCCTGCGGATCTACCAGACAAGGTTTTATGATTATACCTGGGTATTGGCATATATTCCCATGACGCTTATCATTGCTTTTGGAACGGTGGAAGCGTATATGGACTGTTATAAATCCTTTTCAGATCGAAGGCCGTGGAAAGCGGCCGGCCTGGCAGCAGTTTTTCTGGCCGTATTTTTATTATGCGGGAACCTTCAGACAGAGGCAACAGGCGATGACGGAGCCTATGAAAGAACCTCGCATCTGTTGAAGTTTCTGGAGGAAAGGCAGAAAAGCGGGAATGCGGACGGGATCTGTCTGTGGGCTCCGGCAGATCTTATGACATATGCGCGTATGCAGAACGGGGAAATTACTCTTTTGTATGGAAGAAATATGTGGGATGAGGCTTTGAATGCTTATTCCTATGACAGCTATTCTCCCGAGATAGAGGCATCTTATCGCTGGATGGAAGACTGCAGCGATTATCTGCTGGGGGCCGCGCTGCAGGATATTCAGGAAACTGAAGGCGGAACTGCAGGAGAAACTGCGGAGGAAACAACATTTCGGGAAACTGCGGATCAATGCATAAAAACAGCATTGTCCTCCGGCGTAAATTGTATGATCCTTCCTGAGGGAACAGAAAGGGAAGGGACGGAAGCAGGAGGAACGGAAGCGGTATTTCAGTATGTGACTGCCGTTATGGAAAAAGCTGGTTGCGATGTGATAAAAGAGCAGGCATATGGATATAATATCTTCTGGATCCATTGAGGAAGAGGTATGTCCCTGCGCTGTCTGGAAGGATAATATACGATGGAAGAAAAGGTCAGCATTATTGTTCCTGTCTATAATGCCAGAAATTATATAAAAGGTACGATTGATTGTGTAAGAAGACAGACTTATCAGAACTGGGAGCTTCTTTTGATATTGGACGGCTGCAGCGACGGAACGGACGAAGTGGTGTCTGAATATCTGGAACAGTTACAGGATGAGAGGATTATTGTGATCAGACAGTCGAACCAGGGTGCGGCCAGGGCCCGGAATCTTGGAGTCAGCAGAGCCGCGGGACGTTACATCGCCTATTTGGATGCGGATGATCTTTGGACGCGGGACAAGCTTTCTCATCAGGTTTCGTTTATGCAGGAGCGGCAGGCGGCCTTTTCCTTTACCGGCTATGAGTTTGCGGACCAGAATGGGGTCGGAAACGGCAAGATCGTACACGTTCCTCAGGTTATGGAATATGTCGACGCGTTGAAAAACACCACGATCTTTACCTCTACAGTGATGTTTGATACGAAAAGAATAGAAAAGGCCGCCCTGGAAATGCCTCAGATCAAGAGCGAGGATACGGCCCTTTGGTGGAGGGTGCTCAGAAGGGGCAATAAGGCATATGGATTGGATGAGAATCTTGTGCTTTACCGGAGGGGCAATGCCAGTCTTTCGTCTAATAAACTGGAGGCTGTCCGCAGGATCTGGAATCTATACAGGAAGGCGGAGGGACTGGGAATTGTGAAAAGCGCATATTATTTCTGCTTCTGGGCTGTCAGGGCTGTCCGCAGAAGAGTTTAATTGCCCATATCTATTGTCAGCGGATGGACAGGTGTGGTATAATGATTCTGCTAACGCAGAATTCGCCGATTTTATCTGCGAAAAAAGCCGCTACAAAAGGAGGAAGAGGTTTTGGACCAGAATCCTAATATCATCAAGATGAAAAGAAGAGAAGCCTTCAAAAGACTGATCAATCTCAGTCTGTCTGGAGGCTGCTTATTCATTGAAATACTGATATTTACATACTTTTATCTGCAGGATATATATCCCAGCGCAGATATTCTGCTGGATCTGCATTACTGGTATCGGGGCTATCTGCTGCAATATTGCTTCTATGGGGCCCTGCTTTTTTTCTTTTCTCATATGTACGGCGGTTTGCGGATTGGTTATCTGCGGAACGTTGAAATTATTTTTTCCCAGATATTCGCCACACTGATCACTAATATTTTCCTGTATGTGCAGATGTCCCTGATGGTTACGCAGCTGTTTATCCCGCTGCCCTTTGTGCTGATGATGTTTTACCAGTCCCTTGCTATTGTAATATGGATCAATATCGCAACAAGGGTATATCAAAAGATCTTTCCCCCCAGGAAATTGTTCCTCATTCATGGCCCGCGCTCTGTGAAGGATATCATTGCCAAATTTGAAAGCCGCCGGGATAAATATCAGATTGTAAAATGCCAGGACGCCGATATAGGGGTGGAAGCCCTGAAAAGGGAGATCATAAAGGGGTATGAGGAAGGGGAGTTCGCTGCGGTTGTTATCTGGGACACCTCTGTAAAAATGAGAAACGACCTGATGAAGTTCTGCTACGCCCATTTCATCCGCTTTTATACCATGCCGAAGATTTCAGATGTGATCCTCCTTGGAGCGGAGGAAATGCATCTGTTTGATACTCCTATTCTTTTGACCAGGGAATACAGCCTGACTATGGAGCAGAGGCTTGTAAAGCGTCTGATCGATATCGTATGCTCCTTCCTTCTGCTGATCCTGACGTCTCCTCTTATGCTTTTGACCGCGCTGGCGATCAAGCTGTATGACGGAGGGCCTGTTATTTATCGGCAGATCCGCTGTACAGAAGGCCAGAGACAGTTTTATATCATGAAGTTCCGCAGCATGAAGGTGGATGCCGAGAAGGACGGTGTGGCAAGGCTGGCGAAAAAAAGCGATGACAGGATCACTCCGGTAGGACGTTTTATCAGGAAAGTAAGGCTGGACGAGCTGCCCCAGCTCATCAATATTTTAAAGGGAGATATGTCCTTTATCGGTCCCAGACCGGAAAGACCGGAGATCATCGCACAGTATCTGGAGATCATGCCGGAGTTTGCCTATCGGATGAAGGTAAAGGCCGGTCTTGCCGGTTATGCTCAGGTATATGGAAAATATAATACGACGCCCTATGATAAATTGAAGCTGGATCTCACTTATATTGAGAACTATTCCCTGTGGCTGGATCTGAAGCTGATGCTGCTGACTTTAAAGATCTTGTTCTGGCCGGACAGCACGGAGGGCGTGGACAGCGAACAGGTGACAGCCTTTAAGGAGGCATATCAAAGAAACCTGGAGGAAAAGAAGGTTCAGGAAGAGGAAGTTCAGGAAGAGAAGGTTCAGGAAGAGAAGGTTCAGGAAGAGAATACCCGGAAATAAGACAGATGTGAAAAGTGCATTGAAGGGAAAATACATTTGAAATACATTTGGAAGAAAAGTGCGTTGAAAAGAAAGGAATAGCGCCATGTTGGAATGTCAATACCCCGCGGAACCCGTGGATTTCCGTCTGCTTTTGCTTCGGCTGTGGAAACAGGGTTATAAAATAGTTCTGGCTGCTTTGCTGGGCACTGTTCTTTTTGGGGGCGGATATTATTTAAAGGAGGTTGTACTGCCGCCGCCGGAATATGTGGCCACCTCCCTTTATCAGGTGGAATACGTGCTGGATCCGGTGTCAGAGAGCGAGTATACCTTTATCAACGGGGATACCTGGAACCAGTGGATGGACACGAAGGAGTTTTTGGATCTGCTTTATAAAAATCTGGAAGGAACCTCTGAGGCGGAGATTGACAGAGATACCATGAAGGAATATGTATCGGCATCCCTGCAGATGGATCTGAGGATGCCGGACACTTCTGTAACTACCGGGGATCCGCAGCTGAGCCTGAGGATTGCCGGGGCTGTGGAAAGATCCATGGTGGATTTCGCGGCGGGGCAAAAGGGAATCGATAATATCCGGGTGGTGGATCCAGCGTCGGAGGCTCCCAGGTCGTCGGTCGCCAGACCCTTAAATGCCTGTATCCTGGCCGCGGCGGTATCTTTCTTTTTATCTGTTATAGCGGCGGCACTGAAGGAACTGGGGGAGGACAGTATCTGGCTGCCGGCTGTGTTGGGAAGACGTTATGGCTTAAAAGTATTAGGAACGGGGGAAAGCGGCTGGTTCGAGGAGAATGTGAGCTGGCTTCTTAAGGGCTGCAGGAAGGTCGGTGTGCTTCCGGTGGGTCTTGAGAGCGTTCCGAAAGAGGCTATGGAGGCTTTGGGGAAAGCGGCAGGGTCCTCTGTGGAGCTGGAGCAGCTGCAGCTTTTTGGGAAAAAAGACATAAACCAGGAAATTGACAAAGAAACAGGGAAAGAAACGGTGGGTGCCTTTAGGGTGGAAATCGGTCTGGGAAGCAGGATCCGGAAGCTGGACGGGCTGGTGCTGGCTGTAAAAGCGGGTCCCCATACAGGAAAGAAACTGGAAGAGGTGCTGGATAATCTGAAGGTACAGGATTGTACCGTGACGGCTGCCATGTTGGTTCAGGCGGATGAACAGCTGATCCGCAGATATTATTGGAAGGAAAATCTGGTACAAAAAACCGGGAGAAACCGGAGGTCGTCAAAATGAAGGTACAGGTATTAGCTTCCGTGATGAACCAGGAGATGGAACAGATCGCAGAGAAGATGCATCTGGATTCGGATGCGGTCATTATCAATCAATGCGATCATTATGACTATCAGGAAATGGATTGGAAGGGGCATTTGATCCGTTTTTTTTCCTGTGCGGAAAAAGGAGTGGGGAGAAGCCGCAACAATGCTGTTCTGCGGGCAGAGGGCGATATCTGCCTTTTCGCGGATGAGGATATTGTTTATGAAGAGGGTTATGCGCAGAAGATCGCGGAGGAATTTGAAAGACAGCCTGAGGCGGACATGATATTGTTTAACATAGACATAGAGGAAAGCCGCCGCACCTATTATAATACCGGAAGAAAAAGGGTCAGATGGTATAACTGCGGCAGATACGGCGCAGTAAGTTTCGCTGTGAAGCTTTCCAGCCTGCTGGAGTCCCGGGTGATGTTTTCCCTGCTTTATGGAGGAGGAGCAAAATACAGCAATGGGGAGGACAGCCTGTTTTTGAAGGAATTCCTGCAAAAGGGTTATCGGGTCATGACTGCCCCCATAAGGATCGGCAGGGAAGAGGCGGGAGAATCCTCCTGGTTTAAAGGATATGATCAGAAATTCTTTTATGACAGAGGTGTCCTGTATCATGATTTGTACGGATGGATGGCGCCGCTTATGGCTTTGCGTTTCCTGGCAGTCCACAAGGGGACATTTTGCCGGGAAAATGGGATAGGGCAGGCGTATAAATGGATGAAACAGGGCATTCGCCGCTGCGGTTGTGCTTTTGAGCCTGCTGCAGAGCTGAAAGGACCGGATGGAAGGGACGGAATGTGAAGGGCTGGCAGCAAAAGTCTGACAGCGAGAGTCTGATAATGAGGGTCTGATATTTGCTTTGGGAGGACTGAAAATGGGTGTTGGAGCATGGTTTTATGTGGCTCTTACAATTGTGACAGTTGGAATTGCCCTGTTTATACACAATCAGAGATATGTTCCCGCCTATCTTGGGGGCTGCAGACAGCTTTCCTGGGAGAGGCAAAGGTGTCGGAACCTGGCGGCGGAGTTTGGAGTCTATGGACTTCTGGCGGGAGTTTCCGCCTGCCGTGTGGGGATCGGGGCGGATTACTGGGTGTATTGGCTGAACTTTCAGCTGATCGCCCAGGACAGGCATGTATCTTATGAATTTGGTTTCCGTTGGATCGTAAAGCTGATGCAGTTCCTTTTCGGGGAGGGAACCTATCGTACTATTTTTTTCCTGTTTTCTGTGGTCACCGTATTTATCTTTTTGAAAGCTCTGCACGATCAGGCCTGCTGGTATGCAGTTTCCCTTTATCTGCTTCTGGCGGGAGGATATTATTTTTCCAGTATGCATTCCGTCAGATATTATTTCGCATTGGCAGCCGCCATGTTTTCTGCAAAATATGTGATCAGAGGAGAATATGGAAAATTTCTGGCTGTCATTTTGCTGGCGGCGACAATCCATAAATCTGTTTTGGTGGTAATTCCTGCATATCTTCTGGCAAGATGGTTCGCTTCCCGGCGTTTTACGACGAAACAGTGCTTCATGGTGATGGGGGCGGGGATTGTTCTGATCCTCAGTCAGAATCTGTGGAAGGAATTGATCCGGAAGATCATTTTTCTGTTTTATCCGTATTATGAAGGCTCGGCGTTTGATGTGGCGGATATTTCCTGGGTAAATGTGGGGAAATGTATGGGAGTGCTGGTCCTGGGGATCCTTTGCTGGAAAGCGGGTTCCCGGTCAGAGAATATGGTTTCGGAGAATAATGTTTCAAAAGAAACAGAGGCAAATCGGTTTTATTTTTTCTTAAATCTGGAGGGGCTGGTTTTATACACATGCGGATCCTTCATTCCGGAGATTTCCCGGATCGGATATTACCTTATTATTTTTCAGGTGTTCCTGATCCCCAATCTTCTGCTCAGGATGAAAAAAGGTCTTCTCAGGAACCTGTGCATATTGGGAAGTCTGGGAGCCTTTGCCCTGTATTTTGGGGTTTTCCTTTACAGGGCCTATGATCCCAGCGTCCATCTGCTCCCGTATTTGGATTGGATTTTCTATTGACCGTATTTTTACGTTGAAATCAGGTCATTACGAAGAAACTGCCGGAAGTTTCGCAATTTCCTGCTCCCTGAAACCTGTGAAAGGAGGACAGCTTGGAATGTCCGATATTCTGTTCAGCATTCTGGTGGTTGCCCTGAATCCAGGGGAGAAGCTGGAGGCAACCATCGGGAGTATCCTTTGTCAGGATTATAAAGGATACGAGATCCTGGTCAAGGACGGCATGTCCTCGGACGGATCCATTGAGAAGATCCAGGAGAAATATGGGCTCCGGAAAAGCGGGCTCCGGGAGTTTGTATCCCAAGAGAACAGACTTCGCCTGCTGCGGTGCTCCGACCGGAGCATTTATGACGCCATGAACCAGGCCGCAGAGTCCGCCCGGGGAGATTATGTGCTTTTTTTAAACTGCGGAGATTTGTTTTACGATGAACATGTCCTGCGGCATGCGGCAGAAATGATTCAGAAGAAAAAAAGTGAAAAGCCCTGTATTTTTTACGGCAACACTTTTCACGGACAGGCAAAGGCGGTGGTGCATTCGGCACCAGAGATCACTGGATTCACCTGTTACCGCAATATCCCGTGCCATCAGTCCTGTTTTTATGACCGCCGCTTGTTTGGTGAAAAAAAATATGATCTGGAGTACCGTATCCGGGCGGATTATGACCATTTTTTGTGGTGTTATTACCGAAGGGGCGCCGAGATGGTCTATATGGATATGGTGGTGAGTTCCTATGAGGGAGGGGGCTATTCCGAAGACAGGAAAAACAGGGCCAGGGACAGAGCCGAGCATCGAAAGATCACGGCTGAATATATGAGCAGGGGAGAACTTGCAAAGTATCGGTTCCTTATGGCTGTTTCCCTTGCGCCTCTCCGAAGCTGGATGGCGGAGAATCCCATATTTTCGGGAATCTATCATCGTTTCAAAAGTTGGATTTACGGGGTAAAAGTATAGAAATGAGAGTTTTATGGGTCTGCAATATCATGCTTCCTGTGATCGCCGAAAGGCTTCACAGGATGGCCAGTAATAAAGAAGGATGGCTCAGCGGACTGTTTCATCTGATCCTGGAGGGACAAAAGGAGAATCAGATCGAGCTGGGGATAGCCTTCCCCATCGAGAAGGAACTTGAGGGATACCGGGAGAGCATAGATCTGAGAGAAGGCGGAAAGTGCATTTGTTATGGCTTTTTTGAAGATATGAGACATGCCGAGATCTATGATGAGAAGCTGGAGGCGCGGTTTCGTGAAATCTATGAGGATTTTGCCCCGGATATCGTCCACTGCTTCGGTACGGAATACGGACATACCCTGGCGGCGGTGAGGAGCTGGGACAGACCGCAAAGGATGTTAATTGGGATTCAGGGGCTTTGCGAAATCTACGCGAAGGCCTATCCCTCGGATCTCCCGGAAAAGGTATGGAAAAGCGTTACCCTGAGGGATATTCTGAGAAGGGATGATCTGAAGCAGCAGCAGGAGAAGTTTTTCATGCGGGGCAGGAGAGAGACAGAAGCGGTTCAAAAGGCCGGAAACATTACGGGAAGGACGGCCTGGGATCGTTTTTATACGGAAAAATGGAACCCGGATGCCCGGTATTACAGGATGAATGAGACCCTCCGCCCTGAATTTTATGAGGGAGAATGGAAAGCCTCCGGCTGTAAGCCCCATACCATCTTTATAAGCCAGGGAGATTACCCCATAAAGGGACTTCATTATATGCTGTCAGCCCTTCCCGGGATCAGGGAGCGATATCCGGACGTGAAGGTATATGTGGCAGGGGATAATATTACCAGAGCCGGAACCTGGAAGGAAAGGCTGAAGCTGTCCGCATACGGTAAGTATTTGCGGGCTCTTATAAAAGAAAATGCTCTGGAGGAACAGGTAGAGTTCCTTGGAAGGCTGAATGCGGCTCGGATGAAGGAGGCTTATCTGCAGGCAAATTTATTTGTCTGCTGTTCCTCTATTGAGAATTCCCCCAATTCCCTGGGGGAGGCTATGGTTCTGGGAATGCCCTGTGTCAGCGCGGACGTTGGGGGAATCCCCAGCCTGTTTACAGACGGGGCGGATGGAATCCTTTACAGGGGACATGATTCCGGAGACGGCTTTGGAGGGAGAGATTGTGCCGGACCCTCTTTCGCCGGGGAGGATCCTCTTCCTGTCATATCCGCCTCTCTGCGGGATGCGGTCCTGGAAATCTTCGGGGACGGCAGGAAAGCGGCGGAATACGGAAGAAATGCCCGCAGGCACGGGCTAAAGACCCATGACGGGAAGCAGAATTATTTGAGACTGCTGGAGATTTATGGGGAGATCGGGGTGAAGTAAATGAGGCTGGTATATAATAGAAAAAGAGTTTTATACACCCTTTGTTTTATTGCGCTCAGTATCATTGATCTGCTGAAGGGCGGCGCAAAAGGGGATATCTGGTATGTGGCTGTAAATTGTACCGGTCTTGTAATGATGATATTTATTTTCAGCGCATATCCGCTGAAGGATTTTTTTGACCTGTGGAATGGGGTATATACGATCTTGTGTATTGCAGCCATGGTTCTGGTCGGTATTTTCTGGACACCGACAGGGCGTTATGTGTTGTGGCAGATAGAAACGGCCCTGATGAATGTGTGGTGGATCGGCATCATGGCCAGATACCTGTTTCGCAAGGTGTTTGTTCAGAAGACGATTGTTTTTAAGCCCGGACTGGTCGGCTGGCTGTGGATCGCGATCAGTGTATTGATGATCGTTTCTGTGAACGAGAGCTGGTGGCCCTTGTGGTTTTTCTTTATGTTTGGAATTTTTTATCTTACCCCGTATCGGGAAGAAGACAGAAGAATCCTTTGGAATGCCATGCTGGACGGAACGATCATCGGATTTTTCTGTATCCAATTATTCGCATATGGTTTTAGACCGTATGATGAAGTGCGTTACAAAGGTGCTTTTAGTAATTGCAACATAGCTGCATTATATTATCTGATCGTATACCTGATGTGCCTGTTCAAACTGCATCTGATAGAATGTGAAAGATCAAAAAGGGGATGGAAAATCTTTTATCTTGTGGGAGCAGGAGGAATGTTGTCGTTTCAGCTGTTCACGCTTTGCAGGACGGCCTGGGTCACTTCTTTTATAGTCACCATTTTGTATGGGATTTTTGTGATCAGAAAGATATGGAAGAAATCCTGGAAACAGGTTTTGTACCGGGGATGTGCCCTGGCGCTGGCTGTGATCCTCACTTTTTTGCCCGTGTTTTTTACGATCCGCTGGCTGCCGACAATCCTGCATCATCCGATCTGGTATGAAGGGGAATATAGTATAGAAAAAGTGCACTCCTTTGACCCGCCGGACTCTGAAAAATATATTGATCTGGATGATTTTTTATCAGAGTTTTTGGGACGGATTCAGAATGTTTTTGAGCAGGCTGCATTGATGGATCCGTTTGTACTGCATGTTAATGCTTCCAGCGGAGAATATGAAACGGTTCCTGTGGCGGATATTCCCGGGATAAGTGGATCGCTGGAGATCAGAATAGCGATTTTTAAAGCATATTTAAGCAGGCTCAATTTGTTTGGTCATAAGATGCAGGAAGGCTTTTTTAACATTGGCGCCTACAGCTATCATTCCTGGCACGCCCAGAATCTATGGATCCAAATAGCATTTGATTATGGTATACCTGCAGGAATTTTATTTGTTTTTCTCACGGTCCTTATTTTGGTTCGCCAGAAAAAAAAGATGGAGCGCTCAGAAAATATATATGCTGTTTTCCCGTTCTTTATATGTGCAGCAGCTTTTATATTCGGAACGATGGAAGTGGTGTGGAATCCCGGGCAGCTCATTATGTTTTTGTTTTTCTTTGTCCAGCATCCTTTGTTCGGATCCAAAAAGGCTTGACTGCGATAAGCTTAAGGAATGCTGCTGTATTACTGCAGGGAGATCGGGGTGAAGTAAAACTGTGTCAAAAGAATCTTCCGACATGCGAAAGGACTGGAAAGGGTCGGGTATGAGAATCGTTTTAGTATCCAATTATATCAACCACCATCAGATTCCCTTCTGTCAGGCCATGTGCAGGCAGGAGGATGTGGATTTTACTTTTATCCAGACGGAACCCATGGAAGAAGAACGGGTGAGGATGGGCTGGCAGAGCGCGGTATCATTGCCTTTCCTGAGGCTATTTTATGAAGAACCCCAGGTATGTCGGGAACTCATTGCGGAAAGTGAAGTTGTCATCTTCGGGGGCTGTGAGGATGAAAGCTATATTGTGGAAAGACTGCAGGCCGGAAAACCCGTTGTCCGTTACAGTGAAAGATTATATAAAGAAGGGCAGTGGAAGGCTGTTTCCCCCAGAGGACTGTTAAAGAAATATAAGGATCATGTGAAATACCGCAGGGCGCCGGTATATCTGCTCTGCGCCGGGGCCTATGTGGCGGATGATTTCCATATCATCAGGGCTTATCCGGGTAAAATGTACAGGTGGGGGTATTTCCCTGAGAAAAAAGAATATGATCTGGAAAAACTGTTCAGGGAAAAGGGCTATTCCCGGGAGGACGTTTCTGAGGCAGAAAGGAAAAAGAGCGTTCAGGTTCCCTATATACTCTGGGCCGGCAGGATGATCGGCTGGAAGCATCCGGAGCTGGCGGTCTATGCGGCAAAACGGCTTAAAGACAGGGGAATTCCTTTCCATCTGGATATGGCGGGGGGCGGAGCGCTGGAGAAGAGGATCAAAGAGCTGACAGAGCGCCTGGAATTAACGGAGGAAGTGACGCTTACAGGATTCCGTACGCCGACGCAGATCAGAGAGATGATGGAACGGGCCGATATCTGCCTGATCACCAGCGACCGGAAGGAAGGCTGGGGCGCCGTGGTAAATGAGGCCATGAACAGCGGGTGTGCGGTCATTGCAGATCATATGGTTGGGGCGGTTCCCTATCTGATCCGGCATGGAAAAAACGGGATGATCTACCGGGACGGAGATTCGGAGCAGCTGTACGAGATCGCCGCACGTCTGGCCTGCGATCCGGAAATGCGCAGAAAATTGGGAGAAGGAGCGTATCGGACCATCGTGGAGGTATGGAATCCGGAAACGGCGGCTGCGAACCTGATGAAGCTGCTGGCAGAGATTGGAATCGTGCAGCCGCAGGAGAGCGGCGGAAGAGAGAAAATCGGAAGTTATGCAGATTTGGAACGCGGAAAGGACGAAAAAGGGAGTGAAGGTTCCTCTTTGGAGGATCCGGATCTGACCGGACCCTGTTCCCCGGCGCCGGTGATCCATGAGAGGCTTATGTACCGACATTTGATGAGAGATCCAGTGAAAGAGATCCGATGAAAGAAATCTGATGAAAGAGATCTGATGCAAGATATTTGAGAAAGGGATCCATGACCGGAAAACGGGCTGTGGATCTCCGACGGAAAGAGGCAGCCGGAATGAATGTTCATGGAAGTCTGGAAGAGGGAAATTCCCCTCTTGTCAGTATTATTGTACCGGTATATAATGTTATGAGTTATCTCCCCAGATGTGTTGAAACCTTGAAGGGGCAGACCTACCGGAATATAGAGATTCTTCTGGTGGACGACGGATCTACGGACGGAACGTCCGCACTGTGCGATCGGCTGGAAAAGACAGACAGCAGGATCCGGGTTTTTCATAAGCAGAACGGAGGAACTTCTTCCGCCAGAAATCTGGGGATATCAAAGGCTCAGGGAGAATATCTGGGTTTTGTGGACAGCGACGATTACACAGAGAAGGATATGTATGAACGGCTGATGTCCGCTGTCCTGCGTTATGGCACGAAAGCGGCCCAGATCGGCAGGGACGAGCTGGACGCTCTGGGAAACAGGATGCCGGATATCTGTGTTCCGCCCCAGGAGGCAGGGATCATCTCTCAAAAGGATTTCCTGCGGGAGCTGCTGATGCACAGAGGTGACTGTTCCTTTTGTACCAAGCTGATCAGTCGGGAATGTTTTGAGGGAAGGGGCTTTCCGGAAGGCGTATTGAATGAGGATTTCCGCCTGCTGGTGGAAATGCTGCAGGAGATGGGTCCCATTGTTTCCCTGCCCGGTTATGCATATCATGTTTGTTATCGCCCGGACAGCAACACTCGTAAGGTGGGGAAGGAAGCCTTTTCCAGGGTATATGGCGACAGTGTGGACAATGCTGATCTGGTGTGTGAGATGGTAAAAAAGGGATATCCGGAAGGAACGGAGGCAGATCCTGATATGGTGGCTGTGGCCTTCCGGTTTGAGGTTTTCCAGAGACTGGAATATCTGCTGCATATCCCCATCGCTCAGATGGAAAAGGAAAACGGGCAGTATCAGACCATTGTCCGCTGGATGAGGGGTAATTTCTTCCGCGCTTTGGGAAATCCGTATCTGACGGTGAAAAATAAGGTTTATCACCTGCTGTTTGCCATTGCACCGAAGGGGATCCGGGTGGTGCATCGGCGGCTGAAAGGCTTGTGAAGAGTTCGTCATTGCGAGGGTTTGTGAAAGGCTGGGAGGTATTATGTATCAGAAAATAAAAAGAGGGATGGATTTTATCCTTTCCCTGGCGGGTATCCTCATATTGTTTCCCTTTTTGATCATTCTTGCAGCCGTTATCAAGCTGGATTCTCCTGGCCCGGTCTTTTTCAGACAAAAGAGGGTGGGAATCCATAAAACATATTTTCAGATCCTGAAATTCCGCACCATGAGGAGCGATACCCCAAAGGACACGCCTACTCATTTGCTGAAGAATCCGGAACAGTATATTACAAAGACCGGAAGGTTTTTACGCAGGACAAGTCTGGATGAGCTGCCCCAGATCTTCAATATCCTGAAGGGAGATATGTCCATCGTAGGACCGAGACCGGCGCTGTGGAACCAGTATGATCTGATCGCGGAACGTGATAAATACGGAGCCAATGATGTCCGGCCCGGGCTGACCGGATGGGCGCAGATCAATGGCCGGGATGAACTGGAGATACCGGTAAAAGCCGGTCTGGACGGGGAATATGTGAGAAAAATGGGTCTGCTCATGGATCTCAGATGCTTCTTCGGCACCTTCTTAAGCGTCCTGCGGGAGGACGGGGTCGTAGAAGGCGGTACCGGAGCCATGAAGGAGGAAACTGCAGGGAATGACGAAAAGAATATTGATCACGGGTTATAACAGTTATATCGGTACCAGTGTAGAACGGTATCTGGTGCGATACAATGCCGATCTTGGCAGGGAAGAGTACCGGATTGATACGATTGCCCAAAGGGATGATACCTGGGAAGATCATAATTTTTCGCCGTATGATACGGTATTCCATGTGTCAGGCATCGCACATTCCGATGTGGAGAAAACGGCGAAGAGCGAAAAGTCCCTATATGATCAGGTAAATTGTGATCTGGCAGTCCGGACAGCTGTCAAAGCGAAGGCCCAGGGCGTGCATCAGTTTATTTTTATGAGCAGCGTGATCGTTTATGGAGAAAGTGCACCTGTGGGCTGTACAAAACATATCACAGAGCATACGCTCTGTGCTCCTGCCAATTTCTATGGGGACAGTAAACTGCAGGCGGAGAAGAGGCTGAAGGAACTGGAGGAAGGGGATTTTCATGTGGCGGTTCTGAGAGCTCCATTTATTTATGGAAGGGGTTGTAAGGGCAATTATCCCCTGATGGCGGGCCTCGCAAAAAGGATGCCTTTTTTCCCGGATATTGAAAACCAGCGCAGTATGTTATATATAGAAAACCTTGCAGAATTTGTTCGGATGCTGATTGATGACGGGAGAGGAGGACTTTTCTTCCCCCAGAATCGGGAGTATACCACCACCTCTCAGATGGTGCAGCTGATCGGGATGGCAAATGGCCGCAGGATCCGTTTGTGGGGGATTTTGAACCCGTTGGTGAGATTCATATCCAAAATGCCGGGAAAAGCCGGGAAAATGGCGAATAAGGCTTTTGGAAGCCTGACTGTGGACCAGACTCTGAGCACGAAGGATTTTTCAGGATACCAGATCTTTTCGCTGAAGGAAAGCATCATGCGTACGGAGGGAAAAGTTTGAAGATATCAGTTATTACGGTGGCATATAACAGTGAGAGGACAATAGCCCGCACTATCGAGTCTGTGCTGGGACAGACCTGTATTGAAAAATACCCTGATACCCTGGAATATCTTATCATTGACGGCGCAAGCAGTGACAGGACAGTGGAGATCGCGAAAGATTACAGGGAGTTGTTTGAAGGGAAAAGGGCGGAATACCGTATCTTAAGTGAGCCTGACGGCGGAATTTATGATGCTATGAACAAAGGGATCCGGCTGGCTTCCGGGGATGTGATCGGAATCCTGAACAGTGATGACTGGTACGAAGAGGATACTCTGGAGACAGTGATACATACCTTTGAGAAGACAGACTGTGATCTGATGTTTGCGGATATCCGGATGCACAGAGAGGATGGCAGTACTTTTATAAAAAAAGCGAGACAAAGAAGTTTTCAGACTTCCAGGGACTGGAATCACCCTACCACTTTTGTGAAGGCTGGTCTCTATAAGGAATACCCTTTCCGCAATCTGGGAATTCACGATGACTATGGCTTTTATTTGCAGATGAGGAAGCTGGGGGTCCGGATCGTGACGGTGAACAAGGTACTGGCCGACTTCAGAATGGGCGGGGCGAGTAACCACAGGAGTTTTAAGGAAGCTCTCAGGAGAATTAAGGACAGGTATTTGTACTGCTACAGAATCAATGGTTACAGCCGGTGGTATTTGTTGGAGTGTGTGGCAATCGAACTGGGGAAGATGGTGCTGGCAGGTTGATCGGTGATCAAAACCGCAGCATGAAAAGCACGGACAGGGTGCGGCCCGACTCTTTGTGTTTATTGGAGGAATCAGGTGAAAATAGGGATCGATTTATTATGGGTCAGACCCGGGATATGCGGCGGGACAGAATCTTATATCAGAAATCTGATGGAAGGTTTTGGAACCTATGATTCGAAGAATGAATATTTGCTGTTTGTGACGAGGGATAATCGCTATAGCTTTGAAAAATATAGTCGGTATTCAAATATGCAGTTATATGAATGCGCCGTGGATTGCAGTGTGCAGGCAAAACGAATACTGTGGGAAAATCTGCATTTGGACAGAATAGCGGTAAAACTGCAGGTCGATGTAATGTTCATCCCGGTGTACAGCAAGCCTGTGACTTATGGGAGCGGAATCCCTTATGTATGTGTGATCCACGATCTGCAGGCTCTTCATTATCCCCAATATTTTCCATGGATAAAGAGAATCTTCTTCCGGCTTATGTGGTGGTTCGCCTGCAGGACGGCGAAAAGGGTTATTGTGATTTCAAAATTTGGGGAGAGGGATTTGATCTCCAGGTACCCCTTTGCGGGAAATCGGGTAAAGGTGATTTATAATCCGGTGACCGGCACAGCGGAAAGCCTGTCAGAGGAAGCGGAGAGAGTAAGCTGGTCGGAGATCTCCCGTAAATATGGGATTAAGAAGGACGGGTTCTTTTATTGTGTCAGCTCCCTGCTGCCTCATAAGAATCTTCCTACAGTGTTAAAAGCCATATCCCTTATAAAAAAGGAGAATCCGGAAGTGAAGCTCGTCCTCAGCGGTGTCGGGAAACGTGATCGGTTTTTTGATGACATGATTAGTGGACTGGGACTTGAGGAAACGGTGATCCATACAGGATATATTTCCGATATGGAAAGGGATTGCTTATATGAAAATTGCCATATGTTTTTATTTCCCAGCATTTTCGAAGGTTTCGGCATGCCTCCTATCGAAGCTATGCGGAAGGGTAAACGGGTGGTTATGACTCGGGAAAGCTGCCTGGAAGAGGTAACAGAGGGCAGGGCTGTTTATGTGAAAGATCCATTTGACGAAGAGGAATGGGTACGCAGGATTAAAGATGCAGAAAAGATGGAAGAAAAGATTGAGATTTTTGAAAATTATAGTCTGAATAATGTTACCGAACAGTATATTCAGGTTTTAACTGATTGTGCCGCCATGAAATAATGGATATTATTTCGGATGTTCCGGTGCGGGATTGCATGCACCGGAAATGTATGTTAACATTATACGGAAAAGGGGAAACAAATATGGACTTGAATTGAAAAATGATATTACAATAGAGTGAAATCTAGAAAGCAAGATATGCAGAAAAATCAGGTAATTCAAACAGTGCTAGAAGAAAAGGATGCTATATGCAGAGAACAAAGCGTTCAATTATCAATGTGCTTACTACAGTCGGCACAAATTTCATTATTTTATTTACGGCATTTGCGGTACAGCGGACCCTGGTTATTACCATGGGAACGGATTATAATGGGGTTAATGGTCTGTTTAGCAGTATTCTTTCTATGCTGTCCCTGACTGATATGGGGATTGGAACAGCAATTATCTGTCATATGTATAAGCCAGTAGCTGAAAGAAATTTCAACAGAATAAATTCTCTGCTCCGTTTTTACAAATTATGTTATATTGGAATATCCGGCATGATAATGGTGATTGGCCTTGCAATTTCCTGCTTTCTTCCGGAGCTGATTGGGGAAACAACGATTCATGATAATATCTATTTAATTTTTGGCCTCTTTCTGTTTGATTGTCTGTGTACTTATTTTCTAGCTTATCGGAAATCTCTGTTGTATGCTGATTTGATGAGTCACGTTGCAGATCTGATTTATTTTGCAGTTTATTTGGTACAAAATGTTTTACAGATTTATGTCCTGTTGGTATTTCGGAGTTATATTTTGTTTCTGATCATAAAAAGCCTAGGGAAAATTGTTGCTAATATATTTATTTCTGTTTATATCCGAAATAAATATCCCTTTATCAAAACGAAGAGAATAAACCCTCTGGACAAAGAAACGCAGAAGGATATTTTTCAAAAGGTAAGAGGGCTTATTTTCCATAAAATGGGAAAGATTTTAGTAACGGGAAGCGATAGTCTAGTAATCACCGGTGTATTGGGTATTGCTGCAATGAGTCTATACACCAATTATCATTTGATTATCTCTGGAGTCCTAGCTCTGTTTATCAGAATTTTTGAAACCTTAACCAACAGTGTTGGAAATTTTTTGATTCACAGTACGCAGGAAGGAAGATTGGATATTTATAAAAAAATTGATTTCCTTAATTTTTGGTGTTTTGGCTGCATGACTATTGGAATGTATGCGGTCATCCAACCTTTGGTTTTATTGTGGATGGGGGAAGCTTTTTTGCTTGATAAGCAGGTGATTTTTGTGCTGGCGGTTAATTTTTACCTGGAAGGAGCAAGGGCATCAGTTGCAACATTTAAAGAATCAGCAGGAATTTTTCATCCAGATCGACGGATCCCGCTTATTGAAGCGTTATTTAATTTGGCTTTTTCGATTATATTTGCCAGAAGTCTTGGGATGGCAGGAGTCTTCTTGGGAACGGTTTTTAGTTCAGGAATTGTTTTTTTATACAGCTATCCTAGATATGTCTGCAGACCGCTCTTTGGTATGAATTATTGGGAATATGTATCTGGTTTTCTTAAGCATTTATCGGTGATTCTGGCGGCTTTATTGCTTACTGAAGGCTGTATAAGGTGTCTGGAGACTTGGAATCCTTGGATAAGGTTTTTATTGTCGGGAACATTAGCGGTTTTGATATTTCATGGGATTTTCTTTGTTATATATGGAAGATGCGAGGAACTTAAGTATTACATAAAACTATTGTATCATAGAATTTGGGAAAAATAGGAAGGATAGGGATAAAATGTTGCTGGAGTTCAGAAGAAAAATAAGCCAATATCAAGAAACTATGTATATGGTCTTTATCTTATTGATGGTCGCGCTGACTTCAGCAGGCTTTAATTCTGAGGACAAATTGTATAAAATTGTTTTCATTTTTGCGGCGCTTTTTTTATTTTTAAAATTAATAGTTACTGATTACTCCATAAAAGAGATAATGTGGATGGCGGTAATCGTGCTGTTATTAGGGATAAATTTCCTGCGGAATGGTGAGAGAACGCTTCTGTTGACGGTTCTGGGTATTTTAGGGGCTAAAAATGTAAATATTAATAAAATTTTTTTATATGCCTTGTGGATAAAGGTTGTACTTACGATAGGAACAATTTCCCTGGCGGCGGCGGGAATCATCGAAAATGAAATGGTTACGCTTCCTAAGGGTGACGTTTATATAGATTTATATTGCTTTGGGTATCTGCAGCCTAATATCGCGTATGCGAATTTATTTTCAATTTTTGTTCTGGCAATTTTGGCATATCGTGATAAATTAAAATGGTACATTTACGTGGGTTTCTCCTTATTGATGGTCGGGGCATATAAAATTTTGGTCTGCAGGACGGGGTTATTGGTGTGGGGAGTATTATGTGTAATGTTTTTGATCTACCATATATTAAAAAGATCAAAAAACAGACAGATTATGAAGGGATATTTGGCGTCATTATGTCTGGCGCCTGTCATGTTGGCGGTGCTATCTTTTGTTCTGCCGTTATGGGGGGCGAATAACGAAGCAATTGGCAGATTATTAACGCATTTTCTGACCGGAAGAATGCGCATCATCCATGAATATTTAAAAGATGTTGGAATACTGGTATTGGGACATATTCCCCGGCAGGATTTTGATAACAGTTATTTTCATATATGGTACAATTATGGCAGTATATTATTTTTCATTTTTATGTTTGTATTTATACGATCAATATGGTATTGTATTAGGAAAAAGAAAAATTATGAAGTGATAATTCTCAGCGTTATGTCTCTATATGCTTTTATGGAAAAATTTCCGCTTAGCATAGCATGGAATTTGTCTTTGTTATTGTTGACAGGAAACATCTTTGGAGAAGAAGCTGCGCTGCAAACTAATGGAAATAGCCTGGATAGGGAAGAAAAGAAAGAAGATATGCAATAGGGTTATATCTTCGACGGGTTAAGAGGAACACATTCAGTGAAGGGAAATGACAGGTAGTCTATATGAAAATTTATAATAAAAAATATAAATTTATAGAAACATACGGACTATTGATGCTGGATTTTTTAGGTATAACCATTGCTTATGCTTTAGCATATCTGATTCGTTTTGCAGGTCAGCAGAGTCCATTGGGGAAAGAAGGAGTGCCGCAAGTCTATATTTTTTTGCTGTTGCTTTGCCCCTTTTATAGTTTGTTGGCAGACGGATATAAATATTTTAATCAAAGAGGATACTATAAAGAACTGATAGAAGTGCTGAAATATGAGCTGACCTTATTTATAGCGGCCAGTACCTATATTTATATATTTCGTCTTGAGCAGGGTTTTTCCCGATTGATGTTAGGTTATTTTATTATAATAAACAGCTGTATTACCTATATAGGAAGGATTGCCTTTCGATATTTTTTAAACTCTTATTATAAAAGAAGCAAAAACAGCGATAAGATCATGGTCATAACGACTCAGCAGGATATCGAAATGGTAATAAATCATATCGATGAGGATAATGCCTGGAGCTATGAAATAGTGTCTGTTGCCCTTATGGATGTCTGTAGAATCGGAGAAACGATAAGGGATATTCCCATTGTGGCGGATAAAACGAATGTAATTGAGGAGGCAAGACAAGGGATTATCGATGTTGTCTTTATCTATTATCCTGACGGGGATAAACATGAATTAGAGTGGCTTGTTCAGTCCCTTTTGGCTATGGGGGTAATGTGTCATAATTGTATAGAAAATCTGAATATCAGTACGCCATACAGCAGTATAGGGAAGTTTGCGGACTTTCCGGTGCTTACTTATACAATGGGAGTGATCGACTACAGGTGGAAGCTGGTTAAGAAGCTGATGGATCTTGCAGGCGGTATGATTGGGCTGATTTTTACGGCAGTCATTACTCCTTTTGTCGCTGTTGCAATTAAGCTGGATTCTCCGGGACCCGTTTTCTTTCGGCAGACGAGAGTTGGGAAAAACGGCAGACGATTTCAAATTTATAAATTTCGCTCCATGTATATAGATGCCGAAAAAAGAAAAAGTGAATTAATGCAGGAAAATGAGATGCATGGACCCATCTTTAAAATCAAAGATGATCCACGGATTACGAGGGTGGGAAGATTTCTTCGTAAAACCAGCATAGATGAGCTGCCGCAATTTTGGAATGTGGTGAAGGGGGATATGAGTCTGGTTGGAACCAGGCCGCCGACAGAAGAAGAATTCGGGCAATACAATATTTATTACAAGAGACGTCT
Organism: uncultured Acetatifactor sp.; assembly: GCA_947589075.1. Taxonomy (GTDB): domain Bacteria; phylum Bacillota; class Clostridia; order Lachnospirales; family Lachnospiraceae; genus Acetatifactor. The sequence goes on from CANQBS010000001.1 coordinate 113,822, forward strand.
GAGTATAACGCCTGGTTTGACAGGAATGTGGCAGGTGTGTGGGAGAAGTGATATTACAGATTTTGATGAGATAGTGAAATTGGATTTAAAATATATTGATGAATGGTCTATGGCACAAGATATCAAAATACTGCTGTTGACAATAGGAGCGCTCCTGTTTGGACGGGGAGCGGAATAGAGTGAGTGCAGATGAGGAGAACCCCATGAACATTATTTTGCTTTCCGGAGGATCTGGCAGGCGTTTGTGGCCCTTGTCCAATGATATCAGGGCAAAACAGTTTATTAAGATTTTCAAAAAAGAAGATGGTTCTTACGAATCCATGGTGCAGCGCATGTACCGTCAGATCCGCAGGCTGGATCCAGAGGCCGGTATTATTATAGCCACCTCACAGTCCCAGGTGCCCACCATTCGAAATCAGCTTGGGGAGGATGTGGGAATTTCTGTGGAACCTTGCCGCAGGGACACATTTCCGGCAATTGCTCTGGCATCTGCTTATCTATTGGACGTGAGGGGCGCTGATCTGGAGGAATCCATGGTGGTCTGCCCGGTAGATCCCTATGTGGAGGAGGATTATTTTAAGGCGCTGAAGGCGCTGGGAGAGCTGGCAGACAAAGGGGAAGCCAATCTGGCTCTGATGGGAATAGAACCTTCTTATCCCAGTGAAAAGTATGGTTATATCATCCCGGAATCAGCAGCTTTGGTAAGTAAAGTTTCTTTGTTTCGGGAAAAGCCGGACGAGGAGACCGCTCGTTCCTATATTGCCCGGGGCGCTTTATGGAATGGAGGGGTTTTTGCCTGTAAATTGAAATATTTGCTGGAAAAAGCTCATGAGCTTATAGATTTTACGAACTATCATGATCTGCTTGCCCGGTATAGTACATTGACCAAGATCAGCTTTGATTATGCCGTGGCAGAAAAGGAATCGGCAATCCAGGTTATGCGTTTTGCGGGCAGGTGGGAGGATCTGGGCACCTGGAATACTCTGACAGAGGCTATGGAAGAAAATGCCATAGGGAATGTTGTTTTAAATGAAACCTGCAGGAACGTACATGTGGTCAATGAGCTGGATATTCCCATCCTGGTCATGGGGATGCAGGATGTTGTGATCTCAGCAAGCCCTGACGGTATTCTGGTCTCAGATAAGGATCAGTCCAATTATATCAAGCCTTTTGCAGATCGTCTGGATCAGCAGGCAATGCCTGCGCAAAAGCCAATGGAAAGCTTTAAGATGTTGGATGCAGAAAAAGGAGACGGGACGGTAAAAGTAACGCTGGATCCGGGTCATGGCATGAACTGTCATGATCGTAAACATTGCGATGATATTTATAAGGTACAAGAGGAGAAGTGACTTATATGATCAAAATGCCTTTTTCTAAGAAGGATGTAAAGTTAGCCGGTATTCCAACAAATAAGATTATTATACTTGTGTTATTAGATATAATGTCTGTTTTATTGGCTTCTTTTTTTCCATTATATCTGCGATATGAGTTTAGTTTTAATGCCATTGAAAAAAGATTTCTGCAGGCTTACGAAAATATCCTGCCTTTTACCCTGATATCGACGTTTCTTTTTTTTGTGTGTTGGAAACTTTATAAGAGTATCTGGCGTTATGCGGGTTTTACTGAATTCGTTAATATAGTGTTTGCGACTACCTGTTCGGCGGCAGCGCAGGTACTTTATCGTTTTATTTCGAAGCAATATTTACCCAGGAGTTATTATGTCCTTTACTGGATTTTCTTGTTTGGATTTACATGCCTGATCCGGTTTAGCTATCGTATTCTGCGCACACTGAATTCCAGACATCTGCACCATGATCTTTCCAGATTTAACGTAATGATTATTGGAGCGGGCGCTGCGGCAGATGCCATTTTAAAGGAGATCGAATTAAGTCCGTTCATCAATTTGAAGGCTAAATGTATCATAGATGATGACGCAGGATGTCATGGAAAGCTATTGCGGGGAGTGCCTATTGTGGGCGGACGCAATAAGATTTTGGAAGCTGCGTCAGAATTTGGAATTGATGAAATTATTTTTGCAATTCCCTCGGCGGATCAACAAACCAAAAGGGAAATATTGGATATTTGTAAGGAAACCGGCTGCAGACTGCGTACTCTGCCGGGAATGTATCAGCTGATCAACGGAGAGGTCTCTGTAGCCAGCCTGAAGGAGGTGGATATTGAAGATCTTTTAGGAAGGGAACCTGTACAGATTAATGTGGAAGAGATTTTGGATTATGTCAGGGGAAAGGTTATCTTAGTTACGGGAGGAGGAGGTTCCATTGGCGGCGAGTTGTGCAGGCAGATCGCCGGGCATGAGCCGCGTCAGCTTGTAATTCTGGATATTTATGAGAATTCGATATATGAAGTGCAGCAGGAGCTGAAAGCAAGGTATCCTGCCCTTGATTTAGTGGTGCTGGTAGCATCTGTCAGGAATACTAAGCGCATGGATAAGATCTTTGAAAAGTATCATCCTGATATCGTATATCACGCCGCCGCCCATAAACATGTGCCTTTAATGGAGGAAAGTCCAAATGAGGCAGTGAAAAACAATGTATTAGGCACTCTTAAGATAGTTCAGGCGGCGGATTATTGGAAAGTAAAGAGGTTCGTGCTGATCTCTACTGATAAAGCGGTAAATCCTACTAATGTTATGGGGGCAACAAAGCGTATCTGTGAGATGATCATTCAAACCTATAATAATCGGTCTCAGACAGAGTTCGTAGCTGTAAGATTTGGAAATGTGCTGGGCAGCAACGGAAGTGTGATTCCCCTTTTCAAAAAACAAATAGCGGAAGGCGGACCTGTAACGGTAACAGACCCCAATATCATCCGATATTTTATGACAATCCCGGAAGCGGTTTCCCTGGTGCTTCAGGCCGGCGCATATGCAAAGGGAGGAGAAATTTTTGTATTGGATATGGGGCAGCCCGTGAAAATATTAGACTTGGCTCAAAACCTGATAAAGTTGTCTGGTTATAGGGTTGGAGAAGATATTCAAATCCAATTTACAGGGCTTCGTCCGGGTGAGAAACTGTTTGAAGAACGGCTTATGGCAGAAGAAGGGCTTCAAAAGACCGCGAATAAGATGATCAGTATCGGCAAACCGATAAAGTTTGACGAGGAGTTGTTTTTAAAGCAGTTGAATGAATTAAAGGAATATGTGGAGCAGGAACCTGACGACATCAGGGATTGGCTTAAAAGAATTGTGCCTACCTATATACCGACATAAATCTTTATATGATTGTTCGCTATATCAAAATACTGTTAAGGATCACTGGCACTTTCATGTTGCGGCGGAGAGCAGAATAATGAAACGAGGGAAAGATAATATAGCAGGAAAACTCAGGATTGCTCATTTCGGACAGAAAAACTGCATGACATCAGAAGGGGGCATTGAAGTTGTAGTGGCACAACTTGCTGTTCGGCAAGCAGCTTTAGGTCATGATGTGACTTGCTATAACCGTAGCGGACATCATGTCAGCGGGGCAGAATATGATGTGCCCAAGGTGAAGGAGTGGAAGGGCATACATATGAAATATGTTCCCACCATTCAAAAACGGGGCATGGCGGCCTTTTCTTCTGCTTTTTTTGCTGCTGTCAGCTGCGCGGTTCGGAAGTACGACGTAGTACATGTACATGCTGAAGGACCGGCTTGTTTTCTGCCAATATTGACAGCAGCTAAATTTTTCCATAAAAATCTGAAAATCTGTTTTACATGTCATGGCCTGGATTGGAAACGCAGTAAATGGGCTGACGGCATTGGCTCTAAAGTTATAAAATATGGTGAAAAAATGGCTGTAAGATTTGCTGATGAGATAATAGTGCTCAATAAAAGTACACAAGAATATTTTAAGAATACCTACAACCGTAAAACCACATTGATACCTAATGGCGTTAATTCCCCGAAGATAATGAATGCAAATTTGATCTTTCAGGAGTGGGGATTAAAGAAAGACAGCTATATTTTATATCTTTCGCGAATTACACCGGAGAAAGGAGTGTATCACTTAATAAAAGCTTATAAAACGTTAAATACTGATTTAAGGCTTGTGATAGCGGGAGGTGGAAGCGATACGCGGAAATATGAGGAAGAAATACATGAACTTGCCGTTGGGGATGACAGGATCATTTTTACGGGATTTGTCCGGGGACAGCGTCTTGCAGAGCTTTACAGCAATGCTTATATATATGTTCTGCCGAGTACGTTGGAGGGAATGCCGCTTAGTCTTTTAGAAGCCATGAGTTACGGCAACTGCTGTCTGGTAAGCGATATCCCTGAGTGCGCTGATGTGGTGGGGCAAAATGCTATGCTGTTTCGGACAGGCGATGTGGACGATCTGGCGGACAAACTGCAGTTTTTATGTGAAAATGAGGCTTTGGTAGAGCAATATAGAGATAGGGTAGGAAAATATATTGAAAGAAAATATAACTGGGAAGAAATTGTTACAAAGACAGTGAGTTTGTATTACAAGGGATTAGATTCGTGATAATTTACCGTTTTTGAAGAGAAGTTTATACATTTTGGTTGCTTTTATAGTGAAGTTATTGTAAAATCATATTGGGAAACTGAGAGAGGTACTTGTCCAGGGGAATATTATAGAACAAAGAGACAAATATGATGCAGCGAATTGGTAATAAATCGGTCAGGCCATGGTTTTGGATGATTTTTTTAGCGATAACAGTAATCTTATTCTGGAAATGCAGATATGGGTATGCAAATTTGGATGAAGCCTTTTATCTGACGGTACCTTATCGCCTTCTCCAGGGAGACAGGATCCTTTATGAAGAATGGCATTATTCACAATTATCTGCGGTACTGCTTATCCCCCTTTTAAGCTTTTATATTAAAATTATAGGGGGGACTGGCGGGATATATTTATTCATACGCTGCGTGTATACGATCTGCAAATGTCTCATATCTGCTTTTATGTTCTTTAAATTGAAGAAATATGATGAAACAGCTGCCATGGCAGCTACGTTATTGTTTCTGGCTTTCTCAGCACATGGTCTGATGGTGTTGTCATATAATTCCCTGGCAATTGGCGGTTGCGTGTGCGCTATTTTATTTATGTTAACAGACATACATCGACGTTACAGTTTGTTTTTTTACATTTTAGGAGGAATATCGCTGTCGGTAGCAGTACTGGCAATACCGCATACGGCTTTGTTGTTTGTTGTTTATCTGATCGCCGTGGCTGTATTGAGGACACGTAAACAGGCAGTGAAGAACCAGGCAATAAGAAGTATGTTTTCCTGGAAGGCTTGTAAGGGGATGTGTACGGGAATTGCCATATCTGTGGCGGCTTTTGCCTTTTATGTATTCAGCAGAACTTCCTTTTCGGAGATTATGCAGACACTGCCCCATATTCTTCAAGATCCCGAGCATCCGGCCAGAGTCTGGTGGAAATTGATTCCCGGCTATTTTGCCAGAGTTACAACAGGAGATGACAGAGATTATGTGACGCTGGGGATTTACGTGGTATTAATGATAGAGTTTCTTTGCATGCTGCTTGATAAAAGAAGGAAGCAGCATGAGGAACTTTGGGGTATATTGACAGCGTGTACGGTGATCATTCTGTTGGGAGCCTATTTAATAACGAACTGTTATATAAGCCATCTCATGTTTATTCCAAATGTATTGGCATTTTTTATAATTGTTTTATTGAGAGAAGAGATACCATTGGAACTGTTCTTCTGCATATGGTTTCCGGGGATGTTGTTCTCATTCCTGGAATATGTCGCATCTAATACGGGGTTTTCCGGGATATCGGCGGCCTCCTCAGTTGCAACGATTGGGAGCGTTATGATCATAATGATTGCTGCAAAGAGGTTTTTCCAAAGAAAAAGCTGGTGCGCAGTTTTCCTGAGCGCCCTGGTGGTTTTGACGATTTGCGCCGTCCTTTTCCTGAGAATAAATTACATTTTCTGGGAAGATGGGATTGATGAGCAGACGGAGCTTCTGACGGAGGGTCCTCAGGCAGGTCTTCTTGTCAGTGAAGAAAAAAGTGAAAAGTATTATGGAATATTGGCTGATACAGCGGAGCTGCGACAGAAGGAAAAAGATTTTCGGGTGTTGTATCTGGGGGATAAATCCTTATATTTAGCAGGACCACAGGAATGCGCATCATATTCGCCGTTGTCAGCGGGGATATCTTCCAGCAGAGAAATGCTGTATCAATATTGGGAAGAACATCCGGATAAAGAGGCGCAAGCAGTTTACGTGGAATATAGTTATGATTATGAGATAATACGGGAATTAAGTACCAAATATAATATGAGTGTTGAGAAAAAAAGCAAGGGATATTTACTTCTGAAACAGGATGAGGAAAATGAGTGATATATTATATATAGTGATGCCAGCGTATAATGAGGAAGAAAATATTGGTACTGTTATCGGACAGTGGTACCCGATTTTAAAGGATAAAAGTATAGAATCAAGGATAGTTGTAGCGGATAGCGGAAGCACGGACAAAACTCATGAGATTTTGTTGAGACTGCAGAAATCCTGTCCTCAGCTGGAGGTTATTTCGGATACAGGAAAATACCATGGCCCTAAAGTTATTGCATTATATGATTATGCTATAAAACATAATGCGGATTACATTTTTCAAACAGATTCCGACGGACAAACAGATCCGGATGAATTCTATGGTTTTTGGACTGATAGAGAGCAATATGCTGGTATATTTGGAAAACGCAGGAAACGCGCGGATGGAAAAATAAGAGAATTTGTAGAGCAGGTGGTCTGTATCATGCTGCGGATGTATTTTGGCGTGAAAATTCCAGACGCTAATGCTCCGTTCAGACTCATGAAAACTGATATTTTAAAAAAATACCTTTATAGGTTATCAGAAGATTATAGTTTGCCTAATATTATGATAACAACTTTTTTCGTATATAACAATGAAGCAATTGCGTTTAGAGATATATCATTTAGTGCGAGAAATGGGGGGGGGAGTTCTATAAACATGGTTAAAATTATAAAAATGGGATTTGCTTCACTAATTGATTTTCGAAAAATGAAAAAAGAAATGTGACAGGTGAAAAAATGGCAAAGATGAAAGTGCGTAATTCAATATTTGAATTCCTTAGATTGCTTGCAATGTTTATGGTAGTATTGGAGCATTGCCTGAACGCAAGCGTGCCGAGCACATGTGAGCCATTGACGGTTTTGGATAACATAAAATGGTTCTTAGAGGCATTTACTATATGCGCGGTAAATTGTTTTTTCCTGCTTACCGGATATTATTTGAAGGCTGGAAGATTCCGCCTGAGCCGCCTTGTCGGGATATGGGGAAAAACAGTTTTCTATTCTGAGGTAATATATTTGTTTGCTGTAGCACTTGGGGTGGACAAATTTAGTATGGGAAATCTGCTTTTTTATTTGTGCCCGGTTTTGACAAAAAGATACTGGTTTATGCAGACATACATCGTGTTATCATTGCTTGCTCCTTTTATTGTTATCTTGTTAGACAGGCTTTCAGAATATCAGCATCTGATATTAATAAGCATATTGTTGCTCTTTTTCTCATTGCATCAGACGTTTATTCCTGTGGCTCGTACTTTGGATACGACGCAGGGGTATGGAATAATGTGGGGGGGGATACTTGTAATTGTAGGAAACTTCCTGCAGAAATATGGTGAAAAGTATTTGAATAAGGTTAAGGGCGCATATTTATTGTTGGGATATGCAGTAGTAGCCGTAGGTATCTTTATTACAAATTGTATAATCGTAAAGTATGATATTGCTCAGGGTGTTACCAGTAGAGGGAATTTTTATGCATATAATTCTGTCAGTGTATTTTTAGAAGGAATGTGTCTTTTCCTGTTTTTCATGAAAACAAGTAAAAGAAAAAACACTTTTTCCAATTCAGTTATAAACTGGCTGGCATCTTCAGCATTGTCGGTGTATCTGATTTCAGCTCATCCAGAATTTTTATTTCCTCTATGGACCAGAATCCTGAAATTAGATAAATTGATCTACAGTCCGGCTATATATGTGTTGGCGGCTATTAGTTTATCAATTATAGTAATGTTGATTTGTATCCTGATAGATAAATTCATCAATTTAATATGCAGGAAAGCGCATTTTGATACGATCTTGCGCAGATTGGATGAAACGAGATTGAATAAGCTTATGAACATAGAATGTAATTAATCATAGAAGGGCAGTCGTAAACATATGAAGGTTGTTATTTTGGCAGGTGGATATGGAACACGTATTTCAGAAGAATCATTATATAAACCGAAGCCTATGATTGAGATAGGGGAGATGCCTATTTTATGGCATATTATGAAAACCTATTCTTATTATGGATTTAATGATTTTATTATTTGTGCGGGTTATAAACAACAAGTAATTAAAGAATGGTTTGCCAGTTATTTCCTTTATACATCTGATATTACTTTTGATTTTAAAAATGACAATAAAGTGATTGTGCATGATAAACATGTTGAAAAGTGGACGGTAACAGTGGTTGATACAGGATTAGATACACAAACGGGAGGCAGAATTAAGAGGATTAGAGAATATGTAGGAAACGAATCGTTTATGTGCACGTATGGAGATGCGGTCAGTGATATTAACATTGGTAAACTGTTGGAATTTCATAATGCACATGGCAAAATAGCTACGATGTCAACTTATAATTTTGGGCAGAATAAGGGTGTTGTTGAAATTGAAAAAGACGGACGAATAAGTGCCTTTAGAGAAAAGTCGGATTTGGATGGTGATCTGATAAACATGGGTTTTATGGTATTTAAGCCAGAGTTATTTAATTATATAGATGGGGATGAGACGGCTCTTGAAAAAGAACCAATGCGCAAATTGGTTAATGATAAGCAATTATTAGGGTATGTTCATAAAGGTTTTTGGCAGTGTATGGATACTTTGCGGGAAAAGCAGAAACTTGATCAAATGTGGAATGAAGGCAAAGCATTGTGGAAAGTATGGTGAGACATGTTTTTAGATGAAATCTAGTATTTAAGGCGGATAATATAATGGAGAAAAATTGGGCAACAGAAGCTGAAGCAAGGGAAAAAATTAAAGAACTTGTGGTAAAGTATTATCATGATTTCAAAGAAAAGCATATTCCTTTTGTCCCGGGAGATCGTATTGCCTATGCAGCGCGCGTCTATGATGAAGAAGAAATGTTGAGTTTAACGGATGCTATGCTGGATTTTTGGCTGACTACAGGTAGATTTGCAGAGCAATTTGAAAAAGAATTTGCAAAATGGATTGGTGTCAAATATGCGCATCTTGTAAATAGTGGCTCGTCAGCTAATTTGATTGCGTTTGCTGTACTTACGGCACCGGAGTTAGGGGAGAGACAGATTAAAAGGGGCGATGAGGTAATAACAGTTGCCTGTGGATTCCCCACAACGGTTGCTCCTATTCTTCAATATGGGGCTGTACCTGTGTTCGTAGATGTTACAGTTCCGCAATATAACATTGATATTACGAAGCTTGAGGATGCAATCTCTGATAAGACCAAGGCAGTGATGATTGCTCATACGCTTGGAAATCCATTTGATCTTAAACATGTTAAAGAATTTTGCACAAGGCACGGATTGTGGCTCATTGAAGATAATTGTGATGCTCTTGGAAGCCAATATACGATTAATGGAGTGACAAAATATACTGGAACCTGGGGAGATATAGCAACCAGCAGCTTTTATCCCCCACATCATATTACGATGGGAGAGGGAGGATGCGTTTATACGGATGATTCGCAACTACATCGCCTTATCTTATCATATCGTGATTGGGGAAGAGACTGCGTATGCCCACCAGGTTTTGACAATTTTTGTGGGCATCGCTATGATACAAGTTTTGCAAATCTTCCTGCTGGTTATGATCATAAGTATGTGTATAGCCATTTCGGGTATAATCTCAAGGTGACTGATTTACAGGCATCCATAGGTTGTGAACAACTAAAGAAGCTGCCTGAATTCATTGAAAGGCGAAAGAATAATTGGAAAAAATTGCATGACAACTTAAGTGGTTTCGCTGGTAAAGTGATACTTCCAGAAGCTGCTGAGAATAGTGTACCATCCTGGTTTGGTTTTCTGATTTCCGTTAGACCTGAATCAGGGCTTCAACGAAATGAAATTACGAAATATCTTGAAAGACATAATATTCAGACCAGACTTCTTTTTAGCGGAAATTTAATAAAACATCCATGTTTCGATCAAATTAGAGAAACAGATGCGTATCGTATAGTGGGGAAGTTAGCAAATACTGATTTCATTATGAATAATTCATTTTGGGTAGGTGTGTATCCGGGTATGTCTGGTGAGATGATAGATTACATGTCGGAGGTCATTGCGGGAGCAATTTGTTAGAAAATTTAGGAGGTGAAATGAAAAAAGTAATTGTAACCGGTGCAAATGGTTTTATTGGAAGTGCACTTTGCAGAGGATTATCTGCCAAGGGAATAGAGGTAATTGCAGTAGTACATAATTATCAAAATGATATGTTTGTTTCGGATAAAAATATACGGACAATTTGGTGTGATCTATCACAATTTTCGAAGCTGCCAGAATTGATAAACGATAATAATATAGATGCGTTATATCATTTAGCTTGGGCAGGAAGTGCTGGAGAAATGCGAGGAAATAGCGATATCCAATTAAGCAATGTAAAATATACCTGTGATACAATAAAAGCTTGTGATACAATTGGGTGTAAAAGATTCATATTTGCATCCAGTATTATGGAGTATGAAGTTGCGGCACTGATGGAGACGGACGCGGTGCCAAGTATAAACACGTTATATTCAAGCGCTAAGATAGCAGCGGATTATATGGGAAGGGCAATAGCTGGAAAACTAAAAATTGATTATATAAGAGCCCTGATTTCTAATATATATGGTCCAGGAGAAAAAAATCAGAGACTTATTAATACAAGCCTGCAAAAATTAATGCGGGGGGAGCATTGTTCCTTTTCTGCCGGAGAACAGATGTATGATTTCATATATATAGAAGATGCGACAAAAGCGCTTATTGCTGCAGGAGATTTGGGGTTATCTAATAAAACGTATTATATTGGCAGTCTACAGCCGAGACCATTGAAAGAATTTCTTTATGAGCTTCGCGACCAGGTGGATCCTAAAATAGAGATTGGGTTAGGAGAGATACCTTATGAAGGGGTATCTTTGTCATATAAAGAATTTGATATTAATGCTTTAAAGAAGGATACAGGATTTATCCCCTCAATTTCTTTCGCGGAAGGAATCCAAAATACCATTCTATGGATGCGAGGTGAACATTTTGCATAAATTTGAGTTTAGAGAATTAGATTTAAAAGATGCGTTTTATATTGATAATTTTTTTATGGATGATGAAAGGGGATCGTTTACAAAATGTTTTGAAAAAGAAATATATGAACAAAGGGGAATTCAATTTCAACTTAGTGAATCTTTCTATTCCGTTTCTGCTAAAAACGTGATGAGGGGGCTTCATTTTCAAATCCATAATCCGCAGGCTAAGTTAGTTTGTGTGTTAAATGGAAAAGTATGGGATGTAATCGTTGATTTAAGGATGGGAAGCAATACTTATAAACAGTGGTTTGGAATTGAACTCAGCAGAGAAGAGCATAATGCTTTATATATCCCTAAGGGTTTTGCACATGGATTTGTAGCATTAGAAGATAAAACGATTATGCTTTATCAATGTGATGGGGTTTATGACAAGGAGACTGATACGGGAATTCGATTTGATGATCCTGAAATTGGCATCGCTTGGCCCATTGATTTGAAGTGTGCGATACATTCGGAAAGAGATATGAAATTAATGAATCTTAGAGAATATGAGCGGAGGATGGGATCATAATGACAGTCCCTGTTTTGAGCTTTTGTATAACAGCGTATAATAGAAGAGAACTCGTTCTTGAATTGGTTAATAACCTACTGAGAATAAAAAGGGACGATATTGAAATTGTAGTGAGCATACAGCCTTGTAATGATGGTACTTATGAAGCTTTATCTGATATAGCAGATGCTCGTCTTAAACTAAAAGAAAATGATGAAATAATTGCAGTGCATCAAAATTGGCTGCAGTCTCTTAATATGGGTACGGGACGGTGGCTCTTGGAGGTGAACGATTATGATTGGATTAATATTGAAGAGGTGGATAATCTGATTGATATTTTAGTGAAAAATGATGAATGGGGGGGGTATGCACGGGCTGGTAACGGATTGTCGGGAGAAGGGGATTATAAAGTATATATGCGCGGAAAGGAGGCACTTGAGAGGTTCTCTTTCGTGACATATCATCCAACAGGCTGCATTTTCAGAAAAGACGTTTGGGATAAAATAGATAATAAGGAAATGTGGTTTGATATGAAATACGGTTTTTATCCAAATGCATTTGTAGTGCCTTATATTGCAGATCAATGGGATTGTCTGGATATATATATTGACATTATAGGGAAGGCAAGAAAGATAGAGAAAAGTTCCTGGGCAGGGAAGCGTCCGTATTATTTTGAGCCGGAGAGTGAGTGGAATTTATTTGAACATACGGTTAGGGCACTGGATACTTTGTCCGGGGAATGTAATGCCGATGTGAAAAGAAATATTCTGGCAATGAGATATAGGGAGAGACTTTTTGGAGCTACATTTAACAATCAGCGTTGTTGGAATAATGGACCCTCAAAATATGATGAAAGGAAAAGACAGATATCAAATATCCAGGTGCTGAAAACAGGGTTTTATTTTGAATGGAAGGCATGGATTCTTTTGCGGAGTTTAAAGTGTTCCTGGGTAAATATAAATTGTTGGGGAAAGATTATAGTTGTTAATATCAAGTTTTTATATAATTTTACAAAAAAGTTGTTGAAGTAAATAGGAAATTCCGAATAGGAGTTAAGAAACTGCATGAAAAAAAAATTTGAATTGATGAGACAGGCTTTTGCTTTACTAAGTAAGGAAAGAAAGAGAAAACAAATTGTTATATGGTGTATGGCTGTTGTGGGAAGCGGCCTAGAACTGTTGTGTGTTTCAATATTTTATCCATTAGCACAACTGATCATCGCACCGGAGGGAATTAATCAAAATAAACTGATGAATGCTTTTTGCCTTCTCTTTAATTTAAAGACTGAGCGTGCGCAAATAGCCGGTCTGATTTTGGGGTTAATCATATTATATTTTGTTAAAAACCTTTATTTGTCATTTGAAATATGGTGTATTAATAATAATTCCTACACTATTCGTGAAGAGATCATTTCAAGATTAATGAAGCGTTACATGAATTCTCCATATCTTTTTTTTGTGACAAAAAACAGTGCAGAACTGCAAAGAAATATTACGGTTAATGCCAGCTCAGTGTGCCTGTTTTTCCAATGCTTTATGCAGATAATTGTTGAAATTTTTGTATGTTTGTTATTGGGACTTTATTTATTTAAAATCAATCCTTTTTTGACTATTGTTACGCTTGCATTGTTATTAGGAATAGGCACAGTTTATTTTGTCAGATCGAAAAAAAACTTATATATTTATGGAAAACGGAATCAAGAAAACTCAAAAAAGTTACTCCAGTGGATGGGCGAAAGTATTGGGGGGATCAAGGAAATCAAAATAACTGGGCGAGAGGAATTTTTTATACGAAAGATTCAAAAAATCTGTGCTGGTATGAAGAAAGATGAAACATGGTACACTACTCTTACGCAGGTGCCCCGTTATTTTGTTGAAAGTATATGCATAACTAGTGTTTTGGGAACCAGCTTTGTTCAGTTAATGTTAGGCGTTGAGAAGGGAACCCTGATTCCACAGCTTGCTGCATTTGCTGTTGCAGCATTTAGATTGTTGCCTTCTGTTGGAAAAATAAATGGGTTATTAGGTAATTTACAGTTTCATACACCGGCCATTAAGGAATTGTATGAGGAGTTAAATGTTGTTAATAAGGAAAATGAAGCGCCCAGATATAGGGATAACAATATTAACTTTGAAGAAAAAATAGAATTAAAAGATGTGTCTTTTTCATATGACGGTAAAAAAGATGTGCTGAATAAAGTAAATGTATTGATACCTAAGAATAACAGTGTTGCTTTTATAGGACCATCAGGGGCGGGCAAGACAACATTAGCAGATGTTGTCTTGGGATTGATAAAGGTAAAAGAAGGTAATATTTATATTGATCATGTTGATGTTACAAAAGGGGGGTATGAGAGAGGGCTGTTTGGATATATACCACAAAATATATTCCTTTCAGATGATACTATAAGGAATAATGTAGCGTTTGGAATACAGGATGAAGAAATTGATGACGCAAAGATATGGGAGGCTTTGGAGGAAGCTCAATTAGCAGACTTTGTGAAAAGCTTACCGGATCAGCTGGATGCTGTAGTCGGAGAACGCGGCGCGAAAATATCCGGAGGACAAAGACAGCGTATCGGAATAGCAAGAGCGCTGTATGCCAATCCGGCGGTTTTAGTTATGGATGAGGCGACTTCTGCGCTGGATACTGAAACGGAGAAGATGGTTATGGAATCAATCGTACGATTGCGGGGACGGAGAACCCTGATCATTATTGCCCACAGGTTGTCAACGGTGGAAGAATGTGATATTATTTACGAGGTCAAGGAAGGACAGGTAACAGATATAACTCAGAAATTTAAAGAAGATAGAAAATAGATTTTTGCTAGGAATAAAGAAGTCGCAGCCGCAAGAAATATAGGGATTAACAGAGTAAACGACAGCTTTTTTGGGCTTTATGGATGCAGATGACATATACAGGCTATACTTATGATTATAGCTTCAAGAAAAGCTGGAAACAGAAATATATCATTTTGAGAAGATAAGTCCATGAGGAGTATTGGAATATGATAATTGGCTATACAACAGGAGTCTATGATCTTTTTCATATAGGTCACTTAAATCTTTTTAAAAATGCAAAGGGACTTTGTGATAAGCTGGTGGTTGGCGTAACAGTCGATGAACTTGTTTCCTACAAAGGCAAACAGGCAATGATTCCTTTTGAAGACCGAATAGAAATCGTGAGAAGCTGTAAATATGTGGATGCGGCTGTACCTCAGTATGATATGGATAAGCTCACAGCTTGTAAGAAACTTGGTGCCTCTATTTTGTTTGTTGGTGATGATTGGTATGGAACGGAAAAATGGCAGGAGTATGAACGACAATTCGCTAAAGAAGGGATTAGGATTATTTATTTCCCGTATACACAAGGGACATCATCAACGCAGATTAGAAAAGCACTTGATTCTGTCAGAGTATGTAATTTGGAGGATGTAAAATGAGTATAGATAAGAAATATTGTATGAGTTCTTATTTGGCATTTCGCTACATAGAAAAGGATGACAAGAATTTTTATGAAGGCATGAAACACTCAAACATTAGACCAGTTCCAGAGAAAGAGAAAACATTAGTAAAAACAGCTAATGAAATTGACTTAGCAATAGAAAGAAAATTTGATGGTTTGAAAGGCAAAAAGCTTGGTATTATGTTAAGCGGAGGCATGGATTCTGCAATTCTGGCATCGTATATGCACGGCTGTGATGCGTACACTTTCCGTTTCCTTGACGGGAAGTTTCAGAAGGATGAACTTTTCCGTGCGGAGTATTACGCTAGGTATTATGGCTTGAAGCTTCATTATGTTGATATTAATTGGAGTATTGTAGAGAAAAATGTTGAGGCTGTAATGAATGCAAAGTGCGCTCCCGTTCATTCTATTGAACCTCAGATTCTTGAAGCTGCATTGCAGGCGAGAAACGATGACGTGGAAATGATGGTTGTTGGAGAAAGCAGCGATCTCATATTCGGCGGGATGGATCAACTATTAGCGAAAGACTGGGATTTTGACGAATTTGTAAAAAGATACACGTTTACCGATCCTAAAGATGTGTTGGTTGATCCTGCTAACATGAGTTATTTATTTGAAAGGTATCGTCGGGGAGAAGGGATAGATTATCTTCAATTTATGGATGATGTTTTTGCGGTTGAAAGTTCAAGTTCATATTTGAATGCTTTTGGCGTCGCCCAAATGCCTTATGTCGATCCCTATGCAGGACTTAAGCTAGCAGAACCCTTGGATTTGTACAGGATACGTCATGGTGAGCCGAAATATTTAATCCGCGAACTATTTGCAAAAAAGTATCCTGAAATTCCTGTTCCCAACAAGGTCCCGATGCCGAGACCAGTTGATGAATATTTTAAGGATTGGGAAGGACCGACAAGACCGGAATTCCGCAAAGACATTGATATAAACAGATTTACGGGCAACCAGAAATGGCAGATTTGGTGCCTTGAAAGGTTTTTGAATTTAGCGGAAGGCAAATCATTCTGGGGGGGGTAATAAATCTTAATTATTATATAACTTTGTTGCTTTGCTGCATTCATGCAAGGGAGGAGGTAGCATGATGGTAGATAAAACATTTTGCTCAAGTTCCTACCTGATGTTCCGGACGATGACAGATCATAACAGATGTTTTTCTCAAAAATATCCCCTGAACTTATATAAGCATCCTGAGAGGACAAGTCTTCATCCGATTCATAGCGGTAAAGATATTGTTGAATATTTTAAAGAGCGTGTCACAGAGATATGTAGCCGTTCTAAAACAGCACTTGCCTTAAGTGGAGGTATTGATTCTGCGGTCCTTGCTCATTTTATGCCAAAGGGATCTATTGTGTATACCTTCAGATGTGTTGTCCCTGGTATAAAAGTAATTGATGAAACGCAAATTGCGGCAAAATATGCGGAGATAAATGGTCTTGATCATAGAATTATTGAAATATACTGGGAAGATTTTGAAAAGTATGCACCAATTCTTATGAAGCATAAGGGAGCCCCGATTCATTCTATTGAAGTACAGATATATAAGGCAGCTATGAGGGCTTTGGAAGATGGAATGGAATCAATCATTTTTGGGGAATCGGCGGATTTAAATTATGGCGGACTAAGTGGTCTTATGTCGAAAGATTGGACAATTGGTGAGTTCATAGACAGATATTCTTATGTAAAACCCTATCAGGTGCTGAAAGAGTTTGATTTAATAACCGATCCGTATAAAATGTATGAGAAAGAGGGCAGGATTGATGTACATGAATTTTGTCGCGGATTCTTCCTATGTGAAGCAATGGGTTCATATGCTAATGCTTGTCAAACTGCGGGAATTGAATTAAAAACGCCGTATGCGGAAACAACTTTATCTGAGCCCATTGATTTATCTCGTATTCGTTCTGGAGATAATAAGTACGTAGTCCGTGAGGCATTTAGTATTTTATATCCGGGCTTTAAGGTGCCCCCTAAGACCCCAATGCCCCGTCCGATGAATGAGTGGCTGACTGGCTGGAAGGGTCCCATACGTCCTGAGTTTTGGCCACATTGCACGGATGATATGACAGGTGACCAGAAGTGGATGGTATGGGCGCTGGAGAGATTTTTGGATATGCTTGAGGAATGAGGGGGAAAAATATGTACAAGGTAGGTATTGAATCAGCAGACAATTACCGTTTAGAGACCATAAAAGAAGCTTTGCGGAAGTGCTTTGCAGACATTGGCTTGAATCCGGAACACCCATTATCAGATATTGTTAAACCAGGGGAAAAGATTTTTATTAAACCTAATTGGGTTGCATCTCGTTGGAGAGAATCCTGTCCCCATAAGGACAATTTGTATTGTGTAATTACGCATCCGAGCGTGATTGAAGCTGTAACAGATTTTGTTGTTGACGCCCTTCATGGAAAAGGAGAGGTGATTATCGGGGATAATCCTTCTATTGATGCTGATTTTGATGAACTTATGGAATTTATTGGCATTAGGCGTCTTGAACAAAAATATGACGTGCCCGTGTCCATAGTAGATTTACGTCCGCTGGTTTGCGATGATCTTGCTAACTATGGGAAACGGGATAAAATGGTTTCTCAGCCGGGAGACGTAACTGGAAATGTTCAGATAAATTTGGGACGTAAATCATTATTGTATGGTATTGATCCTTCTAGATTCCGCGGAGTCTTTGATGAGCGGGATGAAACGGTTGCGTCTCACACGGGTGAAACGCAGTTATATACATTTTCAAAAAGTTTATACGATGCTGATGTGTATATCTCCATTCCCAAAATGAAGACGCATCAGAAGGTAGGCGTAACCCTTAATTTGAAAGGTCTGGTAGGGGCAATTTCTAATAAAAATCAATTGGTACATTGGCAAGTAGGTTATCCTGAAATCTTGGGGGATGAATATCCTTCTAAAGAGAGCTGGGAAGCTGGAATGAAGGCAAAAGTGAAGCATCGAGGGGCTTGGCCGGGAAATGACACAATCTGGCGTATGGTAGTTGATATATATCAGGCGATGCAGATGAAAAAAAGAAAATATTTATCTGTTGTTGATGGAATTGTTGCGGGAGAAGGGCAGGGACCTTTTTGCCCGACAAGTAAAAATGCGAACACATTGGTTGTAGGAGAGAATTTATTGGCTGTAGATATTGCTGTTGCAAGATATATGGGATTAGATCCTCGAAAAATTCGATATTTGGCTTATTTCTTTTTAAAAGAGCGAGAGGGTATTTCATATGAGGAAATTGAGGTTATTAGTGCGGCAGTAAAACAAGCGAATTTTTTTAAAAATAACTCTAGTTACGCTAATTTCGAAGTAGTAGATCAATGGAGGTCAATAAGGTGGGAAGAGAGTTCTGCAGATATCTGAATTGGTAGGAAACATAGTTAGATTTAACGGGGTTTTGCGGTTGAAAGCAAATGTTTGTTTTTACTAGAGCATGAAAGTGTTTGATTATATGGGGAGAAAAAGCGTAAATGATAATTAGAATTAAAAATTTAATTCGCAATATTAATTATTTATCAAAGCATAGTTTATGGGATCAACGAGAAAGTGATATTGCCTATATTACGAATAAAATATTGGATGACGTGTCATACGAATATGGGCTTGATTATCCGGGAGAGGTAAAAATTAAGATTTTGTCAACGGACGCTACGATAGACCTGATAAAAACGAGTAATAAATCATTTATCCGTACCGGAGATGGCGAAATAGCATTAATGCAGGGGAAAAATCATCCATTTCAGAATTATAATGAGGAGATTGTTAGGAGATTAATCAAGGCCATTGAGAATCCCCCGGAAAATTTATTGGTCGGATTAAATCGGATGTACTTTGTGCCTCTAAAGCAATATGGAGAATGCCTATATTACAGGCGACATGCATATGATTTTAGGGAATTTTACAAAAAGCATTGTTCAAAAACAGCGGTTTATATTGATGCATGTTGCACTGGTATAGGAGAATACCTTGGAAATCATGAGATGATATGCGCCCATTACGCAAGATGGCGTAATATGTTTGCTGGAAAAGATTTGATGATTGTTTGCGGCAAAGGACTGCTGGATGAATATGAATATGACATTTTTGAATTGGCAAAATCAAAAAAAATAGTTGAATGTCCCAGAACAAATGCCTGGATCGAGCATGATAGTATAATGGAGAAAATCCTGTCAGAAGCACCGGAAGATAAATTAATTGTTTTTATATTAGGACAGGCTGGAAAAGCGATGATAACTGAATTAGTTGAGAAGGGATATATATGTTGGGATGTGGGACATTTAGCTAAATATTACGATTTAATCGCGAAAGGAATTTATGAGGCTAGTGTAAATTTCTATGCCCCGGATTAGAATATGGAAACTATAAAAGAAGAATTAAAAAAGATAATTTGGCTTAGAAAAATAGTGCGCGCTTTGAAGATGGAGTTGTTTCAAGTAAAAAGGTGTTTTACTCGGTGCGCTGCATTATACTATATCAGTAAAAAGAAAAATGATTTTGCGAAAAAAATTAAAGTGGGTATTTTGGCACAATGTGTCGCTTCGTGGGATAAATTGGAACCACTTTATGATTTCCTTATACAGGACTATAGATTTGAGACATTTTTATTTGTTGTACCGGAGGATAATTTTGAAACATATGAAATTATCCCAGATTATGAGGGGAATTATTTTTGTGAGAAATATCCTAATCATATAAAGTTGCTTGATAAAAGTGGGAATTGCATCGACTTAGCTGATTATAACTTAAATTATTTATTTTATCAACGACCATATGATTATAGGCTTCCTAAACTGGTGAGAAGTTCTCGTATGGTTAAATATACTCAATGTTGTTATTTGCCGTATGGATTGACTGCCTCGGACGCGTTTAATGATAATAATCTAAGGAATGATTTCTTTGATAATCAATGCTTGTTGTTTATGGATTCTCCATATATGCAAGGGCTTTTAAAAAAAAGATATCCTTTATCACATTTGTGGAGTATAAAAAAAATAGAGTATTTAGGATATCCAGCTTTGGATAAATATATATTATGGGGAAAGACGGAGAAATCGGAAGGGTATATCACATGGACCCCCCGGTGGTCATTTGATAGCAGAAAAGGAGAAAGTAGTTTTTTAAAATATAAAGATAGATATTTCGAGTATGTATCAAAGAATAAGGGAAAATATATTTTTAGACCACATCCGCTCATTCGTGCTGAAATAGTTAATCGGAATATCATGTCAAAAGAGGAATGGGATACATATATTTGTGCATTAGAAGAATTGGGAGTAGTTGTAGATATGGACTCTCCGATAGATAATGTATTAAGAAAAACGGAAATACTTATTACGGATTTTTCCACTATAATTGGCAATTTTATGATGCTGGGGAGACCGATCATTTATTGCGATAATTCGATTCAACTTAATCCGGTTTATGAAGAAATGGAAAAGTACTTTTATAAAGCATTTGATTGGAGCACTGTCGAAAAAATATGTAATGATTTGATAAGGGGAACGGATGTTATGAAATCAGCCCGACAACAATTTATAGAAGAGAAGTATGAGCCGTTAATGGGTGCAAGTAACCGTATTGCTAAATATATTGTTGAGGACGCAAAGGCTAGAGGGTGGAGAGAAACGTGATAAGTGTAAATGAAAAGTCTTTTTTTGAAATTATAAAGTCTTTATGAAGAGGATAGGTTTGTTATATGCCAGCGCTTTCGATATTTACTCCGGTTTATAATGCGGAAAAATTTTTAAATCAATGTCTTGATAGTATTATTGGGCAGACTTTTTCAGATTTTGAATTGGTTTTATATGATGATGGGTCAAGAGATTCATCTTATAAAATATGTGAAGAATATGCTGCTAGAGATTCCAGAATTATGTTATTTAAAGGGGAGAATGGTTCTGCTATTGATATGATGAATCAGTTCATCCAAAAAGCTAATGGTAAATATATTGGATTTGTTGATGATGATGATTTCCTTGCGAGAGATTATTTTTATGATATGATTCATCTGCTCGAAGAAAAGGAGGCAGAATGTGTTGTGAGTTCATATACTTTGATTGATAGCGAAAATAATATTTTACCCTGGTATACGCCTAGTCTAGAAGAAGGAACGGTTTTGTGTGGAGATGAGGCCATTAAAAGGTTCTTAACATCGTTGGATATAGAGGGATTTCGGTGGAATAAGATCTATCAGAAGAAGATTTTCGTTGACAATGGAATACAATTTGAAAAGAGATTTCCGACAGATATTTTGGGTGAATTTAAGCTATTGTCTTGCATAAAAAAAGCAGTATTAAGCAATAATCGAGGGTATTTTTACAGGCAATCATCTACTTCTGAGGTGGCTTCTAAAACTGCAAGTAAACAAGAAGCTTTTCTAAATGCATATAAGTTAGTTGGTGAACAAGCGATAGAAGATGGATTATGGAAGGAGGGGGATTTCTATAAGACGTGGAGAGTAGTTAATAGTCTGTTTAATGCTTATAAGAGCAAAAGGGAGTATAGCATCGAAGAATGGGAGACGATTAAACGCAATTGCAGTTTGGATAAATGGATAAGCAAATCTGCATATGAAATATTCCGAGTGGTCTCACTGTATCCAAATAAAAGGGATTCCAGGTTTAAGTTCATGATTAAAACTGTGATTGTCTGCTTTGTATTTAGGAAAAGGAGGACTTTATGAATAGTATTCTCGTCACTAGATCTTCCATGCCAGAATTTGATGAGTATATAGAAGAAATCCGAGATATGTGGGATAGCCATTGGCTGACTAATATGGGTGTAAAGCATAAACAGTTTCAGAAAAAGTTGATTGAATATCTCAAAATAGATAATATTGAACTTTTAACAAATGGCCACATGGCATTGGAATTAGGGATACAAGCTCTTGGTTTAACAGAAGGTGAGGTGATTACGACACCATTTACCTTCGCGTCTACTACTCATGCAATTGTACGAAATGGTTTAACGCCGGTTTTTTGTGATATTGATCCTGTAACTTTTACAATAGATGCAAATAAATTGGAAGAATTAGTTACTGAAAGGACAGTTGCTATTCTTCCGGTACATGTATATGGAAATATATGTAATATAGAAGAAATAGATAGAATCGCGAAGAAATATAAGTTGAAGGTTATATATGATGCAGCTCATGCTTTTGGGGAAGAATACAAAGGGATTGGGATTGGTTCCTATGGTGATATCAGCTGTTTCTCCTTTCATGCTACAAAAGTTTTTAATTCGATTGAAGGGGGGGCTGTAGCTTTTAGAGATGTTTCATTTGGAAAAACAATATATCAGTTAAAGAATTTTGGAATAAAGAATGAGGAAGAAGTTGACGGAATTGGTGCTAATGCAAAAATGAATGAATTTTGCGCAGCTATGGGCTTATGCAACCTTAGACATATTGATGGGGAGATTGCGAAGAGGGGGAAAATAGTAGAGAGATATTGTTATCATTTAGATGGAATAGCGGGACTGCGATTGAATTCTCAGCAGCTGGATGTAAAAAGTAATTATTCTTATTTCCCAGTTGTTTTTGATGAAAGGAAATTTGGAAGCAACAGAGATGAAGTGAAAGCAGCACTAGCAGTTTGCGGAATAGGGGCGAGAAAGTATTTCTATCCTCTTACAAATACTTTTGAATGTTTTCGTGGTCGTTATGAAAATGCTCAAGTGCCTATTGCCCAAAAGATTAGTAGAAGAATTTTGACTTTACCCTTGTATGCAGACTTGAGTATGCAGGACGTAGATAAGATTTGTGATATTATTTTAAAGTGCAAAAAGTTGTAGGTTTGTCAAACATATGTTACACTCTGGTTCCATATTCTTTTAGGATCTGAGAGGGAGTTTTCCAGCCAAGGGGCCGCATTGGGAAGTTGTTGTAATCCCTGCGGTTGTATCTCTTCAGCTGTCTGCTGAAATCCTCAAAGGAATAAAAGGTATGGGTGGCATAGAAGCGTTCGTTGTCCTTCCTGTGGCAGCGCTCCGCCTTCCCGTTATGCCTGGGTGTATAAGGCCGTATCAGCTTGTGCCGGATGCCATGGTTCTGCAAATGAACCTGAAACAGGGTAGGCTTCTCCCGCTGGGTAGTAAAGCGGTTCGTGAATTCCGGCCCGTTGTCAGTCTGGACGCACTCCACGGGGAAAGGAAAAGCCTTCAGCAGGTGCTCCAGGAACATGGCGGAGGAGTAGGTGCTGTGCTCCTCAAAAGCCTCCACAAAGCGCCAGCGGGAGTACTCGTCAATGGCGGTGTACTGATAAAACTTTTTTCCCACAGCCTCATTTACAAGGCAGGCGGAAGGAACAAATTTTACGTCAATCTGGATACGCTGACCGGGATGATCCATCTGCTCATAGGGCTTAGGGATATATTTAGGGTTAGGCGGGTGGACGGCCGTGATATCCTGTTTTTTGAGGAAACGGTAAAGCCCTGGGATGGAGCGGGTATACCCGCGCTGTGTAAGTTTCACCCAGAAGACGACGAGGCCGGCATCCGGATTGCGTCTGCGCATGTCGGAGATGAGTTTGATCTCTTCAGGAGTATGCTGGTGAGGGTGGTGGTGAGGGCGTCTGGATCTATCGCGCAGGGAGTCAATAGAACCGTCGTAGCGATTTTTCCAGCGATAAATGTACTGTCTGTTGGTTTTGTATTTTATGGCAGCCTTTGTAACACCATATTTTTCAGCATACTGAATAAGGGATAGACGAAAGCGCATATCTTGTGTTATACTAGCCACAGCAGAGACCTCCTTTGGTTTGTTTTTTGGTTGTGGTGACTAAAGTATAACACAAAGGCAGGATCTCTGCTTTTTTAAATATTCAGTTGTAACACATGTATTGTAATC
>CANQBS010000002.1 GCA_947589075.1 uncultured Acetatifactor sp.
ATATGGCGGCAGGATGAAATGCCCGGCGGGCGCGTCCTAGGGGCGGAGAGTGAAGGAGAACAGAAAGCGCCTGAGGGGCGGAAGAAAGGATATGACCAGATGATTCGGAATATCATTTTTGATATAGGAAATGTGCTCAGTGATTTTCGCTGGAAGGAATTTTTAATGGATCAGGGCTTTTCGGAGGAAATGGCGATGCGCATCGGCAGAGCCAGCACCATGCATCCCTACTGGAACGAGATCGACAGAGGGGTCTGGACCATGGAAGAGCTGATCGATGCCTTCGTCAGCAACGACCCGGAGATCGAGACCGAGATCCGGAGAGCCTTTGTGGATACCCACGGCATCGTGACCCCCAGGGATTATGCCATCCCCTGGATCAGGGAGCTGAAGGAAAGGGGTTATCACGTTTATTATCTTTCCAACTTTTCAGCCAAGGCGGAAAAGGAATGCGCGGACGCTCTGGCGTTTATCCCCTATACGGACGGAGGGATTCTTTCCCACAGGGAGAAGATCACAAAGCCGGATCCCGCTATCTATCAGCTTTTGATGGAGCGGTACGGGCTGGTGGCCCAGGAGTGTGTTTTCCTGGATGATACCCTCCGGAATGTGGAGGGCGCGGAAGCGGTGGGAATGCATGGCATCCTTTTTAAAGATAAGGAACAGGCGGAGGAAGAACTGAAAAAGCTGGAAGAACTGGAAAAGCCGGAAAGTATATGATCAGGAACAGCCGGGAGATTTCAACGGACCGGAAGGAAAAAACAAGATGGAAAAGGGAAGTGTGGGAAAGGAAACAATGGAAAAGGAAAGTATAGGAAAGGAAACAATGGAAAAGGACGAAAAGGTACAAAAGAATGCCGCATCCGATAAAAAGATTGCCATGAAACAGGCAGCTGCGATTCTGGCCATTGTGCTGTTGGTTCTTATGTATGTTATTTCACTGATCCTCGCCGTTTTTGACAATACCGCCTCCGGAGTCATGTTCCGGGCAAGCCTGGTGGGAACCTTTGCCATTCCCCTTCTTGCCTGGGTCTACATCTGGATGTACGGCAAGCTCACCCAGAAACACACTATGGCGGATTTTGACGTGGATCAGAAGGCAGGAGATACGGCTCCGGAAAAACCGGAAGGCGGGGATTCAGGAAAGTGAAAACTGTAACTGGAAATTAAAATACTTGTAAATCAGTACTTGCAAATTTCTGAATATGTAGTAAAATAGAATACGCAAGATGTAGTAAAAAAAACTACATCTTGAAATATGAGAACTTGATTCGGAGGTTTGTATGTATCAGATAATCAGTGATGGTTCCTGTGATCTGCCCGCTTCGCTGGCAAAGGAAAAGGGCGTGGAGGTTGTTCCCTTTTATGTTTCTTTTGATGATGAAACTTATTTAAAAGAAATTGAAGAAATGCCTATCCGGGCGTTCTATGATAAAATGGTGGAGCATGAGAACGTGATCTTTCCCAAGTCTTCTCTTCCTGCCATTGAGGATTACAGGGCGGCATTTGAAAAATATGTGAAACAGGATATTGCCATCATCTGTATCTGTATCACCACCAAGTTCAGCGGCTCTTATCAGGCGGCTCTTTCCGCAAAAGACATTTTGCTGGAGACTTACCCCAACGCCCGGATCGAGGTGATCGATTCCAGGATGGATACCGTCCTCCAGGGGATGTATGTGCTGGAAGCGGTGAAGCTGAAGGAACAGGGCGTGGGATTTGAAGAAGCGGTGAAGCGTCTGCTGGACATCTGCGAGACGGGAAGAATCTTCTTCACGGTGGGAAATGTGGATTATCTGAAGCACGGCGGAAGGATCGGCAAGCTCTCCGGGCTTGCGGCGTCCCTGCTGGGGATCCGTCCGCTGATCACCTTAAAGGAAGGTGAAATCTTTCCTTCGGGTGTGGCCAGGAGCCGGAGAAGATCCATAGAGGCAGTATTAAGCCTGCTGGACAACCATATCAAGACCCTCCAGGCGGCGGGGGAGAACATGAAAGACTACATTGTGGATGTGGGTTTTGGGTACGATATGGAGGAAGCCGGGGAGTTCCTGCAGAAAGTAAAGGAACGTTTCCGGGAGGTGCTGGATGTGGACAGCATCGAGAAGTACCAGATCGGCGCCACTATAGCGGTACATACGGGTCCTTATCCTTTGGGCGTCGGGTTCCTGAAGAAGGCGTAAAGGAACAGGGATTTGCAGAGGCGGTTTCCGGAAGCTCAGTCAGTTTAGTATGACTGAGCTTCCGGATTTTTTAGATTTCTCCGATATTTACATTTTATCGTGAACAATGTTATAATGAAATCAACTATCATAATTCTATTGGAGGAAAAGGGATGGATCAAAAAACACGGGAACTTTTGGACAACTTTTTTGCAGAAGTACAAATGGCGGTTCAGGATTCATCAAGAACTTTTAACGATGTTTCTAATATCGAAATGAAGGATCTATTGCAAAAAGAATCAGCTACGGCGATATCCTTGGTATCGTCAGGAGGCAAAGCGAAAAAAAATAGTATCGAAAAGATCGTTGGAAACAATGCAGCAGGGCTTGGAGTCACTGCCTTTGCAAGTGTTGTCATCGGAGGCCTGGTGGGGGGAGCAGGTTCAGCTGCCGCTTTGGCTGCCGCAGGTGCAACGGCGGGTTCAGCCGCCGCTTTGGCTGTCGCAGGTGCAACGGCGGGATCAGCTGCCGCCTTCGCTGCTGCAGGTGCAACGGCGGGTTCAGCTCTTCCCGTAGTCGGAACGGTCATAGGAGGAGTTGTTGGTGTTGGCGTAGGCTTTTTTATCGGTCTTAAGAAACGCAAAAAGGATGATAAGCAGGCTCAGGTCGAATTGGAGGAAATAAGGAAAGCACTTGAAAAGCAAAGCAGATATATTCGGCAGTTGGAAGAAGAATTGGAACGGATCATGAAAGATTATAAAGAAGCTAGATCTAAGAAAAATGAAGAGCGCTGCAAATACATTTTAAGCCTTGTAACGACACATCATGATTTGAGTTCTACTTTGGGTACCATATAATTTCTGCTTTTGCGGAGGTGCTGCAAAATGAAGAACGAAAATCAGGATATTTTGAAAGTATTGAAATTGAATCAGGATAAAAGCGAAGCTTTGTTGGAGAGGGCAAAGTGTTTTCACAGCCAAATGAAAGCAGATAATATTGAGTGCGATATATCTGATCACTTAGCCGGCCTTCCGAATATAGACTCATCAAAAGATGCGCGGGTTCTTATGCCGGGGAAAATCGGTCAGTCTGCATTCGTTCCGTATAAGTCTTTTGATGAATTGCTCAGAGAAGCTAACGAAGTTTATCCCGATGAAATAACGATCCGTGATATTTTGTCTTCTGAGGAGATAGAATCAGCCAGAAGGCATGTAGATGATATTTATAAGGAATTCAATAAACGCACAGGCCTGAAACACATTGACATTGTTTTTTTATCAGTTGCTGTAGGATTGCAGGTCTTAAGGCAATATGTACTTGATCCCTGGTTGAGAAGCCGGCGTCCCAAAGCGGATTCCAATGATGAGAAGGGGCGGAAAAAAAACGCTGGGCCGGGCTGGTATCATGCCGATACAGACAAGATCCTTATTTCAAAGGTGCCGTTTGACACCGCGAAATATGGAGATTATTCTACGGTTCAGGGACTTTTGAAGGGAGCCAAAAATCATCGCCTCGTAACGTTGGGACACGATCCGCTCCTTGGCTGGCTGTTTGGAACAATGAATATTTTAACAAATACGATCACGGTGTCCGGTTTAAAAACTGCCCATGTCAAACAGCAAAAGAATCAGAATGTTATCTATGCTATGGCAGATACTTATAAAGCCGGGCAGGCCAGTATTCATCGATTGATCAATGAAGGTCTTGATGGTAAAAAAGCCGTTGGCTGCGCTGTGTTGAGAGAAGCAATACATTTAAAGTCGGACATTAATACGCCAATGAGTCTTCCAATACCGATTGTTTCCTCTGTTTCGCCGAAACTTGCTTCGCAATTAGCCTCATATGGAATTGACACTGCGAGTGTTGGAACTGAAATGACCTTATCCTTAGTGATTAATGTGCTGATTTCTATGGTTCACGGTTTGTTTTTTGATGAAAGTGAAGATGATAAAAGGCTGTATAAAGTACGAACCAGAAAGATCCTTCTCTATTCCAACAGTATTGCTTCCACAAGCAATATTATTGTTTCAGCAGTCAAAAAAGACCCAAAAGTTTTGGATGTTGGAGGATTGATTGTAACGATCAGCAGGTTGTTCAGCGATATAGAATTTATAACACAGGTAGGGAAAGAATTCGTAGATAATCAAATAGCGGATGATTTTCATGGAACATTGGATGAATTGGATCTCATGTATAACAATAAATTTACAGTTCCCCTTATCTGATTCTGTAAATCCCCATAAAAAATCCCCCGGTCCTGGCGCTGTGCCGAACCGGGGGATATTTAAAGGGGAGGATTAAGTATTATTTTTATCTTTTGTAATGATCAAAGGAGGGGGTTCCAATGATAGTAGTATTATGCCACAGATTCCATCGGTTATACATTTAATTTCCAGAAAATTCAAATCTTTTTCATTTCTCTTGTCTTCCAGAGGAATCTGTTATATACTACAAAAGGAAAGCGAAAAGCTTTGCGTTTAAGACAAGGCATGTCCGGCGGCATAGAAAAACAAATATAGTATAGAAAAACAGATAAGGATGGTAAAAACATGGCATTATTGGAGCAATGGAAAAAGGTTGCATATAATGAAAACTCTGACCAGAGGCAGCTGAAGCGGTTCTGGGACATTTATTTTGAGGCGGAGAAGGGGATCTACGCCCAGCTTCTTGCGGCCCCTGACGAGGTGGTTTCCGGCAGCGTGAAGGAGCTGGCGGACAAGTATGATGTTTCGGTGCTTACGATGACAGGCTTCCTGGACGGCATCAATGACAGCCTGGTGGAGAAGAATCCCATCGAGGAGATGGAAGAGGATACTCAGGTGAATCTGGGATTTGATAAGGCTCTCCTATATAAGAATATGGTGGCGGCAGGGGCTGACTGGCTTTATAATCTGGAGCAGTGGGATGCCATTTTTGATGAGGAAACCAGAAAGGCGCTGTATAAGGAGCAGAAATCTTCCACCACCATCGTAAAGGAGGAGAAGGTTTATCCCAACGATCCCTGCCCCTGCGGAAGCGGCAAGAAGTATAAGAAGTGCTGCGGCAGGAATCGGTGAGCCTGAAACGGGCGGTGAGCCTGAAACGGACGGGGCAGAGGTTTAGAGCGGTCGGAAGACGGTGCCTGAATAAGACGATGACAATATAGAAAGAAGGAGTGGCAGCATGCGTTTTTTCCTGGATACTGCAAAAATAGAGGATATCAGAAAAGCGAATGATATGGGCGTGATCTGCGGCGTTACCACCAATCCCTCCCTGATCGCAAAGGAAGGCAGGGTGTTTGAAGAGGTAATAGCACAGATCGCATCTATTGTGGACGGACCCATCAGCGGAGAAGTGAAGGCCACTACCACGGATGCGGAAGGCATGATCGCGGAGGGAAGGAAAATTGCGAAGATACATCCTAACATGGTGGTAAAGATCCCTATGACGGCAGAGGGTTTAAAAGCATGCAAAACCCTGGCGTCTGAGGGGATCAGGGTCAATATGACTCTGATCTTTACGGCCAATCAGGCTCTCCTGGCAGCGAGAGCCGGCGCTGCATATGTTTCCCCTTTCTTAGGCCGGCTGGACGACATCAGTCAGCGGGGCGTGGATTTGATCCGGGAAATTGCGGATATTTTTGCGGTTTCAGACATTGAGACCCAGATCATTGCCGCCAGTGTGCGCAATCCTATTCATGTGACAGACTGTGCTTTGGCGGGGGCGGACATCGCTACTGTGCCCTATGCTGTGATCGAACAGATGATAAATCATCCTCTGACTGCAGCCGGAATCGCAAAGTTTCAGGCCGACTACAGAAAGGTTTTCGGGGATGAGGCCGGGGCTGGCGCTGATTGACTAAGGAAGATTCTTCGGAAATGAGACTGAGTGAAAACAGGAGAGCCCGGACGATACTGTCTGTCCGGGTCCTCCTGTTTTTGCCCTTTATGGGCGGAATTTAAAGTTCGGCTGAGACTTCTCTTACTTCATCTGCTCTTCCTGCTTCTTGATCATTCTACGAACCATCTCGCCGCCGATAGAACCGGCCTCCTTAGAAGTCAGGTCACCGTTATAGCCTTCTTTCAGGTTCACGCCGAGCTCAGATGCCACCTCGGTCTTAAAGCGATCCATAGCTGCCTTTGCTTCAGGAACCTCAACTCTATTTGTGTTGCTGTTAGCCATTTTTTTTCACCTCCAATACTGTAGTCTGGTTTTATCTTCAAGATAAGTGTTTGTCAACGCTTATCTTGGTTATAGTATGAGCCTTCGCAAGAAAAATATAATGGTAGTTTTTGCCTGCTGCGCCGCAGGTATTTTTTTACACCTTTGTCCCGTTGTTGACAAAAGGTTTTGGCGATGTTAATTTAATATGGAAGAAAAAGAGCAAAGAGGATTTCAGTTTTCCCTGACAAGGATGCTGAAATGATGCAAAAGAAAAGTAAAATAGACAGACAGTATACAATAAAGGAAAAATGGGTTATTGTCGGTTGACTTTTCAATAAAAAAGGAAGCGGAAAAATGAAGGAAAAAGGAAAGTTTATCATGCTGGGCGCCCTGTTTGGCGCAGCGTTTGTGATCTGCCTGCTGCTTCTGTGGAAAATATGCATGGAACCGCTGCCGGGAAGAGAAAGACCGGTTCTCTCTCAGGCAGGGGAAGATGCTGCGGAGGAATCATCCGGCGGAGAAAATCATGGGTCCCAGGACTTTGATGGAAGCCGGGATCCCGAAGGAGCGCAGGCTCCTGACGACGGCCAAAACTCTGGCGGCGCATCGGATTTGGCTGAAAGCGAAGACTCTGTGCTGTTGGAGAAGGAAAAAGCGGAAGGCGGGGAAACGAACAGCCTGCAGCCCGGCCAGCAGATACTTCTCAGCGAATATGAGGCGGTGGAAGAGCGGTTTGAAGCGATCGCGCGCAGGGAGGATATTGAAGAAGCGGGCTATACCGTCATAGAGGATCAGGTTTTCTGGCGGATTCTGGAATCCTTTGGCCCGGAGGAGCAGATGTTTATTCCGGCCATGGAGGATCAGTATCACAGACTGGCGGTTTTTGTGGCGGATAAAGAGGGGAATATCCTGTGGAAGACCGACCAGCTTGAGACCAATTATTCTTTCCAGGGAGAGCTTGGGCAGCCCAATAAGGGGATCGCCGCGGTATCCTTTCAGGACATAAACTGGGACGGACTTACGGATATTGTCCTGATCAGCACCTGTGAAAACGAAACCGGAAGCTATGCCGGCACCCCTTATAAAATAGGGGATGTGCTTTATCAGGAGGACAAGTCCTTTTACCGGGATTGGAGAGTGTCCGACCAGATCAACCGTTTCGGAATGAATAAGAGCGTTGATTTCATTGTGGCCTGTGCCAGGGACGGTTATTCTACAGAATTCCTTTATACGGCGACTACCCTGCAGGAGCTTTTGGATAACGGTTTTGAGATCTTTGAGCAGCAGCATTATAAGAAAAATTTTGAAAAGCTGGGGACCCTTGAAATCGTGCCGGGCGTCTTTCCTGTAGCGGAGTATGATATTTTTATGATCTACCTGGTCAATGAAGAAGGGAACATTGCCTGGAGCTTTCAGCCCATGGAAGACTATGACAGCCTTTTTTCCATGATGGGAATGATCTGTCAGGATCTGGACGGGGACGGCATGAAGGATCTTGTGATTCAGGCCAGATTCAGCTATGAAGGTCCTAACGAGGAGCTGATCGTGGATACCAGGTGCCTGATCTATTATCAGCGGACGGATGGTTTTGTGGAGGATACGGAGTTTGAGAAGCTGTATCAATTTACGGAAAAAGACAGACTAAAGGATGATATTGTTCCAAAGATACGCGATTTTTGGGGATGGGAAGTTGAGAAAAATGATTAAGATACTGGTTGTGGACGATGAAAAGGCCATATGTGACCTGATCGACATGAATCTGACGGCGGCGGGCTATACCTGTAAGACTGTAAGGGACGGTCTGAAGGCTATTGATATGATCGATAAGGAAACCTTTGACCTGATCCTGCTGGACATCATGCTGCCCGGCGCGGACGGTTATGATATCATGGATTATATCCGGCCACTGAAGATCCCTGTGATCTTCATCACTGCGAAGCACACTGTGCGGGACCGGGTGAAGGGCCTGAAGCTGGGGGCGGAGGATTATCTGGTAAAACCCTTCGATGTAGTGGAACTCATGGCCCGGGTGGAGGTGGTGCTGCGCCGCTATAATAAAGCCCAGCGTATCCTGAAGGCAGGGGACGTGGTGGTGGATGTGGAAGCCAGGAAGGTGACAAAGGGCGGCAGGAATGTGGTGCTCACCAACAAGGAATTCGGCCTTCTGGTGCTTTTTATGCAGAATAAAAATGTGGCTCTTTTCCGGGAAACCCTTTACGAAAAGGTCTGGGAGGGAGAATATTTTGCGGACAGCCGTACCCTGGATCTCCATGTGCAGCGCCTGCGCAGAAAGATCGGCTGGGAGGACAAGCTGGTTGCGGTTTATAAGGTGGGGTATCGGTTGGAGATAGAAGAATGAAATTTTCCTATAAAATTCTTTTTTGTACCATTATCGTGATGGCGGCAGCCTTTGGCTTCAGCGGATATTTCTTTGTAAATTTCGTGTTCAGGACCTCCCTTGAGAGAGAGATCGGCCAGGCCATGGATGAAAGCAGCATTCTGCAGTTCGCTTTTGAAACGGCGGCATTGAACGTGCCTTCCCAGTATGATATCCTGCCGGATCGGACCGTGGAGCAGATCGGTTCCCGTCTGGAGTCCAGCAGACAGGAGGGCAGAAGGTTTCTTCGCCTTTCGGATGAAAATCGGCAGATCCTTTTTGAAAGCAGCGGTTTTACCCCGGATGTGACCCTGCTCACCGCCATAGAAGAAAGCAGCAGGACATGGCGGGTGATCCCTCTGGAAGACAGGTATTACATCCAGACAGGCGCCCGGATCTATACGCTGGACCGTATCCTTTACCTGGAAACCATGCATGATGTGACCACTGTATTTGAGGAGCGGGCCCTGGGCTTTGAGGTATACAGAAGGGTAACGCTGGTGATCCTGATCCTCAGTTCGGTTCTCATGAGCCTGTTATCCCTGTGGCTGACCAGGCCCATCCGGTTCCTGACCAGGGCTACAAGGAAAATGGCGGAAGGGGAATACAGTTATCGGGCGAGGCAGATCAGCAGCGACGAACTGGGGCAGCTGACCGGGGATTATAATAAAATGGCAGCGGCTCTGGAGGAGAACATTCATAAGCTGGAGAATGAGATCCAGGCCAGGGAGGAGTTTATTGGGGCGTTCGCCCATGAGCTGAAGACACCCCTGACGGCCATCATCGGCTATGCGGATCTGCTGCGTTCCAGAAAGCTTGCCGAGGATAAACAGTTTATAGCGGCAAGCTATATTTATTCGGAGGGAAAACGTCTGGAGGCTATGTCATTCCGCCTGCTGGATATCATCGTGACAAAAAAAGAAGAGATCCGGCCGCAGCAGGTGTCTGTGGAAGAGATCTTTATCTATCTGGAAAGCATGTTCGCAGGAAACGGCTATGATATCCGAATATCCTATGAGCCGGGGACGGTAAACGCCGAGGTCAACCTGATCAAGTCCGTGCTTCTGAACCTGGTGGATAACGCCTGCAAGGCTTCTGAATCCGGGGGCGTCATCGAAATAGGGGGATATTACGTTGAATCAGGTTATTGCTTTGAAGTCGTTGATTATGGGGAAGGGATTCCCCAGGAGGAGATCCGGCGGATCACGGAAGCCTTTTATATGGTGGATAAATCCCGGTCCAGAAGCAGGAACGGGGCGGGCCTGGGGCTTGCGCTCTGCGTGGAGATCCTGAGGCTGCATGACAGTGAACTGCAGATAGAAAGCACTCTCGGAGAGGGGACGAGAATGAGCTTTGTACTGCAGTGACGGCGACCGACGGCCAGTGGAAGAAGGGTCTGGGCAGGGCTATGTGAACGGCTTTGTGAGCGGTACGAAAGAATCCGCGGGATGAGGAGGATTTCATGCATAAGATAAAATACAACGTCTGTGTTGTGCTGCTGGCAGCAGTCATGGTGGTGCTTGCAGTCTGGGGACCGGAGGCTCTGGCGAAGTACCAGGACAGATACATCCTGAATCGGCTGGAAGCCAGGACTGTGGAAGGAGAAAGCGAAGGATATCGGTATACATTGAACAATAATGAAAAACTTTATATCCTGTCAAAATGTCTGAACAGCCAGAGTCTTCCCGGAAGCGAGCAGAACAATATGGCCAGGGGAGACGGGGGCGGCGCAGGCTATCAGGATCTGACCGAAAGCTATGCCTTTGTAGTAAATCACAGGGATCCTGTGGCGCAGGAGATCACGGATGAGGAAATCTATGAAAGCTGCAATCAGGGGATTAGGGAACTCATGGATCTGGGAATTCTGCCGGATACGGTGAAGGAGACCAGTGCCTCCGATTATACGGCTGTGCGGTATTCCGCTATTTTTGTACCGGAGCCCCGCAATAACGTGCCTGTCTGGAAGCTGAGCCTTTCTGCGGGCATTCAGAATGCCGACAGACAGAATCGCCTTCTGGACGTTTATATCGACGCCGATACCGGCAAGATCTATGAATTTTATGTCCGCACGCAGCTTACCTGGGAAAACATCGATCCGGATGCCATGATCCGGGCATGGGGAGATTATCTGGGGCTTGGGGAGGCGAAAGCATATGAATCCCTCAATCCCCTGGAAGAAACAACGCCCTATTACTGCAAGTACAGTTTTGAAGGGATGGAAAATGATATCACGGTAGTGACCATCGGTTTTTACGAGGGTATTAATGAATTGTTTTTGAAAATCTCGAGATAATCGGGGGCGGCTTCCTCTCTCCCGTTCCCGGGTTTAATGCGCCTGTGCTTTGAGCTGTTCAATTTCCCTGCGAAGCTCCCGGTTACGGAGCTCCTTTTCCAGAAGTTCAGCTTCCTTCTTCTGTAGTTCCGTATCCTTCTTCTGTAGTTCCGTATCCTTCTTCTGTAGTTCTGTATCCTTCTTCTGTAATTCGGCATCCTTCTTTTTCAGTTCCCGTTCAGCCTTCTCCAGGCGTCCCTGCATATAGCGCTGGTCGCGGTAGTAGTCCTCCCTTGCCTGGCACTGCAGGCGGATCTGTTCGTCTGCGCTCAGCTCATATGCGGTCTCCGCCGCCTGCCTCAATGCTTCATTGTTCTTTACCAACATCCTGATCTCCTCCCATGTAACAGCCTTGAACAGCTTTGCCCAGTAGTGAATCTGATAGGAGATGTCCTCATCAGTCGCTATTTCTATCTGCTTTAAGTCTAACACAGAAAGGCGTACTTTGTCAGTATAAATTTTGTGATTTTTTAGATTCAGACGCCGTTTCAGCTACAGAACAATTGTACAGACGAAAACTTACACACTGAAAAATTAAAAAAAATGATGCAAAAAATATGATAATTTGATGTGCCTCCTGCGTAAACTAATAGTAATGATTATGCAGGAGTTTTTTCATGTAAGGATGGTAGGTGCAGATGGGAAAAAGAGCAGGCAGAAGGATGGGTATGGGAAGGAAAAGTACAAGCCCTGAGGGAAGGCGCAAAGCCGTCGTTCTGTGGACGGCATGGTCATGTCTGGGAATTCTTGTTGGAGGAGTTCTGCTTCTGACGGTAGGATCTATCCTGACGTCTGGAGAAACACATGTTGGCACAACATCCGCCGACACGGAGGTTCGGGCAGATGCTGTCACAGTAAGTCCGGGCACTCTGACAGGGGAACCCGGCAAAGCTCCTGCTGTTTCTCTGGCAGGGACACCTGGCGAAAGCCCGGCTGCCCTTCAGGCAGGAATCCCTGGAGAAGATCAGGGCGCTTCCCAGTTAGAGACCCCTGGCGAAGATCAGTCCGTTTCTCAGTTAGAGACCCCTGGCGAAGATCAGGCCGCTCCCCAGTTAGAACATCTTGGTGAAAGTCAGACTGCTTCCCAGACAGAGAATTCCGGCGAAGTTTCTGCCGCAGGAGATCCCTCCACTGCACCCGGTCCGGCGAAAAAGCCTGGTGAAATCCTGGTGGTTCTGGATCCTGGACACGGCGGCATTGATGAAGGATGTATGGGCGGTGAGATCCAGGAGAAGGATATCAATCTTGCTATCGCCCTGCTCGTAAAGCAGAAGCTCCTGGATCTGGGCTATAGCGTGGTGATGACCAGGGAAGAGGACTGCCGGGTGTCCCTGGAAGAACGGGTGGAGCTGGCAAATGAAAGCCGGGGGGATATTCTGGTCAGCATCCATCAGAATTCCTATGAAGGGGAGAAGGTCAGCGGAATTGAGACCTGGTATGTGCCCGGCGCAGAAGGAGAGGGAGCTTCTCCGATAGAAGCGGAGGAAGCTGTTCCGGCAGGAGCAGAGAAGATTTTTCCCATAGAAGCCGGGGAATCCGGCTGGCCGTGGCCGGAAACGGTGAAAGCAGAATCCTCCGGGGATCCTG
This sequence comes from uncultured Acetatifactor sp., assembly GCA_947589075.1. Classification (GTDB taxonomy): domain Bacteria; phylum Bacillota; class Clostridia; order Lachnospirales; family Lachnospiraceae; genus Acetatifactor. The sequence goes on from CANQBS010000002.1 coordinate 12,599, forward strand.
TGTACGATCTCGGGGAAGCTCTGGAGGCGGACAGGGCTGCTGCAAGCCGGCGTCTTGCCAGGCTGATCCAGATGGAAACTGTGTCTGCAAGCGGGGCGGAAGACCGACAGGCCCAGGAAAAGGCCTATTATGTGCTGGCCAACACCGCTATGCCCTCCTGCCTGATTGAGACAGGCTTTCTCACCAATGAGGAGGAATGTGTAGCACTGGCGGATGAAGCATACCAGGAGAAGATCGCTTCAGGCATTGCGGAAGGCATAGAGCTTTATTTCCATCCCAAAACCATGTACCTGACCTTTGACGACGGACCCAAACCCGGGAATACGGAAGCAGTTCTGGATCTTCTGAAGGAGCAGGGTATCCACGCCACCTTTTTTCTGGTGGGAAAGAGTGTGGAAAAATATCCGGAGCTGGCCAAACGCATTGCAGACGAGGGGCACACCATAGGAATCCACAGCTACAGTCATGATTACCAGAAAATATATGCCGATGCGGACAGCTTTCTGGAGGACTTCCAGAAGGCTTATGATATTATCAGGGAGGCGACAGGGACGGAGCCCTGGCTGTTCCGGTTTCCAGGCGGCAGCGTCAACTCTTATAATAAGGAAGTTTATCAGGATATCATGGACGAAATGGAAGAAAGGGGCTTCGTTTATTTTGACTGGAACGCAAGCCTGCAGGATGCGGTGAAGAATCCTGTGAAAGAAGAACTTTTGGAGAGCGCCCGCAGTTCTGCCCATAACCGGAAAAAAGTGGTCATGCTGGCTCATGATGTGAAGGACGCAACAGTGGAATGTCTGCCCCAGCTTCTGGATCTGTTCCCGGAATATCGCATGGAGCCCCTTACCCCCCAGGTTACGCCGGTTCAGTTCAAAAAGGAGTAATCGCTTTGACGTAAATTCAAATCAGTATTTTTTAAGTGTATTAAATCAGGGAAGACTGTAACCCAGCCAGGTTCCAGCCTTCCCTGATTCATCAAATTTCGCCACATTGATAGTTCCCGGTCTTCCAGTTCCCTGGCTGTTTCTCTTTCCCGGCCATTCATTCATCCTTCCCATGCCGTGCTTTTATCATGAATCCTTCCAAAATTGTTCTGTGGCTGAAACGGCGTCCTCATAACTGAGCCCATACCGTTCCTGCAGACAGGTCATTGCTTCTTTCCGGGATAATCCCTCACTCTGGCAGATTGAAACCAGTTGGCTGAGAAGGGAATTTATCTTGCCGGACGCAGCTTCCAGCTTTTGATTAGAGGCTTCCAGTTCCTGGTTTGTGGCTTCCAGTTCCTGGTTTGCGGCTTCCAGCTTCAGCTTCACAGCCTCCGCCTCCCGCCTTGCAGTCTCTGTATTCCTCCTCTCCGCCTGTATGTCCATCTTTTCCATGTCCGCAAACAGATATCCCATACCGTTTTCCTCCATTTTTGCCAGTTTTTCCCTGGCTTCTTCCACCGGCACATTCATCTTCTGGAACAACGCCCACAGCACTTCCCGGTAAACCGCCCGGATATCCTCTGGTGTCCTATCATAAATCTCATCCACATATTCCCGGGAAGACTCCAGGAACTCAGTATAGTCCTCTGCACTCTGGATCCTGTTGAGCATCATCACCAGGGACATCTCATTGTGCTTTTCTTTCAAGTCCTCATTCCTGTAGCCATGTACCCTCACCACCTTGTAGGTGAAGTCCGGTATGTAGTCCTGAAACCTTTCGCTTAAGCCGATCCTGTCTGACAGCTTCATATCCGCAGTCCAGTTGGATTTTCCCTCGAAATAAACAATAGGGATGATGGGCGGGTACCGGAAACCCTTCTGGCTGCTGGAGCCCTTCTTAAGCCCTTCCTGCTGCTTTTTATGGTCATACCAGATCACAGCCATATACCGGAGCAGCTGCATAGCCACATCATAATCCACCCTTGTTTTATGTTCCACCAGGGGGATCACAAAGACCTCCTCCGTTTTCTCTCCGGGAAGTCTGACACGAACCTTTTTGACAGTGTCCGCTTCAAACTCGACACCCAGAAAGGCCCGGTAGCGGTCGGTCACATCCTCAATGTCCTCCGGCTGCAGGTCGGCAAAAATCGGGAGCCCGGTATAATCCCTCAGGAATTGGCAGGTGAGCTTCTGGCTGCTGAAAATAGTCCGGCTGTTGGCATCCCGGACATGATCGGCAGGGAAATAATCCCTTTCGGCTTTCCCTGAAATATTGGAGTCTGCCGCATCCTTTTCTGCGATGTCTTTACCAGTTGTATCTTTATCGGTTGTATTTTTGTCAGTTGTATTCTTATCTGGGGTATTTTTATCCGGCGTATCTTTATCTGAAGTATTCTTGCCTGAATGATATGTACTTGTAGTATATTTATCTTTTGTAAAAATATCCTCCGAATCTTCTCTTTTGTAGGAATATGCGCTTTCAGTTCCTAAAATCTTTTGCATTTCCCGCATTCCTCCCAATACCAATACCTGGCGCATGGGATGAGGAGATGAATCTGCCGGAAGGAATCTGTCAATTATGGCTTAATGACATTATACAGCAGGGACGGCCGCAAATCAAGCAGATTTCTTTCCTCGTCTGTACAGATTCCTTTTCCGATCAGTACGGATTTCTTTTCGGATTTCTTCTCCAATCTGTGCGGCTTGGCTTACCCTCACCGTATTTTCCATGAAAGCAGGCAGCACAAATTATCAAAAAAATATTGTAAATAACCTATTTTTGTTCTGTACTTTGACGCTTCTTTAGACCAGTAATGTGCTATACTTTCTTCAAGGATGAGGTACTTTTGCAGTTGCCTCTATTTTTACAAACATTAAGTTAATATAATCATTGCAATCCCAAGAAAAACGTAGTAAAATACATATGATTACGAGGGAGGACACGATGAAATCCCTGATTTTCCGAAAGGTGGGATGTGTATGACATCAAAAGAACTGCGACGGCTGAGCAGACAGGAACTTCTGCAGCTTCTGCTGGCATTGAGCGAGGACTTTGAAGAGCTGAAGCGGAGCCTGTCTGATACACGGGAGGAGCTGAAGGACGTGATGGACACTTATGAACGTCTGCGAAAGCGCCTGGACCGTAAGGATGAGAAGATTCATGAACTTCAGGATGCTTTGGAGGCGGAGCGCAACAGGCGGAGTATAGAGCTTTCAGAAGTAGGCAATATCGCGGAGGCGGCGCTGAGGCTCAATAAGATATTTGAAACGGCCCAGAAGGCAGCGGATCAGTACCTGTATAACGTACAGACCTCCCTGGAGGAAAGAAAACGTCTGGAACCGGAAGCAGAGCCCTTCGAAGAGGAAAACGACGACGATCTTCCCAGAAAGCTTACGGTGAAAAGCCTTGAGGAAGCTTCTGAGGAATCGGGAGACTCCGGCGGGGAGAAAGTCCCTGAAGAAGATATATAGATATGGAGATGAGGAAGATGGGTAAGACGAACAACACAGAGAACCTGGAAGCCCCTACCATATCTCAGCTTCGGGCGGAGCTTCAGAAGGAACAGCGAAAAGTCAATTCCGGACGGATCATCCGAACCACTATTTTTTCCCTGCTGACGGTGGCAGCGGCAGCGGCTCTTGTAGCGGTGCTGCTGATGCCGGTACTGGAGATCAGCGGTTCCTCCATGGCGGATACCCTGCAGGACGGGGACGTGGTAGTGGCGATGAAGGGAACCAACTATAAATCCGGAGATATCATCGCTTTCTATAGCAACAACAATATCCTGGTAAAACGGGTGATCGCTACCGCGGGAGACTGGGTGGACATTGATCAGCAGGGCAACGTATATGTCAATGATGAACTGCTGGAAGAACCCTATATCGATGCGAAAGCCCTTGGGGAGTGCAATATTTCCCTTCCTTATCAGGTGCCGGATGGAAGAAGTTTTGTCATGGGGGATCACAGAGATACTTCCATTGACAGCAGGAACACGGCGGTGGGAAGCATAAGCGACGATCTTGTGATCGGCAGGCTGATGTTTCGGGTCTGGCCTTTGTCAGAATTAAAATGGTTACAATGATAAGCAGTGATAGAAGAAAGGAGGCAGCACGATGGAATCTTCAATCATGAGAAATGCATCAAGATTCTTGCGTGAGCAGAAAAAAAATAGGAGATGGCGTAAGGTGTTGATCTGCCTGGCATTGGTAGTTGCCGTTGGAACGGTGGCTGTACTGGTTATGCCCGGCCGGGCACTGAATCAGACGGTACGTGTGCTGGATTGCCAGATAGAGGTACATCAGCATACGTCGGAATGTTATGGTGGGGACGGCACCACTTTGATCTGCGGCCTGGCAGATTATGTGGCTCATACCCACAATGAGCTGTGCTACAACGAGGATGGAGAGCTGATATGTACGCTCCCCGAGATTGAAGGACACACCCACACAGATGACTGCTACAAAGAAGAGCGGATCCTGACCTGCGGCCTGGAGGAGACAGCGGGAGAGAACGAGGAAGTATCTTCTCAGGAAGCGACTTCCCCCGAAGAAGGGTCCTCTAATGAAACTGTTTCTGAGTCCGGAGATTCTGCTGCGGAGACCGTACCGGCATCTGAAACAGAGACTTTACCTGATGTGTCCGGCAATGAGGTTGTGGCAGAAAATGATGTTCCGGCTGCGGAAGCGCCCGACGTCGTTGAGAATCAGCCTGCGCCTCATGTTCATACTGACGCCTGCTATACGGTTGTACGCACTTTAGTCTGCGGACAGCTTGAGACTGTAACCCATGAGCACAGCGAAGCCTGCTTTAAGGAAGTAGAGGTTACAGAGGCGGAAAACAGTTCCGAGGCGGAAGAGAGCACGGAAGAGCCTGTATCCGGCGGCGATGAAGTTTCCGCTGAAGAAGTTGTATATTACTGCGGCCTGGAAGAGCATACCCATGATGAGAGCTGCTATGAAGAGGTTACAGGAACTGACGGCAGCACAGAGAAGGTTCTGGTATGCGGTCTGGAAGAGCATGCCCATGACGAGAGCTGCCTGGCGGAGACCGCGCCTGAGGTGATCTACTACTGCGGTCTGGAAGAGCATACCCATGACGAGAGCTGCTATGAGGTTCCGGATGTATCTGAAGGGAATGTGGAACCTGTCCTGATCTGCGACAAGGAAGAGCATACCCATGATGAGACCTGCCTGATCGTTCCTATCTATGAGAAGTTATACGAGGATGCTTCTCTGAGAGTAACGGCCACCTATCCTGCCACCGCGAATATCCCCGAGAATGCGCAGTTCATCGTGGAGCGGATGGCTGAGGAAAGTGAAGAATATTTGGAATATGCTTCCAAGGCAGCAGAAAGCTTTGCAGAAAATATTTATCCACAGGTGGTGGGAGTTCTTAATATTGGTTTCTATCTGGAGGATGGCACTGAATTTAGCCCTGAGCAGCCAGTTACCATCAATATTCAGTTCTTAGATGAAGCAGGGGTTGCAGATGGGGATCCTATCACGGTTATTCATTTTGCGGAAAATGGCACGGAAGTTTTAGGTGGTTCAAATATAGATGAAGAGAACTCAACAGAGTTTGTTACAGATGAATTTTCACCTTTCGTAATAATGTCAAGTCGCGATTTGGTTACCATTGCCGGTGAGCCAAGTGCAATCGCAAATGGTGTAAATTATGATCCCAAACTCCATAAAAACATTGACTATTTGGGAAATAACGGTGTAAATGGGGACGACAAGAACGGAAATAATAATGATAATTCAAGAACAGATGAGGATCAAAAGAGCGATAACAGCTATGCCGATGATCTTTATCGTATAAGTCTTGATATTACTGGTGGAGAGCAGGTGGATCCTGTTGATTTGCTTATCGTGCTGGATCTTTCTCATAGCATGGAGACCAATGATCGGGATAAGAAAATCTGGGAAGTTTTAAATGGAAAAAATGGTAAGGATGGGCTGATTGAAAAGTTCCTGGCACCGAATTCTAATCCTAATATGAAGGAAGAGGATAAAAGTCTGGTTGCAATTGCCTGGTATGCAGGAATGGTTGAGTTTAATAGTACCTGGGGTAAGTTTCGATACGGTTGGAAGGAAAGAGGACCATTTACTAATACTGAAAGTGGTGTAATACAACAATGGTCTACCACATATACCCCCCAGAAAAGTTGGAGTGATGATCCGACTAAGAATCCATTCAGAAGAAAGGAATTTACATGCCCAAATGATCATAAAAATGCCAGCACAAATTATATAGCAGGTATGATGCGGGCAAATACTTTATTGCATCAGAGTGTAGCTCAAAATGGTCATAAAAAAATCGTATTATTTATCAGTGACGGTTTGCCAACGCAGTATTATAAAGCATCTGAATTGACAGATGCGGTTTGGAATAATCCGGGAGCGCATCCTAAGCTGATGCGCTATGGTTTCGGTACAGATGGTTATGTATATGCTGATGCGCGTGTTGACCAAACTATAGACGGATATACGAATTTGGTTAAAAATTATGTAAATCAGTATTATTACAGCAAAACAGGAAAAACCTTAAATTATTCGACTTTTGAAACAGATAATGGGTACGCGCATTTCGCAGAATTAAATCTGCCTGAGGCTAGTCCTTATGTGAATGAGACCCTGTTGGCATTTAAGCAATTTAAAACCAAAAATCCGGATATAGATTTCTATGGTGTTGGAATTGATCTAGATGTATATACAGATGGTATGAAAGATTATACATCAAATGATAACTTTAAAAGAAGTTATACTTTAAGGAGAATGGCAGATGAATATGGCACAGGACGTTTCCTGAACATTCAAAATAATGCTGACCTTAATGATATCATAGAAACTTTTGAACAGATTTTGTTCCCGAGAGGCGTTATTATTCAGGACACTCTCAGCGAATATGTGGAGCTTTATACAACCCCGGATAGTACTGGCGATGTAGATATATATGGAAAGGGAATAGGTACAGAGAATCAGGACTATGCGGATGTTGAAGTAACAGCCACTCCGATTGGGGGCGGTACTCCCATTGTTTTATGGAAAGGTTACAATACTGGAAAGGCACAGACTAATACTCTGGATGGAAAGACAGTTGTAAAGAATGTAACGCTGCAGAATGCAACTACATCCACCGGAAAGCCAACCCAAAAAATAACGGTAACTTTTCAAGAGGATTATTACCTCAGTTCAAAATATACTTACACTTTGTCATTTAATGTGCGAGTGACGGATTATGCATTTGATACCTACGCTCAGAAAGTCAATAATGGCAATGCCAACGGATATAATGCCAGCGGTGAGAGCAACACTGATTACGGAGACAATAAGACCAGTTCTGGAAAACCCGGTTTCCGTTCCAATGACAAGGCAGACGTTACTTATGAGCTTGGTGGAAAGCCCGGTAATAGTGAATATCCTCATCCTGTAGTTCAAGTTTGGGGTACAAAGTTGGTACTTGAAAAGGTTAATGAATATGGTGACGTTATAGGAGACGGCGCTGTATTTAACCTGCTGAAGAAAGATGGATCCGGCTATTCTGTTCAGATTAAACCTCAAAAGAGCGGAGCGGCGTATGGGACTTCCTTACTTCGTCCTGATGAGATAGATGGATATTATGTTGCTCAGGACGGCACTATTGAGTATCCTATGCTCGAAACAGGGGAGTATATGCTGGAAGAGGTTATTGTTCCTTTTGGATATGATAGTAAAGTTGAGCCAATTTATTTTGCAGTATCACGAGGCAATATAGTGGTGGATGCAGATAAAGTGGAGAAGTTGCCTACAGAAGCATCTGCATACGCGTATAAATGGACGCTGAAGGAAGGAAGAAATTATGTTAATGAAGTGTACGGAAATGAAGTATGCCTGAAGATTACCAATAATTTCAAAGAGCCTAAGCTGCAGATAGCGAAGCAGGATGCTTCTGAAGACCGTAATAATCCTATGCTGGAAGACGTTGAATTTAAGGTGTATGAAGCAGCTAACGTGGAGAACGGAAAGGTAAAGGATGAGAGCAAATATGTTGCAAGAGGCGTAACCGATGCCAATGGAGTGGTTGCTTGGATGGAGGCGCCCGGAAGCAGTACAGTATTCCCGGAGGGAGGTATAAAGGACAGTATTCCTGTTGGTCCTGGTGAATATTATCTGGTAGAATCCTCATATTTGAAGGGATATGACAAGGCTTATTTGGAGCCTATCAAATTTGAAGTGCTGATTCACAAACCATCTCAGAGTGAAGGCGATATGTATACAGAATATACTTCATACCCTTGGATTAAGATGGATAAGGACACTGCAAATACGGGAGATGATGTCCGCTGGACTGTGAGCGGGCCCACAAGAGAAGGTTCATATGGAAATTATATTTACAAATGGTCTCTTAACATCAAGAACAAGCTCCGCAAGTTTGATATCACTCTTTACAAGGTAAGAGACAATTATACCGGCGCTGGGCCTATCGCTCTGGCTGGTGCATACTTCGAACTTTATAAGCTGGGCTACACGGCAGATGAGCTTGTTAAATTTGAAGCAGCTGATGGAACGATTACGAATGGAAAGCGCATCTATCCTGTAAATGCAGATGGTAATCAGGCCGGAGAGTACTTCATAACCGGAGAAGATGGAAAGGTGGATCTGGGAGTCCTGGAATATGGTCATTATTATCTGAAAGAGGTTCAGGCCCCTGACGGATACAACACGCCGCCTGTGGATATCAAATTCATGGTAAATGAAGCTGCGGATGGCAATGGAACCATCACAGTTGATGAGACGTATGTATCAGACGAGTATGTGGAAAATGTAGTTGTAACGGACGATGACGGGGATGAGTATCCCGATCTGATGATCCAGGTCACCAACTACCGCGGTGCTGCTCTTCCTGAGACTGGCGGAGAAGGCATTTATCTGTATCTGATGAGTGGTCTTGCTTTGGTACTGATGGCAGCAATCACTTTGATGTATAAGTCAAAATTCAGAAAAGCAGGCCGATAAGTCTTACTGAATCTGAATGAAAACAAAGTTATAACGAGTTAACAAGCCATTTCGGATCTGGTGAACATGAGAAGAAAATAGAGGAAATGGAGGAGGTAAGAGAATGAGTCGGTTAAGAAAAATGGCCGGTGCTTTGCTGGCGTTGACCATGATATTGATGATGTCGCTCTCAGCGCTGGCGGGTCAGATTGATGAGAATCCTTCTGCCGGGAAGAACGCGGATAAGGTAAAAGACGTTCATGTGACCCTTCCTGCAGACGAAACTTTGCTGGCAGGTCATACCTTTGTGGCGTATCAGATTTTCAAAGGGACTCAGGAGGAGGACACTGTTACCGAGGCGGGAGTAGCTGAAAACAGAAACAGCGGCAATTATCTGGGCGACGCCGTGTGGGGCGATGATTTTGACGACACAAAGGAAGATGCTTTCTTAGAAGAGATTGCAGCACTGAAATATGGGGAAAGTACTCCCTTCCAAGATTGCGGGAACGCAGCTGAGGGCAAAAAAGCCCTCGCTGTGACCGAGGCTCTGCGCGACACCTGCTTTGAGATAAATGATAACGTGGTGGGTGCGCAGAAGGAAGATTTGACAACAGTACAATTCCTGGATGAATTTGCCCGTATTGTTTTTAAGTATCTGAAAACCGGCGACAATGTGGGTCATGTGCTTGAACCTGGCGTCAACGAATTGAAGTCCGGATATTACCTGATCGTGGATACAACGAGCGTTCAAGGGGATGCGGTTTTAAATGCTTATCTGTTCCAGGTAACATTGGATCTTGAGGTGAAAGTAAAGACAGATAAACCCACCCTGGATAAAACCATTGTGGATGAGAATGGTAATGACATTGGAGAGTACAGCGATGCAGCCATGGGAGACGTGACCAGGTTCCAGCTTACGTCTGCTGTCCCCGATATGACCCATTACGCTGCTTACAAGTATGTGATCACCGATGTCCTTTCCCCGGGGCTTACCTTTGATAAGGAAAGCGTAAAGATCACAATCGGCGAAAGCAAAGTCGAAAAATTTGAGGTGAAGGTTTTCTCAGTCTCGAAGGATAAGGAGACGATCCAATTCTCTGATGAGAATGGGACCGTATTGGACAGTGATACTCTGAAAGCATACGGGTTAGATGCCTCTGAACTGCAGGAATATCTGGAGCCCTATGTGGGAGGCACCTACGTCAGGATCGTATTAAAGGATTTTTACAAGGACTATCTGGAGAAGCCCGGCGCCAAAATTGTGGTGAATTACAGCGCTGCCCTGAACGAGAAGGCTTTAGTGGGAGAGGTCGGCAATCCTAATACTGTGAGGCTTCAATATTGGAACAATCCGAATCTGAGGCAGAACGGAGAACCTTGGGACGATGATTTCAAGCCGGATGATCCTATGGGGGAGACTCCCTGGGATACCACCTATACCTTTACCACCGCTTTGATGCTGACCAAGATTGATGGTGACGCACGGGTGGATCAGGAAGGCTATGAAGCTGGGGGTACTCCCGTTTCAGCCAGCGACCTTTTGACAGAAAAAGCTCTTCCGGGCGCAGTCTTTAAAGTAACCGGAGAAGCCCTGAATCAGGCTCTTGTGACGGGAAGCGCCTTTGTGGAATATGAAGGAAAAGATACTGATGAGACGGTGGATGGTCCTTATTACATGCTGGAGAAGGATGGAAGCTTTACCAAGACAGCACCCACGGATAAAACAAAAGATCTTTATCGGTTAAATGGGAATGGTGAAGCGGTGAAGTACAAGAAAGTCGCTGCTTCAGGTCTGGTTTCCAAGGGCGAGAAGCTTTCCTTCGACGTGGAGGTTGGTGAGGACGGCGTTCTGAAGCTGGTGGGTCTTTCCAGCGGCGAATACCTGATCACAGAGATCAAGGCTCCGGAAGGCTATAACATTTTAAAATACCCGATCAAAGTAGAGATTAATTGCCAGCTTCCTGAGACTTATGAAGTTGATGGAAATGGTCAGAAGACAGAAAAAGAGAATACTGGAGAAGAAAACAACTGCACATGGACCGCAACTTATGGGGATTGGGATCCTGACAAGAATGATGGAGAAGGCGGTTATGTAGGTTTCGATGGGGAAGGAAGCCTTCCTGTACAGACTCTGACCTATACCGACCTTGACAGCAGCGAAGAGGGCTTTATCGGCGGTTTCAAGTTTGAGATTGCCAATAACAGAGGTTCTATGCTTCCCAGGACCGGCGGTATCGGTACGACTCTTTTCTATATCATCGGATGTCTGCTGGTCGTAGGAGCAGGCGTGCTGCTTGTGGTGAAGATGCGCAGCGGCAGAAAAGAAGAAGAGTAAGGGATTTCAGATCCCGGTTGAAATTTTAATAATGGCTGCCTGCATCCCCTGGCGGGATGCAGGCAAGTATGGCAAAAGAATATACATCAGTAGGGAGCGTCCTGAACATGAAGAGATTTTGGAAAAGAAACTGGAGTACAGTTTTCCTGGTTCTGGTACTACTGACGGGGCTTTGCCTACTGCTGTATCCAACAGTCAGCGACTGGTGGAATGAGCTGCATCAGTCACGGGCTATTACCTCTTATGTTGAGGCGGTAGAAAAAATGTCGGACGACGAAGCGAATGCATTGCTGGAGGCAGCGAAGGCATACAACGAAGAGTTGGCAAGGCACGCATCGCGTCTGGATATGACGGCGGAAGAGCAGGCTGAATATAACAGTATGCTGAACCTGGATGGAAGCGGAGTGATGGGATATCTGGATATACCGGTGATCAATGTACATCTTCCCATTTATCATGGAATCAATGAAAGCGTTCTGCAGGTGGCGACGGGACATATTCCCTGGACTTCTCTTCCGGTGGGCGGACTGGGGACACATGCAGCGATTTCCGGTCACCGGGGACTGCCGTCCGCCAAGCTCCTTTCAGACCTGGATAAAGTGGTGGAGGGGGATATTTTCACCATCACCGTATTGGGTCAGACCCTCACCTATATGGTGGATCAGATCAGGATCGTCCTTCCGGAGGAACTGTCTGAACTGGCCATACAGGAGGATCAGGACTACTGCACCTTGATTACCTGCACTCCCTACGGTATCAATACACACAGGATGCTGGTCCGGGGAACCCGTATTGACAACATAGAGGATGAGGTGGTTATCGTATCGGAAGCGGTGAGGATACAGCCTTATCTGGTGATGTTTGCGATAGATATCCCGGTTATGATCCTGGCTTTATTCTTTATCTTTATTTACTACAGAATAAAGCTTCCCAAAATGAGCACACAGCAGTTGCTGGAAGAATTTAGAAAGTAATAAAATGATCCCTCAAAGACTGACTTCAAAGGAGGAGATGTCAATGAAAAAGAAATGGTTTACAAGCCCCGGAATGCGCATATTGTCCATTATGCTGGGTGTGGCGGTTCTGGCGGCGGCACTACAGATCAGGGCTCTTGCCAATCCGGATTTCGCGGATCTGGAGAGGTCATGTACCTTAACGGTCCGTTATCCCTATGAGGCAGAGGACACCTTATCCAGTTCAGATTCTGTTTTACCGGAACCCTGGCGCTATGATATGGATCCTGAGGGCGGTCAGCCGGTAGTCCTGTTGGATCTGTATAAGGTTGCGGATGCTAAATCATCCAACCGTTATGATACCTACAGTTTTTCTGTGCTGGATGGATTCAAGGAGAATGATAAGTTGAAGGAGCTTCCCGACTGGATCGGCGCGGCGGACAGGGTAGAGGAGGATTCCACCTATTGGGATGAAATGGCGCAGGAAGCTGCAAAGACCGCCTTAGTGGATAAAAAAGCCGAACCAGTTGTGACCGGCTATCAGCTCCATATGGGTTCTGCGGATGACAGCAGCTTGAATACAATTACGAAACTGAATGACGGAACAGAGTTAGGTTCCGGTCTGTATCTCCTGGTTCCCAGAGGTATCATTGACACGGGCGTTAATTCGGGAGACAGGGACGAAAGAGTAATTCCGGGCGCTGATTACAGAATGGTGGACAAAGACGGTGACGGAACGGAGGAAACCATCGTAACTTATGCGTATTCCAAGCGTTATGTCTACACCTTCTCACCGCAGCTGGTTTCCCTGCCGGGCAGAACCTCCGAGGGTTATCAGGACAACACCGGCGCCGATGCAGAGTGGGATTATGACGTAGAGATCGAACTTAAGATGGAGCGTGCATACCGCTACGGCGATCTGCGGATCATCAAGGAGCTGCTGGTGCATGACACCATAGATCCTCTGGATGAGGTATATACAGATCCCTGCACCTTTGTTTTCCAGATCGATGCGGTGCTGTACGGACAAAATGCGAATGGTACGGAGAATCAGCAGAAAACGCTCTGGGAGAGAAGCTGGAATAAAGCGATCCATTTCACGGAGGCCGGCTCTAATGATATCCTGATCGAACACATTCCTGCCTGTTCCCACATCACCGTAACGGAGATTTACTCCGGCGCCAAGTATGAATTCGTTGCAGATGACAATGGTGATTCCACGGATATGGTTGGGAATCTGGATATTGATGCGGATGACGAGGTAAAGATCACATATCAGAACATTTATGACAGGACAGAAAGCAACGGATATGGCATCACCAACCATTTTGAAGATATGGGTGAGTTTGGACACAGCGGAACCGAAGGCAGCGGCAGATGGCAGTACCAAGAGCAGCCTCTGGAATCCGGTGAAGCAAATGCTGGAACCGTGCCGGAGAATGGGACTGAACCCTCAGGCTCTGAACCGGCCAATGAATAAAGATAGGAGGGCGTGAGATATGAAGAAGAGCAGTGTGATTCTGGCGGCCCTTGCGATGGTATTGGTCTTAGGGGCAGGTGCGGGAAGCGCCTGGGCGTATTTTACCACCTATGTGGAAGCTGAAGGCGGCTACGTCGTGAATCTTGGCGATACCACCAGGATCCAGGAGGACGTAACTTATCTGCATAAGGCGGTTACGATTACCAGTGAGACCACATCGCAGCCTGTCTGGATCAGAGTAAAGGCTTATTATGCAGAAGGAGATCTGACGATCGAATCGAGCACAGGAAAGTGGTCAAAAGGCGAAAACGATGATGGCTGGTGGTATTACGCCGATATCGTAAAGGCCGGAGAAACCACGGATGTTCTGGATGTTACCATCAGTGTTCCCAAGGAGAGCATCAATGAGAAGATCCCGGTTGAGGACTTTGATGTGGTTGTGATTTACGAGAGCACACCTGTTGAGTATGATGATGCCGGAAAGCCGGTTCCCAATGATCCGAAGCTGGTGGATTGGGATAAGAAGATGGATAAGGATAAGGATATTACCGATCCTTACGATGGCGAGAGCCAGATCCCGGATGGAAACGCTCAGGAAGGAGGCGAGGGCGTATGATGAAGAAAATGAAGAAATTAGCCTTCTCTCCCGCGGGAACCATTGTGATGTTTGTGGCGGCGGTGGTACTGCTTCTGTCAAGTTCTATCGGCGGGGCAAGGGCTGCTCTGACCTATCAGTCTGACACCTATACCTCCCAGTTCCAGATGTATGACATCGGTGTAACCCTTCAGGAGAATTGGAAGCAGACGGTCGTGGTCCCCGGCAAGGACATTGTTGACGAAGAAGGCAATGTGACCGGCAAAGAGCCGGATACTGTGAATACCAAGGACGACTGGCACGATGTATCCTGGAGGAATTATAACGATAATGGAACCTGGAATGAGGGTACCAACGGGCTTCTGACTCATATGCTGCCGGATGAGGATGGCGACGGCAAGGCGGATCCCCTGATCATTGGCAAGATTTATAACGAAGAAATGCGTGTCCGCAACAGCGGAAGCATTAATCAGTTTGTCCGTGTCACAATTTATAAATATTGGATGGAAAAAACCGGTGTGGATAAGGACGGCAATGATATCTGGACAAAAGTCCGCAGCGTATCTGAGAAGGATGAGACCACTTCTCCGGATAACATTGTGCTGAACCTCCTGTGTGACGCAGAGGGTGTGAATAATGGCTGGATCCTAGACAAAGCTTCCTCCACGCCCGAGAGAACGATTCTGTATTATAACAGACTTCTGAATGTGAATTCGTATACTCCCGCTTTCTGTGATACGCTTCAGATCGACCGGGCCATTAACTGGAAGGTGACTGAGACCAAGACGGAAGTAAAGGACGGTTACATCAATGTGGTTACCACATTTGACTATGATGGACATAAGTTCATGCTGGAAGTGGATGTGGATGCAGTCCAGGAGCATAATGCAGTGGACGCCATCAGGAGCGCATGGGGACTCGACCTGCAGATGAACACAGACGCTGCAGGCAATAAGACCCTGGTTCTTCCGGCAGCGATGACAGAAGGGTAAAGGAGGGTAAAAGGATGAAAAAGAAAATGAGAATAACTGCCCTCCTGCTGGGGATGCTTCTTATGGTTATGATGCCGGTCAGAGTCAATGCTGAGACTTATTACGGCAATGCCGGCTGGGGAGTGACCTTTACAGCGGATAAGCAGATGGTAAGCAACTTCTCGACCGACAATATCAATGATGTGGTAGGCGGAATGCAGCCCGGGGATACTGTGATCGTTACCCTGACCCTGAAAAATGAAAATGAAGAAAAGACGGACTGGTATATGACCAACCAGGTGTTAAAATCCCTGGAGGACAGCAGCAGCGCTGCAGGCGGTGCGTACACCTACATTCTTACCTATACGGATCACGAAGGAAAACAGAGTTCTCTGTACAGCAGCGATACCGTCGGCGGTGAAGTAGTCGGCGGAGGCGGAGAAGGTCTGCACGAGGCAACAAACGCCCTGAAGGATTTCTTCTATCTGGATGAGCTTGCAAAAGGTCAGACGGGAACCATTACTCTCCAGATCGCTCT
This sequence comes from uncultured Acetatifactor sp., assembly GCA_947589075.1. Taxonomy (GTDB): domain Bacteria; phylum Bacillota; class Clostridia; order Lachnospirales; family Lachnospiraceae; genus Acetatifactor. Next base: position 28,374 of record CANQBS010000002.1, read on the forward strand.
GGACGGTGAAACCCAGGGCAACAGCTATCAGGATACTCTGGCAAACCTGTCTATGAATTTCGCGGTGGAGCTGGAAAGCGATCTGCCTCCCATTCAGCTGGTTAAAACAGGCGATGAGAATCTTCCTGTGATCCTGGTGATCCTGATGGCGACTGCAGGTGTTGTGCTGATGGGACTTTCCATTTACAGCATGGTTTTGAATCGTAAAGCAAGAAGGGGGTAGAGGGATGAAATCATTAAAGAAAGCAATGAAGCTTTTGGCGTGGTCGTTAGTTATGTGCCTGATTTTTTCCATTCAGATTCCCGCATCCGCAAAGGACTATTCCTATACAGTAAGATTTTTTGCCGGCAAGCAGGGCAGCTTTAATGAGAATGCTGTGAATAATCTGACTGTAGTGGACAGCAAAGGTAAGAGAAAAGAAGTAAACGTCAAGGATTTAAGCGGCAATGACTTGGAGTCAGGCGTAAAGGTGGAGCGGGAGAAGGATGGTTCTGCCCTGGTGATTTCCAACCTGACCGCAGGGGATCGGGTGAGCTTCAATAATAATCTGATGTCCCTGAATAATGGAAAATATTATATTAAAGGTATCAGGGAGAGCGGAAAGGACAATAATACAGTAGGAACCTTCAATATGTCTTCCATCAGCGTAAATTCGGATGCGGATTATGTGGTGGCTTATGGTATTCTCGGCGACTCTGTGGCTTATACCGTCAATTATGTGGATACGGAAGGCAATGAGCTGATTCCCAGTGAAACCTATTACGGCAACATCGGCGACAGCATAGTGGTAGCTTTCGTATACATTGAGGGTTATTTCCCTCAGGCTTATAACCTGGGACGTACTCTGAGTTCAGATCCTTCTCAGAACGTATTTACCTTCGTGTATACCAGAATCGGCGGAACTGCGCTGGAAGGACCCGGAGCAGGTGAGGGAACGAATTTTGGACCTGGTGAAGGCGGAGCCGGCGGTGAAGGCGGCGGTGGTGTCGGACCTGGCGGAGAGGTGATTGATGAGAATAACCCTCCTCTGGATGAAGGACCCAGTGATTTTGATAACCTGGACGATGAAGATACGCCTTTGGGTAACCTGGACGGGTTGAACGATGGACCTCTGTTCGGTCTGGATGCGCTGCAGATTCCTTTGGCAGGTAAAATTGCGATCGGTGCAGGCGCCCTTGCCGTTATCATTCTGGCATTGTGGTTTGCTCTGATGGCGAAGAAAAAGAAGGAAGAAGATGAATAGAAAACAGGGACCAAACCGCCTGGTTCGGTTGGTCCCTGTTCTCTGCAATATCCTGGGAACAATCATTCTGCTTACGGTGGTTTTAAGCTGTCTGCCGATAGCTGTGCCAAAATTTATGGGCTACAATGTTTTTGCTGTGGTGAGCGGAAGCATGGAGCCGGAAATTTCGGTTGGGAGCGCCGTTTATGTGGAATCGGTCGCACCATGGAAGGTAACTGCGGGGGATGTGATCGCATTTTACAGCGGGGATTCCGTTGTAGTGCATCGAGTGGTGTCCAATGACCAGACGCTGCAGGAATTTGTGACGAAGGGTGATGCCAATGCTATGGAAGATATCAATGCGGTCAGCTATGACCGCTTGATCGGACATGTTGTGCGGAGCCTGCCGGGGATTGGACAGATGATGTTTCTATACACCAGTACTTTTGGAAAATTGTGTGTGATCTGTTTCGTAGCTCTGGGTGTGGTGCTGAACGTTATGGCAGGCCAATTGAGGACCATGCAGAAAACACATGATTTTGAGGCGGAGAGACGAAATGCAAAGTAGTTCTGAAGCGGATGCTTTACAGGTAAAAACCTTTGGAGGCTTTTCCCTGACCTGGAAGGGGAAAAGCCTGACCAGAAGTTCTAAAACAGGGGAATCACAGTTCATTTATCTGATGCAGCTGCTCCTTCATAATCGTAAGGACGGAATCAGCCGGGAGCGCATCGAGGAATTGCTGTTTGTGGACCGGGAGATCGAAAACATCCATCACGCCCTGAGAAGCGTGGTATATAACGCGAAAAGAAAGCTCAGACAGGCAGGACTTCCCGAAGTGAATTATATTGAAATGCGGAAGGGTATCCTGTATTGGACTGATCAGGTGCCTGTGGCTGAAGATGCGGAGATTTTTGAATCCCTTTATCATGCTGCGGAGGCTGAAACGGATACGGACAGGCAGCTTAAGCTGTACCTGGATGCTGTGCATTGTTATACCGGCGAGTTCCTTCCTACACAGGCAGGTATTATATGGGTGGCTCAGGAGGCCAAACGTTACAGGAGTATGTTTTGTTCCTGCGTGGAAAGTGCTGTGTCTCTCCTTAGATTACATCAGGACTTTACTGCTATGGAGGAATTGGGAAATTATGCCGTGGGGATTCAGCCCCTTGCAGACTGGGAAACCGTGATCATGGAAGCCCTGGTCTCCCAGGGACGGTATAAGGAAGCCCAGAAGCTCTATGAAGATACTGTGGAGTATTATTCCCAGGAACAGGGGCTCAGGCCTTCCAGGAAGCTGAATGAACTGCTGAGCAGGCTGGGGACCCAGATGCTGCATCAGTATGCTACGCTGGATGAGATTCAGAAGGCGCTGGCGGAGCAGGTCGGAGAACAGAGACCGGGAGGCTATCTGTGTCCGTATCCTGTTTTTAAAGGTATTTACCGTGTAATAGAGCGCCTGATAGAACGGGGCGGACAATCCGTGTATCTGATGCTTTGTACCGTAGTGGACAGCAAGGGCAATCCCATGCGGGAAGGTTCCATTCTGGATGATCTTTCCCCCAGGCTGGAGGAAGCTGTCCAGAAATCCGTGCGTCATAGCGATGTGGTCTGTCGGTATGGAAAAGGACAATATCTGGTCCTGTTGATCAACACTACCAGGGAGAACTGTAAGATTATTCAAAAAAGGATCAATCAGAATTTTATCGTAGGTCGTCAGCGGATCGGAGTTCAGTATTATGTGAATAGTGTGATCAGTTCCTTTGCCGGAGACAGGTTTTAAAAGCAGATGAAGAAATTGTAAAAACAGGTGTGGGAGTTAAGTGAAGATGAAGTGAGGAGGAGATCGGGCATGGAGAAATCCCAATGGTATATCGGTACGCCCAACGGGGTGGTTCTGTGCGTGGAAGAGATTGCAGCCGGAAGGATGAAAGGTCATTTTTACCATAATTACAGTGAAGCGGGAACTGCTTTTTCCAGCGCTGACGAATTGCTTTTCGAACTGGAACAGTTTTATGATATGCTGCAATTTCCTCATCCTACCACTAACAGCCGTTCCTTTCAGGGACAACAGGCAGTAAAGAATCAGAAACAGGAAAAGGTGAAGATTATGAGTGATGACAATCTGTTGAGCAAGCATGGTGATCTGGGAACTTTTATTATAAGGGTGCAGCACCGTCAGAACAACAGCTGGCAGGGGCGCATTACCTGGATGGAAAAAAATAAGACGATCAGCTTCCGTTCCATTTGGGAGATGATCAAACTGATCGCCAGCGCACTGGATACCGTCAGTGTGCAGGAGGGAGAAGATACAGAGCAGTCCTGGGATGATGAGCCCGGGAAGGGATGCTGACCCTGATAGGATCATTGACCCTGAAAGGGAAGCTGACCCTGATAGGACTGCCCGGGCATGTTTGAAAGAGTTTGCTGAGAAAGCCGGAAAAAACATTTGTATTTTTCCGGCTTTTGTGTTATAATCGAACAATGACTGTGACAATGTATTTATTTGGTAATTTTCGGGCACAGAGGCGATGAAGGAGGAAATGTAACGATGGGTTTACAGGTAGAGAAATTAGAGAAGAACATGGCAATACTGACCATTGAGGTGCCTGCAGAAGAACTGGAGAAGGCAATCGAAGGGGCTTACCGGAAGAACAGGAACAAGATCAGCATTCCCGGTTTCCGCAAGGGCAAGGCTCCCCGTAAGATGATTGAACAGATGTATGGTAAGGGCGTATTCTATGAGGATGCCGCCAACGCCCTGATCCCTGACGCCTATGAGAAGGCTGTGGAGGAGTGCGGCGAGGAGATCGTGTCTTCCCCTAAGATCAGTGTCACCCAGATAGAATCCGGGAAGCCCTTTATTTTTACGGCAGAGGTTGCCCTGAAGCCTGTGGTGACCCTGGGAGCATATAAGGGCGTGGAGGTTCCCAAGGCGGATGTGGAAGTGACGGATGAGGAAGTGGACGCCGAGGTGGAGAAGGAGCGGGAAAACAGCGCCAGAACCATTACCGTTGAGGGCAGACCCGTAAAAGACGGAGACATGACCGTAATTGATTTTGAAGGCTTTGTGGACGGAGTTGCCTTTGAGGGCGGCAAGGGGACGGATTATCCTCTGACCATCGGCTCCGGAACCTTTATCCCCGGTTTTGAGGAAGCCCTGATCGGCGCCCAGATCGGCGTGGAGACGGATGTGAACGTAACCTTCCCTGAGGATTATCAGGCGGCGGAGCTGGCAGGCAAGGCGGCTGTGTTCAAGTGTACCGTGAAAGAGATCAAGGAAAAGGAGCTTCCCGAGCTGGACGATGAGTTCGCCAGCGAGGTATCCGTTTATGAGACTCTGGCCGAGTATCGGGACAGCGTGAAGAACAAGCTGGCTGAGAAGAAGGCGGAGGATGCTAAGAACGCCAGGGAAGAAGCTGTGATCGACGCCATTATCGCAGGCGCTGAGATGGAGATCCCTGACGCTATGGTGGAGACCCAGCAGAGGCAGATGGCGGATGATTTCGCCAACCGGATCGAGACCCAGGGACTTTCCATGGAGCAGTATATGCAGTTCACCGGCATGACTGAGGAGAAGCTGCTGGAGCAGATTAAGCCCCAGGCTTTAAAGCGGATCCAGTCCCGTCTTGTGCTGGAGGCAGTTGTGGCAGCGGAAGGCATCACCGCCAGTGAAGAGGACTTTGAGGCCGAGGTTGCCAAGATGGCTGAAAGCTATAAGATGGAGACCGATAAGGTGAAGGAGCTTCTGGGAGAGAACGGAAAGAAGCAGGTCATGGAAGACATCTGCGTGAACAAGGCTGTGGAATTTGCAGTGGAGAACGCAGTGGAGAAATAAGGAAATAAAAGGAAATCATTGTCTCAAAAATGGATATGTCTAAACAGGGGATTAAGTTTTTCTTAAATCCTCTGTTTATGATTGCAAAAAAATGCCATTTGGGATAGAATGGTACGTGGATATGAAACGGAGGGATTCAGGATGAGTTTGGTACCTTATGTCATTGAACAGACCAGCAGGGGCGAGCGGTCTTATGATATTTATTCAAGGCTTTTGAAGGATAGGATCATATTCCTGGGAGAGGAAGTGAATGATGTGACTGCCAGCCTGGTGGTGGCTCAGCTTCTGTTCCTGGAGGCGGAAGACCCTGATAAGGACATTCATTTATATATCAACAGCCCCGGCGGCAGCGTTACCGCGGGTATGGCGATCTATGACACCATGCATTATATCAAGTGCGATGTGTCCACAGTCTGCATCGGCATGGCGGCCAGCATGGGAGCTTTCCTGCTGGCAGGCGGCGCGAAGGGTAAGAGGTATGCTCTTCCCAATGCGGAGATCATGATCCATCAGCCTTCCGGCGGTACCCAGGGACAGGCCACGGAGATTGAGATCACTGCCAGACAGATCCTGAAGACCAGGGAGAAGTTAAACCGTATGCTGGCGGAGAATACCGGCAGGGATTATGAGACCATCTGCGCGGATACCGAGCGGGACAACTGGAAGAGCGCTGAAGAAGCTCTGGAATATGGTCTGATCGACAAAGTGATCGCTTCCCATGCGACGATAGTATAAGCAGAAAGCGAAAGACCGGATATAAAGAGCGAAAGCCCGGGCTTAGAGAACGAAAGACCGGATTCGGAGAACGAAAAACCGGCATGAGGAAATGAGACAGGCGTAAGGAGTAGAAACATGGCAACTAAGATTTCCAGCGGCAATATCAGATGCTCTTTCTGCAATAAGACACAGAATCAGGTCCGTAAGCTGATCGCAGGGCCTGCGGGCGTTTATATCTGCGATGAATGCGTTGATATTTGCGCGGATATCCTGGAAGAGGAACTGGAAGACGAGGAATACAGCGAGGAGAAAAATTCCGACATCAATCTCCTCACACCCAGGGAATTAAAGGGGTTTCTGGATGAATATGTGATCGGCCAGGAGGAAGCGAAGAAGGTTCTGGCGGTATCAGTGTACAACCATTATAAAAGAGTGACTGCGCCCAGGACTCTGGATGACGTGGAGCTGCAGAAAAGCAATATTCTTATGATAGGTCCCACCGGTTCCGGCAAGACTTATCTGGCCCAGACCCTGGCGAAGATCATCAACGTGCCCTTTGCCATAGCGGACGCCACCACCCTGACGGAAGCGGGCTATGTGGGTGAGGATGTGGAGAATATTCTGCTCAAGCTGATCCAGGCGGCGGACTATGATATTGAAAGAGCACAGTACGGCATCATTTATATTGATGAGATCGATAAGATAACCAAGAAGAGCGAGAATGTGTCCATCACCAGGGATGTTTCCGGCGAGGGCGTTCAGCAGGCTCTCCTTAAGATCGTGGAAGGCACGGTTGCCAGCGTTCCTCCCCAGGGCGGACGTAAGCACCCTCATCAGGAACTTCTGCAGATCGACACTACCAATATCCTGTTCATCTGCGGCGGCGCTTTTGACGGGCTGGAGAAGATCGTGGAGTCCAGGCTGGACCGGAAATCCATCGGATTTAATACGGAGTTAGCCCAGAAGACTACGAAGGAGATCGGAGAATTGTTTAGCGAGGTGACGCCCCAGGATCTGGTGAAGTTCGGACTGATCCCCGAATTTGTAGGTCGTGTGCCTATTACGGTGGCGCTCCAGGGGCTGGACCGGGACGCTTTGGTCAGGATCCTGACGGAGCCGAAAAACGCCCTGATCAAGCAGTACAAGAAGCTGTTTGATTTTGACCATGTGGATCTTATCTTTGAAGAGGATGCCATCGGAGCCATTGCGGATAAGGCCTTTGAGCGCAAGATCGGCGCCAGAGGGCTGCGCTCCATCATGGAAGGCGTGATGATGGATACCATGTATGAGATCCCCTCCGATGATTCCATTGAAAGGTGTGTCATTACAAAGGCCTGTGTGGACGGAGAAGCGAAGCCTCTTACAGTTCACCGGGAAGCGCCTGCGCTGAAGAAGGCGAAGTAACGGGAAGGGTGCCGCAAATCTCGGAAGGGTTTGCCGGCGCCCTTTTTTTAAAAAAGGAAGCCATAAAAGCCGACAGTCTAAAAGCCGGCGAGTTTAAGAGATAGCGGCATGGAGATTTGCAGAATGGAAAATAAGGATACAGAGACAAATAATACAGAGATGCAGACTGAGAACAGGGGAAAAGTGCTTCCGGCGGTGGCTCTGAGGGGACTTACCATTTTGCCGGAGATGATCATTCATTTTGATCTGAGCCGGAAAAAGTCCATCGCCGCCGTGGAACAGGCTCTGACCAATGGAGAAGAGCTTCTGCTGGTGACACAGCTGGAGATGGAGACGGAGGAGCCGGATTTTGAAAGCGTTTATCATGTGGGTACCATGGCGGCCGTAAAGCAGATCAGCAAGCTGCCGGGGGGCATTGTCCGCGTGCTGGTGGAGGGACGCGCCCGGGCGGTCCTGCTGGGCTTCATCCAGGAGGAGCCCCGGTATCTCCTGGCCAGGGCGGAAGAACTTCCGGCCTGCGAAAATGAGCTGGATCACGTTACGGAAGAAGCCATGGTGCGGCAGCTGGCAGAGGCCTTTGGGGAATACTGCAGATTCTACCCCAAGATCGGCCGGGGAATGGAAAAGCAGTTCCTGTCCCATAAGGGGCTGGAAAAGCTGATGGATCAGGTGGTCATGAGTATGCCTCTTATATACACATCCAAGCAGAAGGTGCTGGAGCTGCCCGGGCTGCAGGAGCGGTTTGATTATCTGATCGATCTGCTGTATAATGAGATAGAGATCGCCAAGGCCAAGGCGGAACTGGCGGAAAAAGTCAAGGGACGTGTGGAGAAGAACCAGAAGGAATATCTTCTGCGGGAGCAGTTGTCCTATATCCGTCACGAACTGGGAGAGGACAAGGACTCCCCGGACGGGGAACAGTTTGAAGAGACGGTTGAGAAGCTTCATGCGAAAAAAGAGGTCAAGGACAGGATCCGGAAGGAGATCTCCCGTTTCAGAAGCTTGAATATCAACAGCGCGGAAAGCTCTGTGGAGCGTACCTATATCGAGACCCTTCTGGAGATGCCCTGGGATAAGGTGTCCCGGGACAGCACGGATATCGGCAGGGCGGAGCGTATCCTGGAAGAGCAGCACTATGGACTGGAAAAGGTAAAGGAGCGTATCCTGGAATTCCTGGCGGTGAGGACTCTGACCAGGCAGGGAGAAAGCCCCATCATTTGCCTGGTGGGACCGCCCGGAACAGGCAAAACCTCCATCGCGAAGAGCGTCGCAGAGGCTTTGGACAAGAAATATGTGCGAATCAGCCTGGGAGGCGTCCGGGACGAAGCGGAGATCAGAGGCCACAGAAGGACCTATGTGGGAGCCATGCCCGGACGGATCGCCGGAGCCCTGCGTCAGGCGGGAGTCAAGAATCCGCTGATGCTTTTGGATGAGATCGATAAGGTGAGCAGCGATTATAAGGGGGACACTTCCGCGGCTCTGCTGGAGGTGCTGGACGGAGAGCAGAACTGCCGTTTCCGGGACCATTATATTGAGATCCCCATCGATCTGTCGGAGGTGCTTTTTATCGCCACTGCCAATACCACCGCCACTATTCCGGGACCTTTGCTGGACCGTATGGAGATCATAGAGGTGAACAGCTACACCGCCAATGAGAAGTTCCATATCGCCAGGGAGCATCTGGTGGAAAAGGTCTGGAAGCGCAACGGACTGACGAAGGAGCAGCTGTCGGTCAGCGACGCCGCTTTAAGACAGATCATTGAAGGCTACACCCGGGAGGCAGGCGTGCGTCAGCTGGAGCGGAAGCTGGGAGAGATCTGCCGCAAGGCCGCTAGGGAGCTTTTAAAGGGCAGTACGGCCAGGATCCGGATTACGGGACAAAACCTGGTGAAATATCTGGGAAATCCCAGATTTGTGGCTGAAAAAAGGAATTTTGTGGATGAAGTGGGTATCGTCAGAGGCCTTGCCTGGACCAGTGTGGGAGGCGAGACCCTTCAAATAGAGGTCAATATGATGCCCGGCAAGGGAGATATCGATCTTACTGGCCAGATGGGGGATGTGATGAAGGAGTCCGCCCTTACCGGCATGAGCTATGTGCGCTCCATCAGCAGGAAATATCAGGTCAGCGCCGATGTTTACAGGAAGAATGATTTCCACATCCATATACCGGAGGGGGCGGTGCCGAAGGACGGTCCCAGCGCAGGCATCACGATGGCGACAGCTCTGCTTTCCGCCGTGACGGGCATTCCGGTCCGTGCCGATGTGGCCATGACCGGGGAGATCACCCTGCGGGGCAGAGTTCTTCCCATCGGAGGGCTGAAGGAGAAGCTTCTGGCAGCAAAGACCGCCGGCATGAAAAAAGTGCTGGTGCCGGAGGAAAACCACAAGGATGTGGAGGAAATATCCCGGGAGATCAAAAGCGGCATGGAGATCGTGTTCGTACAGAACATGAACCAGGTGCTGGAACACGCCCTGACCAGGCAGCCCCAGGAGGAGCAGCCCCGCAAGAAGACGAAAGAAAAGTCCCGGGAGGAGCGGCCCCGCAAAAAGGCGGAGGAAAAGTCCAAGTCCCCGGAGACGCCCCAGTGGTAACAAGCCCGGGCAGAAAGCAAAAAAATAAAAAGGAGTTACAGGAATCGTTATGGTGATTAAACAGGTAAGCCTTGAGACAGTGTGCGGCGTTACAAGCAGATTCCCGGATTCGCCCTATCCGGAGGTGGCCTTTGCCGGAAAGAGCAACGTGGGGAAATCTTCTCTGATCAACGCTCTGATGAACCGGAAATCCCTGGCGCGCACCAGCGCCCAGCCGGGCAAGACCCAGACCATTAATTTCTACAATATCAACAACGAAATTTATTTTGTAGATCTTCCGGGCTATGGTTATGCGAGGGCCAACCAGGAAGTAAAGGCTCAGTGGGGAAAGATGGTGGAGAGATATCTTCATCAATCTCAGATGCTGCAGGCTGTTTTCCTCCTGATCGATATTCGCCATGAGCCCTCCGGAAATGATAAGATCATGTATAACTGGATCGTGGAGCAGGGCTTCCATCCCATTATCATTGCCACCAAGCTGGACAAGATCAACAGAAGCCAGATCCAGAAGCAGGTGAAGCTCATTAAAACGACCCTGCAGGCAGAACCGGATACGGTGGTCATTCCCTTTTCCGCCCTGAGCAAGCAGGGAAGGGATGAGATATATGCCCTGTTGGATCGCCTGCTGGAGGATGTCCGGGCTGAAGAAGGAAAGCAGCCGGAAGAGGTGAAAGATTGAAAATAGCCATAAGGTTATCCTCAATCTTCAAATCAAACGTCGCCTGATCGACGACAGAATGCGTGGAATATGGATTCATCAATGAAAAAATATTGGAAAGCGGCTGTAAATCTGGGAATTGCGGCAGCGGCGCTGGTGCTTGTCATCTGGGGACTGCCAAAACTGTTGTTTTTCTTCCTGCCCTTTGTGATCGGCTGGATCATTGCGTGGATCGCGGGTCCCTTCGTGCGGTTCTTTGAGGAAAAGGTGAAGATCCGCAGGAAGATCGGAAGCGCCGTGGTGATCATAGTGGTAATCGGTCTGGTGGTTCTTGTTTTGTACCTGATCGGAGCCAAGCTGGTGAATGAACTGGTGGATTTTATCAATGAGCTGCCGGAGCTCTGGCAGAGCACGGAGAAGGATTTTCAGGAAATCGGACAGAATCTTGGCAGCCTGTATGAGAAGCTGCCTGAGAGCATTCAGGAATCCTTAAGCAGCTTCACGGAGCGGGCAAACCAGTATGCAGGGGAACTGTTAAGCCAGATCGGCAATCCCGCCATCACGGGGGTGGGAAACTTTGCAAAACAGCTGCCGACGATCATTATCGGCGTGATCATGTGTCTGCTGTCCTCCTATTTTTTTGTGGCGGACAGAGGTCTGGTCAATGAATGGTTCAGGGCGCATACGCCCCAGTCTCTGCAGCACAAATACCGTCTCATGCGCAAAAGCCTTGTATATTCCGTAGGCGGCTACTTTAGGGCGCAGCTTAAGATCGAAGTCTGGATGTATATTCTGCTGGTGATCGGTCTGAGCATCCTGAAGGTAAATTATACCCTGCTGATCGCCCTGGGCATTGCCATTATGGATTTTCTTCCCTTTTTTGGCACGGGCACCATCATGGTTCCCTGGGCCATTGTCAAGATCCTGAGCGCTGATTATCAGATGGCCATCGGCCTGCTGATCATCTGGGGAGTAGGGCAGCTTGCGAGGCAGATCATCCAGCCCAAAATTGTTGGGGATTCTGTGGGAGTTCCCCCCATTCCCACCCTGTTTCTCTTATTTATCGGATATCGCCTGGGGGGCGTGCTGGGCATGATCGCGGCGGTTCCTCTGGGTCTGATCCTGTATTCCATGTATGAAGAGGGAGCTTTTGATACGACGAAAAACAGCCTGAAGATCCTGGTGACGGGAATCAATCATTTCAGAGAGATCAAGGCGGAAGATATGCAGGAAATCCTTCAACAAGAAGATCATAAAGAAAAAGATCATAAGGAAAAATAAATCAGGGGAAAACCTGTGATATGTGAGGAAATATGAGAAACATCAGGATGTTGATTCAATACGAGGGAACCAGATACCAGGGCTGGCAGAGGCAGGAAACCTCTGACAACACCATTCAGGGAAAGCTGGAGAAGCTTTTGAGCCAGATGTGCGAGGAGCCCATCGAGGTGACAGGAAGCGGGCGCACGGATGCCGGCGTCCATGCGAAGGGACAGGTGGCGAATTTCCATACAAACTCCGATCTGTCCACAAAGGAGATGCTGGCTTACTGCAATCGGTATCTTCCGGAGGACATTGCGGTGCTGGAACTTACGGAAGTGTCGGAACGCTTTCACAGCCGTCTGAACGCCAGGGAAAAGTGTTATTGCTATCAGGTGGTCAACAGTGAGGTGCAGGATGTTTTCCGGCGCAAATATGCGCTCTGGGTACCGGAAAAGCTGGATGTGGAGGCCATGCGCAAGGCAGCGGCGTACTTCTGCGGAGAGCACGATTTCAGGGGATTTACCTCGAATAAGCGGACGAAAAAATCCACTGTCCGCCGGATTGACGAGCTTGTCATCGATCAAAAGGACAATCTGCTTCTGTTCCGTTTCAGGGGAAATGGTTTCCTGTATCATATGGTCCGCGTTATCATGGGTACCCTTTTAGAGGTGGGAAGAGGGGAGCGGAGTCCGGAAAGCATGGAAGCCCTGCTGAAATCCGGGAAGCGGGAGCTGGCGGGTCCCCTGGTTCCTGCCAAAGGGCTGACGCTGATGGAAGTACATTATTGATGAGAACACACATAACATCGAGGCTGCAGGCAGATGTTATGTGTGTTTTTTGGCTTTTTTTCCGGACAATTGAAACATTTGCCGCTAAAAAACGGACTATATATGAAAGAGAATAAAAAAAGTAAAAAATTGATGCAATTTTGAAACAAGTGGAGATTAGAATATAAAAATAAGAGGATGAATGGGACATGGAGCCTGAAATATGAAGCGTGGGGTGTGAAGTGCGGAGCTTTGGGATCTGTCATCCTCGGGGGCAGGGGAAGTAAGGCGGGAAGGAGAGTATAAATATGAAGAATATTCTGGTGTATAATAACAACACGGGAATTGCAGAGGTTATGAGCCCATTGTTTGCGGGGGAAGGGTTTCATATGTCCGTTGCAGGGGATTACAATGAGATGCTGGACGCGCTGCAGGAGCAGGATGTGCATCTGCTGATCACGGATGTAAAGCTTCGGCAGAAGGGATTTGCAAATGGGATCGAACTGATCGCCGACATCAGAAAAAAAAGCAGCGTGCCGATCCTTGTGATATCGGCGGATGGAAAGGAAAGCTCAAAGATCATGGCTCTGAATGCCGGAGCGGATGATTACATTGTTTTGGGCTGCAATCCCCTGGAAATCCTGGCCAGGGTGAAGTCTCAGCTGAGACGGTATACCCAGCTGGTGAATATGTGCGCCAATATTGACAGGATCTATCAGGTGGGAGAGCTGGTGATCGATGATATTCACAGGAAGGTATCCGTGGACGGCAGGGAAGTGAAGCTGACTCCCATTGAGTACAAGATCTTAAGGCTGCTGGTGCAGGAAAGGGGAAGGGTGCTTTCCATCACCCAGATATATGAATCCATCTGGCACATGCAGGCCATCGGCGCGGATAATACCATAGCGGTACATATCCGTCACATCCGTGAGAAGATCGAGCGCAACCCCAAAGAGCCCAGGTATCTTAAGGTGGTGTGGGGAACCGGTTATAAGGTTGGATGAAGATTGACATTTTATGCCGAAAGGGGTATTGTATAGATATGTAGATCAAAACAGGAGATATCGGACATGGAAAATGACGGCGCTCTGAAAAGACGGGGGCTCAGCGGCAGTACCCTGAAGCTGGCGGCAATAACGGCAATGCTGATCGATCATATGGGGGCGACCCTGGTGACGGCCTATCTCACCACGCCCGGGAACTGGAGCGAAGAAGGATACGCTCTGTATTATGTGATGCGAATGATCATCGGCAGGACGGCTTTTCCGATCTTCTGTTTTCTTTTGACCCAGGGCTTTGAAAAAACCTCCAGCGTCTGGAAGTATGCTTTCAGACTGGGGGTCTTTGCTTTGATCTCAGAGATTCCCTTCAATCTTGCCATTAACGGAGCCCTTTTTGACTTTACATGGCAGAATGTTTTCTTTACCCTTTTCCTGGGGCTCCTTAGCCTGATCATCCTAAAAAAGGCGGAAGAAAGCAGCCTGAACCGGGTTTGCTCCTGGGCGTTTGGAGCTGCGGGAGTTGTCCTGTGCATGGCGGCTGCGGAACTTCTGAATACGGATTATGGCGCCTACGGCGTCCTATGCATGGTGGTGCTTTATCTGACCAGGCGCAGTCCCTGGCTGCAGCTGGTCGCCGGAACAGCGTCTCTCTGGCTGGGGGACGCCGCCATAGAGTTTGTGAAGCAGTTTGTGTTCTGTCTCCAAATCTGCCTGGAGGATGGAAGCCTGGCGAGGCTGCCTGCCCTGCTTAGTCTGGAGCTGCCGGGGCATGTGACCTTTGCCATGGGAGGCAATGAACTGTTAGCTCCCCTGGGGCTTGTACTGGTGCCTTTTTATAACGGGAAAAGAGGACTCAGACTGAAATATTTCTTCTACTTGTTCTATCCGATCCATCTTCTTCTGCTCTATTTCCTGACGGAAGCATTGATATAAGGGACAGAGATTAGATCTGTCCCTTTTGATGTGTCCTTTTGAAGGGGATTTTGGGGAAAAAGATCCGCCCTATGGCAGGACCCCCAGGTGCTCCAGAAGAATTTCCAGCCCAATAAAGATCAAAATAACGCCGCCGGCCAGCTCCGCCCTGGACTTGTACCGCATCCCGAAGAGATTTCCTGCCTTGACGCCCGCCATGGAGAGGGTAAAGGTGATGATGCCGATGAAGGAAACGGCCGGAAGGATGCTCACTTCCAGAAATGCAAAGGTAATGCCCGCGGCCAGGGCGTCGATGCTGGTGGCTACGGCCAGGACCAGCATATTCTTGAAATCCACGGAATCGTTGACGGAATTCTCTTCCCTGGAGAAGGATTCCCTGATCATGGAGATGCCGATAAGAGCCAGCAGTATAAAGGCGATCCAATGGTCGATGGAAGTGATATAGCGCTGGAACTGGCTCCCCAGGAGATATCCCAGAAGGGGCATCAGCGCCTGGAACCCTCCGAACCAGAGGCCGATGATAATGGTATTTTTCAGGCTGAGCCTGCGCATGGCGAGTCCCTTGCAGACGGAAACCGCAAAGTCATCCATGGACAAACCCACCGCGATGGCAAATAAGCTGAATAGATTCATGATTTATCCTGTCAGTGTAATAGAGTTTCAGGTCATCTTCCCAAAGGGAAAAGTATTTTAATAGTATTTTGCCGCACCTATGGATCCATAGGTGCGGCAATCTGTTTTGTGCGCTGCGCAGTCAGCTCATGTGAACCGTCCTCTGCAGAGTTCCCTTCCCGTCAGCCTACAACTGTTACGTTGGTAGCACGGATCTTGCTGGGATTCTGGGGATCGCACTCGGTATCAAAGGTAACCTTCTGGCCCTCTTCCAGAGACTTGAAGCCCTGAGCATTGATCGCAGAAAAATGAACAAATACTTCAGTTCCGTTTGCCTCGTTGGTGATGAAGCCGTAACCCTTCTGTGCGTTAAACCATTTGACAGTACCGTGATTCATAACCTTACCTCCTTTAAAAATGGGGCATACGCCCATGTATTGTGAGTGCACAAACCGCCGCACGATATTTTATTTGTGTGTAGCAGTGGATAGGACCCTTATTCCCACCTGATACCAAAAACTCACATAACTTGTAAAACATCATTAAAAGTAACAATGACTTACAAAGATATGTGAGTTCAATGACTTTCATTGAGAATACATGTTAAGTATAGCATCAGTTGTTACAAAATGTCAATGAATTTTTTAACATTTTTAAAAATTTTTTTGGGAACTTTTTGGACAAATTCATTCAAAATCGTCATCTTCCTCTATGGGCTGCCAGGCCCTGCCGAATTCCACATCGCGGAAGAGGGCTGCCAGACCGGTGATCTGTTTCAGGCGCAGAATTTCATCCTTGTCCATGCCGAGATGCTTGGAGATCCAGGCGTCGGAACGTCCCAGTTCATGCAGCTCCTTAATGATGTTGCTCATGAGATCCACATTATGGGAGCCTCTTGCCCGGTTATGGCGGATGGTGCTTGCCATACGGCAGTCCAGGGATTTGTTGATCACGGATACGGGAAGTTTTCCTTCTTCCCGATCGTAGATGTCCTGGTGCTCCAGCATCACCCGGTATCTGTGAAAGCCGTCCACGATGACGTATACATCCCTGGATCTGTCGTAATAGCAGACAATGGGCATGGTATAACCATCCTCCTTTATGCTTTCGTACAAAAGACTCAGCTCGGGAGGCGCCACGGAATTGGGGTTATAGGTATTGGGCTCTATCTTTTCAATGGGAACTGAAATAATATTGTAAACAGGGCTGCTATATGACATTCTTATATTTCTCCTTCAGAATATTGACATTCTGTTGCTGCTGCCTGGTGAGACCGAATCCCATGAAACGGCAGATATGGTCATTTTTCAGGATGCAGTAGCACATCCGTTTCCAGCTGGGCACGTCCTTGGTGGATTTGATATCGTCCGTCTGGTCAGGTATTTTGCCGATAAAAATGATCCGTGAGTTTTTCCCGATGGTATAATTGGAAACTCCGTTGCGCTGGATATGGTAGCCGTGATCCAGAAGCTCCTGGATGGTTTCTTCCTCCAGTCCCCCGCCGGTGGTGCGCCAAAAGCGGATGGAGGTTTTAAACTTCTGGACATAATTGTGGCGCAGCCTGGGCGGGAGAGTGTCCAGCAGAAACAGGGTGTAGGACTCCCAGCTGTGTCCCTCCGGAAGAGTGATATTTTTATAGCCCATGGCCTTGGTTTTGCCGTAAATAGCTCCGAAATTGGCGCCGTGAACTCTTCCAACCAGTCTGGCCCAGATCTCGGGGTCGATCACGCGGTAGAGGTTCAGGCTGTCCTTGGCATAGTCGTTAAAAGGAGAAGCCACCCGCATCTGATCCGGCTGCAGACCGGCCATATAATATAAATCATAAAGCTTATTATAGTCATATTGGAATAAATAGTTGGCGTGCCATACGTCGCTCAGGGACCAGTCGTAGATGGGGGATGCGCACCATACATCCTTAAACTGCCGGGTGATCCAGCAATTATCCTTGTATCCGTATTTTTTATTGAGGATGCCGCTGTATCGCTGCAGGGATTCCTCCGCCCGGATACCCAGCAGGCAGACAGTTTTCTTCCCTCCATGGGACAGACGGTACCATCGGCCGAACTGCTTCGCCAGATCCTCCTGGTGCATCTTATACTTGTAGGTGGTGACCGGGTTATTCTGGAGATTGACCACATAGGGATGCTTCGGCATGGGACGCACCCAAATATCTTCCTTTGTATCGTCCCAGGGATACCAGAACATCTCATAGCTGCTTAAGGCAGTGCGGGTGGCGATGGGGAGGCATACCCAATAGGGTTCCACATCCTTCTCGATCCTTTCAAAGGTTCGCTCCACATATTCAGTTGTAACGGTGTACTGGGCTTCAAAGTCCTCGTGAAAAACGCCGATCTTCCTGTCAGGATAATTCCTTTTCTGAAATTCCAGGACCAGATTCAGAAGCAAACCGCTGTCTTTTCCGCCGGAAAAGGAGACGAAGATGTTGTCGAATTCCTGAAACAGGTAATGAAGGCGTTCCTGGAGGGCATCATAAACATTGGGAGCAAGATATCTCCGCTTCATTCGATCACTGCTTTCTCGATATTGTTGCGCGGTGCTTCTTTTGCAGTACCGCATTTGTTTTAAAGGTTTATGTTTAGAGATCTGTGTTTTATATGCCTGGGGCTTATGAGTTATCCTTAAAAATTGGTAAAATATGGAAACAAGTTTTATTATATGGCAAAAAACGGCAAATTTCAACTTTTTTCCAGTTGAATTTATTTTCAGCCGTTGTTCCCCAAAAGCCGCTGATTTCATTGTCTTTTGTATATTTTAGGACAATATGCAGAAACTACCATCAATCAGAGCGAGGAGGTCGTTTTATGATAATGGATATTCTTGTGACAGGTACGACGGTGGCAGCAGCCTATAGCGCGGGTTTTTGGATCGGAAAAGCGGACAAACGCATGATGTCAGCAGCGGGAAAAGAGGAATCTGCGGATGAAGAGGTTGAGATTTCTGCAGGCTCTGCAGGAGAGCTGGAGGAAAACAATGGGATAAAGAGGGGACGTAAAAGAAAGGAATGGGGGAACAGGCATATCCAGGAGAAACTGCAGCCGGGAACGAAAAGGATCGTGCTGGGGCGGGCCATAGGGAGTCCGGCGACAGGTGAAGTGAGTTATTTTAAAGAAGGCGGGCGCAGGGGAGCCCTGATCCATTCGGGACAGGGAAAATTGTACGCCCCTGTTTCCGGAAAGATCGTTCGGCTTTTTCCCACGGGAAACAGTATGCTCCTTCGCACCGATTACGGGGTGGAGCTTATGATTCAGGCTGGAATCGGGACGGAGGAACTTGAAGGTTTGTATTATCGTCCCAGGGTGGTACAGAACGAATTCGTCAGCAAGGGGAAGCTTCTGCTGGAGTATGATCCGGAGGGGATCAGACGGGAGGGCTTTGACCCCTCTGTGCTGATGAGCGTGGAGGATGCTCAGGAATTCCGCGATATCACAGTTTCGGATGCTCCTCATGTAAAAAACGGGGAAGATATCATGTGGGTGAGGCGATAAAACGGGGCAGAGAATTGGGGGGCGGCACAGCAGGAAAAGCTGTACCGCTTTCCGGCAGAGGACGCGCAGCTTAGAGGCATCAGCGGCGAAGACTGCAGCGGATCTGTGGTATAGATGCCGCAAAGACAGGGCGACAGAAGCCCCAGGGTAAAGAAAAAGTCCTTGACAGTGGAAAGTGTTAAGGTATATAATACATCAAGCGTCAAAAAGATGCGGCGTCGGGGTGTGGCTCAGTTTGGCTAGAGCGCCTGGTTTGGGACCAGGAGGCCGCAGGTTCGAATCCTGTCACCCCGACTTGCTGAAAAAGGCTTAAAATGGCAGCAAATCCACTAAATAAGCGGGTTGCAGCCATTTTATTTTTCCGATTTTATAACCATCATTTATGAAAATTTGTCATATTTATAGAATTTTTTGTCATGAATTTCAGTACCCTGCCGGGAAGGTGTTCCTTTGTCAATTGTTGTGTCGGTTACGCTGTTCACAAAACTTTAAAGGTTATCCGCTTGTAAAAACAGAAAGTCGGTGCTATAATGGGTGCTTGAAAAGAAGGTGGTCAGCATGGAAAGTGATTTTTTCGGCGCATTTCTTGCATTTTGCATCGGGGCATTGATCGCTGCATTAAATTATGGGATATCCCGGCGCCTGCTTCGGGAAAATGCTTCCAGGTATGTGATGCTGCAGTCCTTAAAGCAGCTGATCCAGGTGGCGTTCCTGATCCTTATTTTCCTTCTGGGGGATCGTACTCCCTGGGATAAGGTGTGGCTTCTTGTGGGAGGCGCCCTAGGGATCACGCTGCCTATGTTTTATTTCACATACCGGCTTGTGAAGCTCAATGATTCCCTGCGGGGAAAGGAGGATTCCACAGATGGGTGAGGAATCGAAGGTTTTATTTCACCTGTTCGGGATATTGGATGTGACGGGCGAGGTGGTCATGATGTGGATCATTCTCGGGGTCATTACGGTAATATCCCTTATTGTAAAGCATAATCTGAAGGAACGTCCCGGAGTGTTCCAGAACATGATCGAGACAGGGGTGGAGTATCTGGACAATTTCTTTAAGGACCTTTTGGGACAGGAAAAGTCCAGAAAATATTTTTCCTTCCTGGCATCCCTGTTTATTTTCATTATTTTTGCCAATTATTCCGGTCTGTTTCCCGGAGTAGGGCTTACGGATTATGCGAAGGCGCCTACGTCTTCCCTTTCCGTGACAGCAGGCCTGGGAGTCCTGACCTTTGTCTTTCTCCAGGCAGCAGGGCTTAGATGCGGCGTGAAGCACTATTTCAAACGATTTGTGAGTCCCATGTTTTTTATGCTTCCCCTGCTTCTTCTGGACGAGGTGATCAAGCCCGCCTCCCTGGCGCTGCGTCTCTTCGGCAATGTTTTCGGGGAAGAGATGGTGACGGAGGAGCTCTACAGTATTTTTCCCATCGGCGTTCCCATCGTGATGATGGTGCTTTCCCTGCTGTTCTGCGCACTGCAGGCTCTGGTATTCACCATGCTCACCTCCATTTACCTGGATGAGGTTACGGAAGCCGAGTAAAGCAGAGATTCAGAAATTTGAAATATCAATAATCAGAAACAGAAAAGGAGAACAATCATGAAATCAGAAATTATCGCACTGGCAGCCGCTCTGGCCATTTCCATCAGTACCCTTGGACCCGCTATCGCCCAGGGAATTACAGCCAAAAGCGCAATGGAAAGCATTGCCCGTCAGCCGGATGCGGCGAAGGATATCCGTTCGACGCTGATCATTTCCCTGGCTTTGATGGAGGCTCTTACGATCTATGGACTTTTGATCGCTTTTATGTTGATTTCCAGGATTTAATGCAGGGAGATTGAATGGAACCATGACGATACAGATATCGGTTTTGATATGGACGATCATTTGTTTTCTGCTGCTTATGCTGGTCCTTCATTTTCTTTTGTTTCAGCCGGTTTTAAAGCTGCTGGACCAGCGCAGGGAGCGGGTCAGGAGCGCCGCCTCCAAAAAGGCGGAGTATGAGCGACTGTCGGCTGAATATGAGTCCATGCAGCGTGAAAAAGAGGCCGCCCTCGCAAAGGAGCAGAGCAGGCGGATGAAGGCAGAGATCGAGAAGATCCGGTCCGAGGGAAAAATAAAGCTGGAAGCGGCAAACGATGAAAGACTCCGCAGGGTGGATCAATACCGCGTCAATGCAGAAGCGGAATGCGCTGAGCTGTTGGGGGTATTGAGCGAGCATGGGGAGGAGCTTGCCGTTTCTTTTGCGGAAAGCTTGTTAAGGGAACAATAATATGAAGATTCAATATGTGATCATAAATTTTATCCTTCTTGCCGGGATACTGGCGTTCTTTGGGCGCAAAACGGTTCTCCGCATCTTCAGGGACCGCAGGGAGAGGATCAACCGGGAGCTGGACGAGGCGGAGCAGATTGAAAAAAGCCTTCCCCCCAGGATGCCGGAACTGGATGACCCTGCAAAGGAGGCTTCTGTCGGCGAATCCTGGGGCAGCGCGGTTCGGGGGGAGGAGCAGACCTCTGAAAACGCTGCGGTTCTCCAGGAGAGAGCCCAGGCGGAGGCTAAGATCTCCCAGCTGGAAACCTTTGGAGAGCGGGAATGCCGCGAGGTTTACCGTGTCATGATCGAGAAGACGAAGCGGAAGTTTTTCCAGGTCATGAAGGGGAAGGTGCGGGAGATTTTTTCCAGGGAGCCTTACCTGAGTAAGATGCGCGCCAGGGAAGGGGCGCAGATCGATGAGATCCTGGGGATGATCGCCCTGACCCCCGGGGATATGGCTTACCTGAAATATCATGATGTGCTGTACGTTACCCTGACGTCCGCTTATCCTTTGGAGGAAGAGCTGGTAAAAAAGGTGGACGAAGCCACCACCCGTCTGCTGCAGGCGGTAAAGGGCAAGACCTCTCTCTGGGTCAGGCAGGACGAGAGCCTGATCGGCGGCCTGATGCTGCGTATCGGCGATACGGTGTATGATTATACCGTAAAGGAAGAGCTGTACCATTTTGAAAAGAGCATCAGCAGGGAACCCATTACCACTGACGAGCCCACGAAGGAGGTCCTGGCCGAGTTTTTGGAGAAGGCGGAAAGCTTTGAACCCAAGATCCATGTTTATCAGCTGGGAAGGGTTATGCAGATTTCCGACGGTATCTGCTGGATGGATGGTCTGGCGGATATTATGTACGGCGAAGTGGTGGAATTTGACTGCGGTGAGAGGGGTATGATCCTGGACATCCAGCCGGAGCGGATCGGCTGTGTGGTTTTTGGGGAATATGAGAACATTGAAAGCGGAAGCAGGGTCCGCCGTGTGGGCAGGATCGCTTCTGTTCCGGTGGGAGAGGCTCTGCTTGGGCGCGTGGTGGACGCCATCGGGAATCCCATAGACGGAGAAGGTTATATCTATGCGTCGGCAAAGCGTCCCATTGAATGTGCCGCTCCCAGCATCCTGGACCGGGCTCCTGTCAGCAGACCGCTGCACACCGGCATTAAGGCAATAGATGCCCTGGTTCCCATAGGAAGAGGGCAGAGAGAGCTGATCATCGGAGACAGGCAGACCGGCAAAACAGCCATTGCCCTGGATGCCATCATCAACCAGAAAGGCAAGAATACGGTGTGTATCTATGTGGCCATCGGGCAGAAGGATACTACCATTGCGGAGATCAAGGACAGGCTGGAGCAGTACGGGGCGATGGAGTATACCACCATTGTGGCTGCCAACGCTTCCGGTTCCGCTGCGACCCAGTATATCGCCCCCTTCTCCGGCACGGCGATGGCGGAGTATTTTATGTATTCCGGCAGAGATGTGCTGATCATTTATGATGATCTTTCCAAACATGCGGTGGCTTACAGGGAGCTTTCCCTTCTGCTGCACCGTCCTTCCGGACGTGAGGCGTATCCGGGAGATATTTTCTACCTGCATTCCAGGCTCCTGGAGCGGTCGGCACAGCTGTCCCAGGAAATGGGGGGCGGCTCCATCACCGCTTTGCCGGTCATTGAGACCCTGGCGGGAGATATTTCCGCTTATATTCCAACCAACGTGATTTCCATTACGGATGGTCAGATCTTCCTGGAAGGGGAGCTGTTCCGTGAAGGTCAGCGTCCTGCCATCAATGTGGGACTGTCCGTTTCCCGTGTGGGAGGATCGGCACAGACAAAGCTGATGAAGCAGATGTCCGCCAGTCTTCGAACCAAGCTGGCACAGTACCGTGAGCTGGCTGATTTTACCCAGCTGGGAACGGATATCGATGAGGACACCAGGCGCATTCTGGATGCCGGCGCGCATTTGATGGAGGCTTTAAGACAGGGAAGGTTCAAACCTCTGGAGGACTGGAAGCAGGCTCTTCTCCTATTCGCAGTATCGGAAGGGTATGCGGAGAAAATCCCCTTAGATGGAATGAGCGCCTTTGAAAGCGGGCTGTTCCCCTTCTTTGAGGATCATCATCAAGAGCTTACGGCGGTTTTGAAGACCGGGAAGAAGGCGGACGCCCCTACCCTGGACGCTATCAGGACCGCACTTAAGGAATATGCGGAGTGAAGTAAGTTATGCCTTCAATACAGAGCTTAAAAAAAGAATTGCGGGGAATCCGTTCTACACAGAAGCTCACCAAGGCCATGAGGACTGTTTCCGCC
This sequence comes from uncultured Acetatifactor sp., assembly GCA_947589075.1. Classification (GTDB taxonomy): domain Bacteria; phylum Bacillota; class Clostridia; order Lachnospirales; family Lachnospiraceae; genus Acetatifactor. The sequence goes on from CANQBS010000002.1 coordinate 51,505, forward strand.
GCAAAGTTTTCAAAACTGAACGCCGCTTACGGACAATACAGCGAATACGGCAGACAGTGTAAGGCGATATTTGATGAATATCAGGGAGATTTCCTGGAGGTTGTCCAAAACAGGGATCCTTCCGCTCCACCGGCGTATATTGTTCTGGCCTCCAATAAGGGGCTGTGCGGAAGCTTCAATGCGGAGATCTTCCGGTTCGCCGGTGAAGAGCTTGCGAAACAGGATTCCTTTTGGCTGATTGCCTGTGGAAAGAAAACCATCCGTTTTTTCACGGGGAAAAATATCCCCATGAAAAAGGGATATATCCTACAGGATGTTCCGACTTATGAGGAAAGCAGCGTGCTTTTGGACGAGGTTCTTCAGCTTATGAGGAACGGGGAAATATCCGGCGTCAATGTGATATATCCCAGGTATATCAATATGCTGAACCAGCAGCCGGAGATCTGCGAGCTGTTTCCTGTGGGAGGATGCGGGCAGCCCGGTCCGGGGAAGGAATCAAAGGCAGAAAAGAAGGGACAGCCGGCTCTCTGTGTTCCGGATCGGCATACCCTGATCGATAAAACGGCGGAACCCCTGTTTCATTCCATGTTCTATGAACTGGTGCTGGAGACCGCCCTGGGGGCCCAGGCGGCGACCCTGATGACAATGCGCACTGCGTATGACGCTGCAACGGAATTCTGTGAACAGCTGGAGGGTGAGATCAACCGCAAACGTCAGGGAGCGGTTACCGCGGATGTGATCGAAACCTCTTCCGGAGAGGCGTCGAAGCTGGGGCAGCTGTAAGGCGGAATGGAATTGGAGGAAGCACAATGGCGAAAAATTCAGTAGGAATGGTTCAGCGGATCACGGGTCCGGTGGTGGATATTTTATTTGATCCCCTTGACCTGCCGGATATTTTTCACGCTGTAACAATAGATCATAATGGCAAAAGGTTTGTCCTGGAGGTTTCCCAGCATCTGGGGAACGGCGTTGTGCGCTGCATTTCCATGCATTCTACGGACGGCATGTCCAGGGGACTTACCGCAGTGGATACAGGTGAGCCCATCATGGTCAGCGTAGGAGAAGAGACCCTGGGACGGATGGTTAATGTGATCGGTGAGCCCATCGACAAAAAGGAGCCCATTCAATCGGAAGAAAAATGGCCGATCCATCACCCCGCCCCCAGATTTTCCGATATTGTGGCGGCGGACGAGATCATGGAGACGGGGATTAAGGTCATCGACCTGATGACCCCTTATGTAAAAGGGGGGAAAATCGGTCTTTTCGGAGGCGCCGGCGTGGGCAAGACCGTGCTGATCATGGAGCTGATCCGCAATATCGCCTTTGAACACGATGGTTATTCTGTTTTCGCGGGCGTGGGGGAGCGTTCCAGGGAAGGAAACGATCTCTATAATGAGATGATGCAGTCGGGAGTGCTGGACAAGACAGCCCTGGTCTTTGGACAGATGAACGAGACAGCGGGAGCGCGTCTGCGGGTTCCCCTGGTGGGTCTGACCATGGCGGAGTATTTCCGGGAGCATTCCCGTAAGGATGCCTTGTTGTTTATTGATAATATTTTTCGTTTCTCCCAGGCAGGCTCTGAGGTGTCCGCCCTTTTGGGGAGAATGCCCTCCGCGGTAGGATACCAGCCCACCCTTGCCAGTGAAATGGGCAAGCTGCAGGAGCGCATCGTGTCCACCGGCAACGGCTCCATCACATCTGTTCAGGCGGTTTATGTTCCGGCAGACGATCTGACGGATCCTGCCCCGGCCACAACCTTCTCCCATTTGGACGCTACGACGGTGCTTTCCAGAAAGATCGTGGAACTGGGCATTTATCCTGCGGTGGATCCCCTGGAATCCTCTTCCAGGATGCTGACCCAGGATATTGTAGGCGAACGCCATTACCATGCCGCCAAGGAGGTGCAGCGTATTCTCCAGAAATATAACGAGCTTCAGGATATCATTGCCATCCTGGGCATGGAGGAGCTCTCCGACGAGGACAAGATCGTGGTGAAAAGGGCCAGAAGGCTGCAGCGTTTCTTAAGCCAGCCTTTCCATGTGGCGGAAAGCTTTACCGGCTCCAAGGGAGTATATGTGCCCCTGGAAAAGACCATTTCCAGCGTGGAGGAGATCCTGGGGGGAGGCTGCGACGATATACCGGAATCCTGTTTCCTGATGTGCGGCACCATTGATGATGTGTACGCCCGGACGAAATAGTTTCGTAGAGAGAAATGATCTGATGGAATTGATCTGATGGAGCAGATCTGGTTTTATAGAGAGGACCGCAATGAGTGAGCTGACATTAAAAATCGTTACCCCCAAGGGTTCCATGCCCCCGGTTTCCTGCGATTCCATCCGCCTGATAGTTTGTGATGGTGCAAAAGGCAGGGAAGGAGGAAGCTATGGGATCAGAACCGGCCATACGAAGGCGCTGCTTTCCCTGGATCAGGGTGAGATCAAAGCCTTCCGGAAGGGGGAAGAGGTGTTTTCCGGAAAGGGCGGCGGTGGGTTCGCCACCGTTGACCGCAACATCGTGACGGTGGTGGTGGAGGATTTTAAACCTGCCGAAAACTGAAAGACCGCCGGAGACCTGGAAACCGATCTGTTAACACAGTCTGTTTCCGGGTCTCCGGCGGTCTGTTTCTTTCGGCGTTCAGCCCGTCTTTACAATTTTCATATTGGGATAGATTCGCTCTATCCTCTCGTCATCAAAATGTTCGTCCAGCCAGTGATTCAAAGCAGTGATGATCTGGTTTTCCGAGGGCTTTTTGGCATCTTCCGTTTCAGTCCCATAAACCTCTTCTTCATAAGTGTTTGTTTCCTGCTGCATCTCTGAATGTCTGGCCGTATACCTTCCCAGTGCCAGTCCGGAGATGCCGATATCGAATACCATAAACAGGATCATCAGGTTACAGAGGACAGTCCCCAGGCGTATGGGGAGTTTCTCGATCCAGAAGGACAGGAAGGGGTAGCATAGTTTGAGCCATATCACCGCTGCAAATCCCCAGAAAAAGCAGTAAAGAAGGTTGATTCGTCCCCCCAGGTTGAAGGTGAAGCCGCTGTAATCCCAGAATATGGTCCCGAACATACGCTCGGTGAATACGCTGCAGATGTATTCGTACATACCGCCAAGCAGTGTGCCCGTAAAGAAAATAAAGCGGTCGCTTTTTTCCCTGTAACGGTAGAGCAGCGCGGTGAGCAGGGCACAGCCCAGCCCCCATACAAGGCTGAAAGGACCGTATACCACACTGCTCCGGCTCATCAGCCTGCCTGAGGTAATCAGGCAGAAGATGGTTTCCGTAAGATCTCCTAAAAACGCTCCTAATATAAACAGAGAAAACAGCTTATAAAAGCTGCATCCCTCTGCAAATACCGCTTTTTCCCTTTTTTGCTGTCTCGTAATGATCTTGGCGTCGCTTAAGGTATGTAGGTCAATTGCCGGAAAAGAACGCACCATACGGGACTGTATTTTTTGGGTCATGGCATTTTCCAGAAAGTAGGAAGTATGTTGAAGCCCTTCTGTCAGTTGGGTGAAACGTTCCGCTTCTTTCTGTATCCCCAGAACGGCAAGGAGGCTGCTTAAGAAATCCAGGATCAGAAACGCGGTCAATGTCCACAGGATGATTGCGGATAAGAAAGAAGGGATAACCGACAGGATCCTGGTGAGGAAGGGATTTATGAACAACATGGTAAGTACAGCCAGGATGCCCCACAGGATAGAATATCTGGCACAGATATAACCGTCCAGGTTGAAGCGGTTGCCGGAATAATCCCACAGCTTTTTATGAAAAATTTTTTCCAGAAGCTTTCCCGTGGAGAATTCCAGCACAGAGGCCAACAGGGTTCCCGCCAGAAAAAGAAAGAAGGGTTTGTCGGTCAGATCCGGAAGAAATAAAAGGAACAAAACCGAAGCGATGCCGTAAATAGGGCATAAGGGACCGTTTATAAACCCTCGGTTGACAAATTTCTTCTTATGGATCGCGGCGGCGCAGACTTCGGCTGTCCATCCTGCAAAAGAGTAGAGGAAAAACAACCAGGCAATATCAATGGTATTATATGTCATAAAATACAGCTCCCAAACAGGAAGCCCCTCCTTTCTATTTATCAACATTATATGGCCCGTCGCGGCAAAAAGCAATGGAAAGATGAAAACAGGTAACAGTTCAGCCGCGCCATTCGCAAAGCCGCGCTTACGCGCTTTCCGTCGCTCCGCGACTACCTTTGCTCATTGAATGGCGCTCCCTCAGCCGCCAGACATGATGGAAAATTCGTGCAAGCACGATTTCCCATCAAATCAGGCGGCTGGCTGAACTGTTACGAAAACAGCAGGATTCCCCGGAATTTTCATTGTAAGATGGAAGCGGATGTTGTATAATGTGATTTATCAGCAGACGTACAAAACGCAGGGCGGCTGTGCAGCCCGCCAGATAGCGGACATTTGTCCGGAACTGATAAGTTATACACCAAATATTGGCTGAGGGCGCGGCCGGGGAGATATTTTGCTGCGTATCCAGGCGGAATGCGAGGGAAAATGTACACAGAAAAACAGCTGGAGAGAATGTTTGAAAAGTTGAAGCGTCTGGAGGATATGCTGGAGCCCCGGTTATTTTACCCTGTTGCCACCATACCCATGAAAGCATATCAGACGGACGGCCGTTATCATGAGATACCGGAAGATTCCTGCTTTGAGCCCTGTGAGGACGGCAGGGTATTCGAGGGGGAGGGTATCTATTGCTGGTTTAAGGGAAGCTTCACTGTGCCGAAGGAGCTGGAGGGAAGAACCCTGTTTGTTTATCCCCGTTCCAGGGGTTATGAAGGAATGCTGTGGGTGAACGGAAAGCCTTACGGAAATTTCGCGTCCAAAATGATCGTACATAGCCACGGCAACCATTATTGCGATATGTTAAAGCAGGATGTCCGTGCCGGTGAAACCATTGAGATCGCCATAGAATATTACGACAATCACTACATTAAGGGAACCCAGCCCTTTAAGATTGAAGCCCAGAGGTTTTATCGCATTCAGTATCATCCCACGGACATTTGTTTGAAGGATGAGGAGCTGGCGGAGTTTTATTTTGATCTGAAAACTGCCAACCAGATGGTGAAGGCCCTGGAAAAGAACAGCTTCCGGCGGGCTGATTTTGTACGCGCCCTGCTGCAGGTCCATGACCTGATCTCCTATGATATTGACAATGAAGAGCCGGAGATTTTCAGAGAGCAGATCCGGCGTGGGGATGAGATCCTGAAAAAGGCGCTGCAGTCTCACAATTCCTCTTCTGCCCCTTATGCCGGCCTCATCGGTCATTCCCATATGGATACCGCATGGCTCTGGCACCGGGGAGAAACGGAGAAAAAATGCGCCAGGACCTATGCCAATCAGATGAACCTTATGGATCAGTATCCGGAATATACCTTTGTGCAGAGCTCCGCCTACCACGGGGATATCATAAGACGCATGTATCCGGATCTGTTCGAGGATATGAAGAAACGGATCGCGGAGGGGCGCTACGAGCCCAACGGCGGCGTGTGGATCGAATGCGACTGCAATATCCCTTCCGGGGAGTATATGATCCGTCAGTTCGTATGGGGTCAGAAATTTACCAGAAAATATTTTAATTATACGTCGGACGCCTTCTGGCTTCCGGATACCTTTGGATACAGCGCGTCCCTGCCCCAGATCATGCGGGGCTGCCGGATCCCGTATTTTTTGACCACGAAGATCGCCTGGAACGATACCAATGTGTTCCCTTACGATACCTTTTACTGGAAGGGCATCGACGGCTCCAGGGTGCTGGTGCATTTTAACCGCACCCATGTGTGGCCGGATCCCCTTACCCTTTCAAGCAATCTTCTGGAAGCAGGGGAGAATACCATTAAGGAAAGGGCTGTTTCCAATATGCGCCTGATCTCCTATGGATTCGGCGATGGCGGCGGCGGACCGGAATTCGGCATGATCGAGATGGCAAGACGATTGCAGGATCTGGAGGGAATGCCCAGGACAAGCCATACCACCGTAAGCCGTTTTATGCAGGAGCTGGAGAAGGAACTGGTGGAGCCTTCCACCTACAGCGGCGAGCTTTATCTGGAGCTGCACCGGGGCACCCTGACCAACCAGCACAGGATCAAGAGAAATAACAGAAAGGCGGAGTTTGCCCTTCATGATCTGGAATACCTGACAGTGCGGGATGCCCTGGAGCGGGGCATAGAAGCGGACAGCAGGGAGATTGAACCCCTGATGGGGGAGATGTTAGTAAACCAGTTCCACGATATTCTGCCGGGCACCTGTATTCCCAGGGCTCATGATGAGGCTCTGCAGGCCGTTTCCCATATCATCGGAGAAGCGCAGGCAAAGAGCGGGGAGCTGTTAAAGAGGTGGGCTGACAGAAGTCCCGAAGGCAGCGAAGAACCTGCGGGAGACTGCAGCGATTGTAAGGCGGATTCCGAAAACACAGCCGCCCGGAAAACCGTAACCCTTGTCAATACTCTTTCCTTCCCGAGAAATGACGCGGTATATCTGCCTTTTGAAGGCTATTACGCGGCGGGGGACTATCCCCAGCAGGTCATTACGGATATGGATGGAAACAGGAAGCTTGTGGTTCTGGGGATTACGATCCCTGCCTTTGGAAGCAGGGTCCTGACCCTGACAAAGGAACGCCGGGAAAAGGCTTCCCCCTTCCATGCGGAGGGAATGACTCTGGAAACCCCGCTTTTTACGGTAAGGTTCCAGGAGAAGGGATACCTGGAATCCCTGGTGGATAAACGAAACGGCAGGGAGTTAAGGGGAGAAGGCTATGCTCTGAATACCCTGCTCATGGCGGAAGAAGTTTCCCTGGGCTGGGATAACTGGGACCTGGATGCGGACTGCGAAAGTAAATTCCGGGACTGCGCGGAGCTTCTGGAGCGTCAGGTGGCAGCGGACGGGGAAGCGGAATACAGGATCCGCTCCACTTACCGTCTGAGTCCCAAATCCACCCTCACTCAGGATATGATCTTTTATGCTGACAGTCCGCTGATCCTGTTTGAGACCCGGATGGACTGGCAGGATGAGCACCGTTTCTTAAAGACGGCTTTTGATACCACGATCCATGCGGACAGCGCCAGCCAGGAGATACAGTTCGGCTATATCCGACGGCCCGTCAACCGCAATACAGAGATCGAAAAGGCAAAATTTGAGGTTTCCAACCATAAATATACGGATCTGTCAGAACCCCGTTACGGCGCTGCGGTGCTGAATGACTGCAAATACGGCATCAGCGTAAAGGATTCCCAGATGCGCCTGTCCCTGCACAAGGGAGGATGTATGCCGGATTACAGGGGGGATAAGGGAATCCATGACTGTACCTACGCTTTTCTGCCCCATCTGGGAAGTCTTTCGGCAGAGACAGTGATCCGTCCCGCGTATCTGCTGAATGTGAAGCCCCTTCTGGTGGAAGGAAGTCTTCCCATGCAGAGTCTGGCAGAGCTGGACTGCGGCCATGTGATCATAGAGACGGTGAAGCCCATGGAGGAGAACGGAAGAGGTTTTGTGATGAGGCTGTATGAGGCGGAAGGCTCCGGGGATACAGCGCATCTGAGCTTCCCCTTCCCTGTAAGAAAAGTTTCCCGGACTAACATGCTGGAAGAGACGGAAGAAGAGTACGGGGCGGTTCAGAGTCTTACCCTTTCTTTCAGGGCTTTTGAGATCAAGACGCTGGTGGTGGAGTACTAAAAAATGAATCTGGACAGACATGCTGTTTTCAGAATCAGGAAGGCATGCCTGTCAATCTGAGGGAGGATCGCGCAAGCGCTCCGGAATAGGGGAAAATCATGAATGATAAAAATTCTCATTACGTCAAATTAGGCATTACCTTAGCCCTGGGGCTTTCCGCGGCAGTGGTGATTTTTTTGCTGCTTTCGCATCTGGCGGGCATCCTGAGCTTTTTCAATGTCATTGTTTCCGCCCTGCAGCCTGTGATCGTAGGGGCGGTGCTGGCTTATCTTCTTTGTCCAATCGCAAAGTTTTTTGAAAGGCATATCGGGAGGGGAAAACCAAACCGTTTTGCAAGGCCGATTTCCACGTTTCTTACCATCCTTTTGGCCTTTGCTGTCATCGCTTTGTTCTGCGCTATGGTGCTTCCCCAGCTGGCGGAGAGCGCCATCAGCCTGGTCATGGGACTCCCTGATATGGTAAAGGCACAGCTGGCAAGGCTGGAAGGGTATCTGAAGGCGGACAGCGAAGCGGCTGCCGTAGCTATGCAGATGATAGAATCGGTGGAAAATTTCCTGGTGGACTGGATCAAAAATCATCTCCTGTCCACGATCTCCACCCTGTCCAACAGCGTCTTGTCCTTCGGTTCCATGATCATCAATCTTGTGGTTGCCGTTATCGTTGCGATCTACCTGATCCTGGACCGGGAACGCTACATAGCCCAGTGCCGGAAGCTTTTCTTTTCCATCAGCAAAAATGAACGGGCAAACGGGGTGATCATGGAGACTCTGGCTCAGGTCGACAGGATCTTCGGCGGTTTTATCTCGGGAAAGCTTCTGGATTCCCTGATCGTGGGGCTGATCTGCTTCGCCTTCCTGACCATTGTGCGGATGCCCTATGCGCTTTTGATCAGTGTCATCGTGGGCGTGACCAATATCATACCCATGTTCGGACCCTTTATCGGCGCCATACCCAGCGCTTTCCTTCTCCTTTTGGTTTCTCCCGGAAAGTGCGTGGTATTCCTGATCTTCATCATTATCCTGCAGCAGATAGACGGAAACATCATTGGTCCCCGTATCCTGGGCAATTCCACCGGTCTTTCGGCGCTTTATGTGACGGTGGCAATGCTTTTGTTTGGAAAGCTGATGGGATTCTTGGGAATGATCATCGGCGTGCCTCTTTTCGCAACCCTGTATTATATTGTGAAGAGACTGGCTGAAGCTTCCCTGGCAAAGCAGAAAAAGCCTGTGGAGACAGAGGCCTATGTGCTGAAGGAGGAAGTACGGGAAGCTCCCGGGGCAAAGGAAGGAAAGAAAAAATAAAAAACGCTGTTTTATTCTATATCATTGCCTTGGAAAGGAAACGATGGGCGTCATGGCGGACAGGGAAAAGATAATCGCAGAGGAAATGATCATAGAGGAAGGGGAAACCCCGGATGGAACCCCGGAGAGAATCTCGGAGAAAGAAACTCCGGGCAAAACCCCGGAGGAGCGGAAAAGGATCTGCGGCGTAGTGTACCGTCCGGCAGACGGGATGAAGCATCCGGCGGTGATCATGAGTCACGGATACAACGGTTCTTCCGCGGATTTTGAAGAGGACGGCAAATTCTATGCGGAGCATGGAATAGTCGCCTGTGCCTATGACTTCCGCGGCGGATCGGTCCGTTCCAGAAGCAGCGGAAAAAGCACGGAGATGAGCCTTTATACGGAAAAAGAGGATCTTTTAAGGGTTTATCGAACAATCGGCAGCCTGGAGTATGTGGAGAAAACAAAGATCTTTTTGTTAGGCGCAAGTCAGGGCGGCATGGTGACCGCCCTGGCCGCGGAGGAACTGGGAGAACAGGTTCCTGGCATCGTGCTCTATTTTCCTGCATTTTGTATTGCGGATGACTGGAGAAAAAAATTCCCATCTGAAAAAGCAATACCGGAAACGGTGGATTTCTGGGGCATGAAGCTGGGAAGGATTTATTTTTCCTCCATACGCGGGCTGCAGATTTTTGAGACCATCGGAAGCTATCCGGGGAATGTGCTGATCCTTCATGGAGACAGGGATCCGGTCATTCCCATGGATTATATGATCGAAGCTCAGAAAACCTATGCCCATGGGGAGCTTGTGGTCCTTCCCGGCGAGGGGCACGGCTTTTCCCCGGAAGGCGCAGGGACCTCCCGGGAACGTGTGCTCAGCTTTTTTAAGAAGAAAGTCCAGACTCTTCCTGATGATGTGTGAAAAGCTGAAACTCAGGCTTCCTTTTCCAGGATATGAAGGAAACGTTCCCGAATGGCGGAGTCAGGAAAAGGTCCTAATTGCTCCAGATTTTCGTTGCCGATGGTTCCCCCCGCCATTTCCGCATGGCCGCCGCCTTCTCCAAGATCCTGGAGAGCCTGATTGATCAGCTTTCCCGCATGGACAGAAGGATTCTCCGAACGCACGGAGAACTTGATCTCTTTCTTGCGGTAGGAGTAAATGATAGCGATGGCCACTTCCTCCAGGCTGAGGATAAAGTCTGCCACCAGTGCGATCAGCGCGTCAGGGCAGTCGAAGGGAATGGAAGCGATTCCCACATTCCCGTATACCTCAATGTTTTCAATGGCTGAGCCGTAAGCCTTCAAGTCATTGAATTCCATGGTATTTTTTTCCAGGACGATGAGTTTTTGATGATCGACCAGGGGGAACAGATACTGGAACATCTCAATATCCGGCATCGTGACTCCCCTTGTGAAATGAGCTGTGTCTATTTTCAAACCGTATAACAGAGCCGTGGCTACGTCCGCCGCAGGGGTAATTCCCAGATCCCGGTAATATTGGGCGATCAGGGTAGCGCAGCTTCCCACCGTCCTGATATCCGAATAAAGGTAGGATTCCTCCTTATAGGTGGGATGGTGGTCGATGCAGGCGATCTCGTCGCCGATCAGATTCAGGATATTTCCGCCATTTTTCTGGGAGTCCACACAGATGATATAATCCTCGGGCCGCATATCCTCTTTTATTGCTGAATAAGGGAAAATCTCTATATGGAGCAGGTCTGTCATTTTCTTGGTGTTGATCTTATCGATCTTTTCATGGTAGCACAGGGTAGAAGAAATTCCATAATGCTCCAGCAGCTTTTGAAGTCCGTAGGCGGATGCGATAGCATCCGGATCCGGGAAGTTATGTGTCTGGATGTATACCTTTTTCGTCTGACATAGTTTTACCAGCTCCATAAATTTTTCCATGTTGTCTTACCCTTCCTTTGTTCTTTTTATTTTCTGAATAAATTCTAATGCAGTTTTGGGCAAATATCAATATTTTTCAGGTAAATTCCCAAAAGTATGATCAGATATGTCTTTTAAAAGGAAGTATACACGATTTCCGGCGGTTTTTCAATCCTGGATTTTATAGTTCCGGCTTACAAAGTCGATCTCATCGATCCCGGCGTCGGCGTTGAGCCGCAGGGCAAGATAGAAGAAGTAATCTGACAGAAGGTTCGCAAGATCCAGAAGGAGCGGTTCCACGGCATGTCCCTGCCAGATATGGCGGTAAAGAAGCCGCACCAGTTCTTTCCCCTGAACCCGCAGGATATGGGCCATGCAGGTTTCTTCGCAGCCCTGGGGCGTTACAAAACGGCGGCATCTGTCCTTACACTGGGATCGGAGCTGTTGCGAGGCGGCAAAGAGGCGTTCCTTTTCTTCCTCTGTTACTTTAAGCTGTGTCCGCAGGGAAGGATTCATGTGGTAGATCAGTTGGCAAATCCACAATAGTTCGTTCCTGAGGTATTCATCCGATACCCGGGCGCGCAGCAGTCCTACTCCGCTTGCCATTCTGTCGGTCATCAGTTCAAAATCACATCGCAGGTCGTCGGAGGCGTCGCTTAAAAACGGGTATGCTTCATAAGGGCTTCTGTAGATTTCCATGTTGATCCTCCCTGTTGGTCAGCGTTTCCCACCGGAGCCGGGACTTTCGCATATATCCGGGGACGTCGATCCCGAAGACCCGGCTCAGTGCTTCCGGCTCCAGGTCCGCTGTCTTTCCCAGGAAAACGGTTTTGCCCTGATCCATTAAAAGAACCGTGTCCGCAAAGGAGAAGGCCAGGTCCAGGTCGTGGAATACGCCTATGGCAGCCCGCCCGGGCTCCCCGGTCCATTTCTTCAGATCTTCCACCAGTTCCACCTGGTATTTCAGATCCAGATGGTTGGCCGGCTCATCCAACAGGATCAGACGGGGGGTCTGGGCAAAGGTTCTGGCTAACAGCACCCGCTGAAGCTGTCCCCCGGAAAGCTCCGTGATGGGCTTGTCCCGTTCCTGCCAGAGCCCCAGCTTTTTCAGCTGCTCCTCCGCTATCCTGCGGTCCTCAGCGTCCGGAGAAGAGAAGAGCCGGCTTTCCAGGTGGGGATATCTTCCCAGGAGTACCGTTTCCATCACCGTGTAGGAAAAGGAAACGGAATGCATCTGGGTCAGCATTGCCAGATTTCTCCCTCTCTCCCGTATTGTCATGGTCCGAAGGTTTTGTCCCTCCAGTTCTATATTGCCTGAGGAGGACAGGATCCCCATGATTCCCCGAAGCAGCGTGGTCTTGCCGCAGCCGTTGGGTCCAAGGAGCGCCAGCCGCTGCCCAGGCGACAGAGTAAAGGAGATATCTTTCACCACAGGCGCTTTCCCATATCCGCAGGAAAAAGAGTCGATACGAAACATCGGATGTTCGGAAGGCATTTCATTTCCTCCTTTTTCTGAAAAATACATAGAGAAAAAACGGCGCGCCGAGCAAAGCCGTGACCGCTCCCACGGGAATTTCCCTGGGGGAGGCCAGGGTTCTGGCTGCAAGGTCGCACAGGACCATAAAGCTGCCGCCCAAAACCATGCCGGCAGGCAGCGTCCGTCTGTGCCCCGCCCCGAAAAGCCTGCGGGCGATATGGGGCGCCACCAGATCCACGAAGCCTATGATCCCGGAAAAGGATACAGCTGTGCCTGCGAGCACCGCTACAAGGGCGATCAGCCCCAGTCTGGACCGCTGTGGGTCTACGCCCATGCCCTGGGCCTGCTCATCCCCGAAGGTCATGACATCCAGCATGGATGCGCGCCTCATAAACAGGATAAAGCATAAAATCAGTACGGGACAAAGCACCGCTGGCCCTCTCCAGCCCTTTGCGGCAAAGCTGCCCATCTGCCACAGGCTGATGCGCTGGGCGTATTCTGGGAGCATGGCCGCCATCAGGTCCATAATGGCGGAGAAAAAGAGGGAGATCACCATTCCTGTCAGCACCACTGTAACGCTGGAGAGCCTTTTGTCAAATGCCTTCGCAAGGGCAAGGGCTAGCAGCACAGTAACCAGTCCGCCTGTAAAACCGGCTGCAGGCAGAAGGAAGGTTCCGGCAAGTCCTCCGGTGAGGCCGGCGGTCATGACGGCTGTGGCTCCGAGTCCCGCCCCGGCGGAGACTCCCAGACCGAAGGGCGATGCCAGGGGATTATCCAGGGCGGACTGCATTACGGTTCCTCCCGCCGACAAAGCCGCTCCGGTTAAAAAGGCCAGCGCGACTCTGGGGAGACGAAGGCCCAGGACGAGGGCACGGATGCCCTCGTCCCCCCTTCCGGTCAGGGCTGTCAGGATCTGGACCGGAGATATGGGAACGCTCCCGACGCCGATGCCCAGAAGAACCGACAGGACAGCCAGGATCCCCAGGAGGATGGCGCCCCTCTTATACTTATTCACTGTAATACTCCGGATAGATGGCGGCTGCCATTTCCTGGAGCGCTTTTACCACATTGTGGTCAGGCAGGGAGGATGCCATGTTGTCTATGTAATAGACTGCTCCTTCCTTAACGGCGGTAACCGCCTCCCATCCCGAACGGGACTTGATCTCCCCGATGGGATCGTCTATATAGTTTACATTGGTCAGGATGACATCCGGATTGGCGTTTACCACAGTTTCTTCCGTAACTCCCAGCCAGCCGGATTCGGAAGCCAGAATGTTTTCCGCGCCCAGGAGCTCCAGCATTTCATTGAGGAAGACTCCGCTGCCGAAGCTGTACATATACGGGGCGGCGGAGATTTCAAAATAGACGGACTTCTTATCCGTTATGGTTTTGCCGATGGCTGCGATCCGGTCTATTTCCTCCTGCATGCTGTCGATGATCTCCTGTCCCTTTTCTTCCGCTCCGAATACCGATGCCACAAAGGCGATATCGCTTTCGATATCTGCGATGCTGTCGCTGGTGGGAACACATGCCACGCAGACCCCCAGGTCCATCAGAGACTGATAGGGATTTTCCTGGTCGTACAGGGTCATGTTGGTGACGAGCAGCAGGTCGGGTTTCAGATTCACCAGCTGTTCCATGTCCGGGGCGGACAGATCCAACACGATAGCGTCCTCCTTCAGCCCTTCGAGTCCTGCGCTGGAGGTGTCATAAGCTTCGATCTTGTCCCCGTATCCCAGGGCGACTACTGTTTCCGCCAGGGAGGGGGCCAATACTGCTATCGTGTCGATCTGAGCCGGCACCGTGATCTCGGCGCCACTGGGATCCGTAAGTGTGCGCGGAGAGGAGGGTTCTGACGTTCCGCTGTCTCCGCAGGCAGTCAGGCTCACAGCCAGGATCATGGCCATGAGCAGACTGAATACTTTTGTCTTTGATCTTGCTTTGGATTTTGTGGTTGCTTTTGTTTTCGACTGGATTGTCGATTTGGGATTTTCCCGCATTTTTTAATCCTTCCTTTCTTCCGGTAAAAAAGAACACCCCTCCGCATACGAGGGGTGTTTTTGCCGTCAGAAACCAGGCTCCGGGAAGTGGGTCCTCCGAAGACCGGCACAAAAACACGCATAGGTTCATTCATCGTGGACCTATGCAGGACAGACTCAGCGATCTGGCTGAACGCAAATGGGCGTATCACAGTGGCGGGACCGTGCGGGATTCTCACCCGGCTTCTCTGAATAAATGCCTGACCCTTGTAGTGGAAAGCATTCAATTTTCCGGTAATGTGTGAGTTCACTCAGCACCCAAGCCGAATAGATTCGGCTGGCAAAGCCGCGCTTACGCGCTTTCCGTCGCTTCGCGACTGCCTTTGCTCATGAAATGGCGCTCCCTTCGTCCGTTCAGCCAAGAGCAGATATTCGTGCCAGCACGAATCTGCTCCTTGGCTGAACGGACGAGTGAACTGTAGCGAGCATAGTATATCAGACCGCTTTTGCTCTGTCAAGATGTTGAAATCTCCATCATTTGATGTTAGAATAAAGGATATCATTGCAAACTGAAATACGAAAGAAAAAGTGTTGTGGGGATGGCAGGATGGCGGTTTTGGACGGATTAAATGAAAAGCAGGCGGAGGCTGTACTGGAGACGGAGGGCTATGTGCGCGTGATCGCAGGGGCGGGCAGCGGAAAGACAAAGCTTCTGGTGAGCCGTTACGCCTATCTGGTTCAGGATTATGGGATCGATTCCGCCAATATTCTCTGTGTGACCTTTACTAACAAGGCGGCGGGGGAGATGAAAAGGAGGATCCGTGCCTTAATAGGACCGGAGCATGACACCACCCTGATCTGTACTTATCATGGCTTCTGTAACCGGCTTTTGCGGGAGAATCCTGAGAAGATCTTTATGACAAAGCAGTTTCAGATCATCGATGAGCACCAGCAGAAGTCTATTTTGGAGGAGATCTATCAGAAGTTTGAACTGCAGCTGGATTATGCAAGCTATGAAAGCATCCTGCATAAGATCGCAAAAGTGAAGAGCAGGACGGATTATGTCCCGGCCATGTGCAGTCCGGCGGTTTGTCAGATCCTGCCTCAGATCCGGGATCAGGACGACCGTATCATAGAGGAATTCCTGCAAAGGCAGAAGGCTGTTTATGCCCTGGATTTCCATGATCTGCTTTCCTTTGCCCTGTATCTGCTGCAGACGGACAGGGAGATCCGGGAAAAATGGCAGCAGAGGCTGAATTATATTCAGGTAGATGAATTCCAGGACAGCGCAGGACCGGAAATGAAGCTGGTAGAGCTGTTGTCCGATTATTATCGGAATCTTATGATCGTGGGGGACCCGGATCAGAACATTTATGAGTGGAGAGGTTCCGATGTAAAGCTTCTGGTGGACTTTGACAAGAATCACGAGGGAACGAAAACCATTATCCTGAACCAGAATTACAGATCTACTCCGCAGATCCTGAAATGTGCCAACACTTTGATCGAAAAAAACAGGCTGCGTCTGAAAAAGGATCTTTTTACCCGCAATCCGGATGGGGCGAGGGTAGTGCATTTTCATTCGAAAAATGATTATGAAGAAATGGACGCCGTCATCGATAAGATCAAGGAACTGCAGAAGAATGAAAAATACCGATATTCTGATTTCGCAATCCTCTATCGTTCCGGCTTTTTATCCCGTATCGCGGAGAAAAAACTGGTGGAGAGGAATATTCCCTATGAGATCTTTGGGGGAGTGAAATTTTATCAAAGGATGGAGATCCAGGATGTGATCGCTTATCTTCGTGTGATCGCATTTGACGATGATGCGGCGCTTCGGAGGATCATCAATAAGCCCAGGAGACAGTTTGGTCAGGCGAAACTGAATGGGCTTCTGGAATTGCAGGAGTCCAATGAGCTGCAGTATGGAAATAAGGAAAGTCTTTTTTCCACTTTGATCCTGGGGCTGGAGAAAAAGATGTTCCAGGGCAGCAATATGCGTCCCTTTGTGGATCTGGTGGAGAAAATGCGAGGGGAGCTTTCCGGAATGCGGATATCTGAAATCGTCAACAGGGTGACGGCGGATTCCGGTTATGAGGCGTATATCCGGGGGCTGGGAGACGAGGAGCGTTTGAACAATCTTGCGGAGTTTAAGCGGATTGCCAACGAGTTTGAAAAGGATTTTGGAGAAAAGCTGACGCTGGCCGAATTTTTGCAGCAGCTGTCCCTGCAGTCAGGGGAAGACCGGGAAAAGGAACAGGATGCCGTGAAACTGATGACGATTCACTCCTCCAAGGGGCTGGAATTTCCGGCAGTGTTTATCCTGGGATTTTCGGAAGGGATCTTTCCGTCTGCCAAAACCATAGAAAACAGGAAAAATCTGGGGCTTGAGGAAGAGCGCCGTCTTTGTTATGTGGCGATCACAAGGGCGAAGGAATATCTGTTCCTGCTGGATTCGGAGGGTCCTTCCCAGAACGGAAGCCGTAAGCTGCTTTCCAGGTTCCTGGAGGAGATCGGGGAAGAAAATTATGACAGGATGGGAAGTATTTCAGAAGAGCTGAAAAAAGAAAGCAAAGCCTATGCCGCCAAAATCGGTTTTCTTTTTGAAGAGGAAGCGGTGGAGCGCAGGATCGGGGATGAGGTGGAGCATCATATTTTTGGAAAGGGAAAAATCCTGTCTATAGATGAAAAAAGAGGGAGCTATCAAATCAAGTTTGAGGGCACGCCCCTTCCGAGGACCATCTCCAGGAATTATTTCAATAAACCCCGGCAGCAGGCAGGGGGCGCGCCGGAACCCAAGGCGCCGGAGCACGGTGAACCAGAAAGAAAACTGGAAGAATTGAGGAAAAACAGTGATAATCTCTGGAAGAGAGAGGATGTTCCTCATTCCGGCTGGGAATGCGAGGGTGTCTCCGATCTGGGTGAGCCGGTCGGCATCTGCGAGATGTGCGGTTATCAGATCATTCGCTATGCCCACCACATGTATCATAAGGATTATGGACGTCTTGTGGCGGGGTGTGTCTGCGCCGGCAAGATGGAGGGCGATGTCGATGCTGCCAGGAAACGGGAGAATGAATTTAAGAACCGTCAGAACAGACAGATTCATTTTTATCAGAAGAAATGGAAAAAATCCCAGAAGGGAAACGAATACCTTAAAATAGACGGGCACGTTATAGTGTTATACCGGATCCCAGATACTGGCAAATGGAAATATTCTATGGATAATGAATTCAGCGCCGCCGTTTATCCGTCGAGGGAGAAAGTGCTTGAGACCGTATTTGAAAAGCTGGAAAAGCTGAAGAACTAATTGTGGAAGAACGGCACTGCTCTGTATGAGAAGCATGGAAAGCAGAGTTGTGCCGTTTCCTGCCCCTTGGTTTGCTATTAATCCAGTGTCGTTTCTTGTCGATGAGTTTTGATTGACAAAAGATGACAAAAGAATTTATAGTGTAAGTGTTCCTGTGATTATCAATAGCGAACAGGCGGATTTTCTGTTGATCGAATGAACAGATCGTTCAATTTTCCCAAATAGAGTGCAGTTACCTTTGTTATTTTTTATCCAGATAAAAGGAAAGTTTTATATACTTTCAGAAGCAATTTTATACATAAATGGCGGATTATATTGCACTTTGGAAGCATAAGTAATAAAATGAAAAGGAGGTTCAGATGGCACAGAAGGATCTTACAGAGAAGAATCTGGAAGCATATAATGATGTTTTCGCTGACATTGTGAATGTACTGCTTTTCCAAGGAAAAAGAACAATACATGCAGCCGATCTGGAGGACGGAGTACCAGGGAGTATTTATAAGTCAGGTACTCTTTTTCATGGTCAGGAAAGAGATATAGTAAAATACTGGAAGATGAATAATGTAAGAATTGCCTTGTATGGTATGGAAAACCAGACGGATCAGGATGAAGATATCACACTTCGTTTGTTAGGCTATGACGGTGCTGCTTACAGGGAACAGCTTCTTAAGAATAAAAAGCAATTACACAGATACCCTGTCATCACGCTGGTGCTCTATTTTGGAACGAAAAGGCATTGGAGAAAAAATCTTTCCCTGAAAGAACGACTGATCATGCCTGAGGAGTTGGATCCTTTTGTGAACGATTATCGGGTCAATCTGTATGAAATTGCCTGGCTTACGGAGGAGCAGATAAGACAGTTCCAGAGTGATTTCCGTATCGTGGCAGATTATTTTGTGCAGGTGCGAAAGAATAAACAGTATGTACCGGGAGAAGAGACCATGGAGCATGTTGATGCGGTTTTGAGTCTCTTGTCGGTATTGACACAAGATAATCGTTTTGAGGAAGTAGCTGATCTGGTAAAGAAAGGAGAACGGAGAAATATGTGTGAGGTTCTGGATCTGGTGGAAGAACGGGGATATAATCGCGGCGTTGAAATGGGAATTGAAAGAGGAATTGAAAGAGGAAGGCTTCTCTCATTAATTCATCAGGTATGCAGGAAGCTTCAAAAATATAAAACTCCTGATGAGATCGCCGAGGAATTGGAGGAAGGTATAGATGTGATCAAAAAAATATGTGAGGCGGCAGGGGAGTCTGCGCCAGAGTATAACTGTGAAAAAATCTTGAGAACATTAAAAACAGGAAATTAAAAGTCTGATATTCTGAGAATGATCTTTTTGACCGCCTTCCACAAATCTGGTATAATACTTTATATCTAAAATTTTTGAGAATGCGAGGAAATTTTATGCCGCCGGTCAGTGTAATGCTCAAGCCATCCTCCAGCCTTTGCAATATGTCCTGTGATTACTGCTTCTATTGTGACGAAGCCCGAAAACGCAGGGAATCTTCTTATGGATTCATGTCGGAACAGACTTTGAAAAATGTGATCCGCAAGACAATGCTGGCTGCGGAAGGGGCCGTTTCTTATGTATATCAGGGCGGCGAGCCCACACTCCGGGGGCTGGATTTTTTTGAAAAAGCTGTTGCATACCAAAAGCAGTATAATAAAAACAGGATCGTTGTCCGGAATTCCCTTCAGACCAATGGAATGTGCCTGGATGAAAGCTGGTGCGTTTTTCTGAAGGAGAATCATTTTTTGGTAGGTTTGTCTCTGGATGGGACAAAAGAGGTTCATGATGCCCTGAGGCATACGAAGCTGGGGGAGGGAACCTTTGACCGCATCCTCCGGTCTGCGAAGCTGATGGACCGTTATGGGGTGGATTACAATATTCTTACGGTGATCACCTCCCAGGCCGCTGAGCGTGTGGGGGAGATTTACCGTTTTTATGAAAAGAATGGGTGGCGCTACCAGCAGTATATCGCCTGCCTGGATCCGTTAGGGGAAGAGCATGGAGAATCGATTTATTCTTTAACTCCGCCTGTTTACGGTCAGTTCCTGATCGATTTGTTTGATCTGTGGTATCGCGACTGGGAGAGAGGCCGCCAGCCTTATATCCGTCAGTTTGATAATCTGGTTGGAATGGCCGCCGGATATGTGCCGGAATCCTGCGACCAGAGGGGAGTCTGCAGCATTCAGAATGTTGTGGAGGCGGACGGAAGTGTGTATCCCTGCGATTTCTATATGATGGATGAGTACTGTCTGGGTAATTTTAATGTGGACCGTCTGGAACAGGTGGATGAGAGGCGCCGCGAGACGGGTTTCCTGGAACGTTCCCGCAGGATAAAGGAGGAGTGTCTGCAATGTCCCCATTACAGGCTTTGTCGGGGAGGCTGTCAGAGAAACAGGGATCTTAATGTCTCGACAGGTCTGTATGAGAATTATTTGTGTGAAGGCCTGCGGAAATTTTTTGATGTGTGCGGAGAAAGAATCTGCCAGATGGGGAATGCCTTGGCGCAGAGAGGACAGAATTAGCCAGGGGCAGTCCAGATTCTCAGCCCTTCCGGCCATAAAAGGTCCTTTTACAGAAATTCTGATGAATCCAGTCCCCGGAAGAAATCATCATAAGAACAGTAATATATTTTCTTCAGTTCTATCAATACGCTGATTTTAATGTTCAGTTCACCATTTTCATACTTTTCGTAGGTACTTCTGCCGATATCACAGCCCCGTCTCTGTAATTCGGCGCAAAGCTTTTCCTGGGATATGTTATGATTTAGTCTGAGCAGTCTGAGGTTATCTCCGATATTCCTGTCTCTTCTTATCTTTTGCTCCATAGTCCACCCTGGTTACAATTTAGCCCGTTCTACTTGCAGTGCCGGTTAAAGTTCATGGATCTGTCAGCCGGATCTGTTCTGTCCGGGATCATACATGAAGGGAGTCTTATGTATGGTTAAATCAGTTATCAGTTGCAGCACTTATTATTGTATGATATACTTAGGAAAAT
Source organism: uncultured Acetatifactor sp. (assembly GCA_947589075.1). Classification (GTDB taxonomy): domain Bacteria; phylum Bacillota; class Clostridia; order Lachnospirales; family Lachnospiraceae; genus Acetatifactor. The sequence continues at coordinate 72,129 of CANQBS010000002.1, forward strand.
GTTGACCGCGATATTGGTCAATATATGATATGAAAAATCAGAAAAATGATGGGTGTCATGCTTTGTGCGTCATCTTCAAGTTTGTAAAACAACATCAAAACGTGTTGTCCTGATGTTGTCATGCTTTTATAACCGTATGGATATTATGGCACCATAATTTATTATTCTATCGTGCGAAGAAATTTTAGAAGTGTTTCTGCCTGAACAGGGTCAAGTCTTCGAATTTCGCTGATGACTTCTCTTTCCAATTCAGTTGGATATAAAACCTTTTTGTCATTGTTGAAGAATTCGGCCAGATTAGAATCCAGCGCAGTAAGAAGGCGTTCCAGGGTCGCAACGGAAGGCTGTGATTCTCCGGCCTCAATACGATGTATATGGTTTTCTGAGATTTCAGTCAGTTTGGAGAGCCGGTATACGCTGAGTTCTCTTTTCTGCCGAAGTCGTGTTAATTCTATGCCCAGATTCATAGGAAACTCCTTTCTTCGGTTCCCTATAATTATGCTACATTCCGCACAAAAAATTAATATATCTAGATATAGTATACATAGAACTTTATTAATATAGTATACCAATACAATTTTTAAGAATACAGGAAGTATTATATTATTATCAACATATTGTATGGAGGAAAGAATGGCAGAGATGGAAATAGATCGTAATAAAGGCCGTACTGTATCCGATGATGGAAAGGGAACTGCCAGGGAAAAGACATCTCATGGAAATATCCATGGAAATACCCAGGGCAGGAAAACAAAAGTGCTCTTCTGTCTGATCTGTCTGATCTTTATTTTCCTGGCGGGTGTGGCAGGAGGGGCCTCGTGCCGGTATTTATACGAGGTCAGTTTCCTGGACGGGATGGAGGAAAACTGTCCCCTCTGCAGATTGAAGGCAGAAGGGAAGTTGCAGGTAAAAAACGGATCTGGACTGGGAGTTTTGCAGCTTCATACGGGACAGTTCCTTGTGCTGGAGCGAAAGAAGGGTGAGGAAAACGGGTTTTCTGTTCTGCTGATGTACGCCGGAAAATATGGAAGCACTGTGGAGACAGAATCCGGCGGAAGGGTATCGGAAATAGATATCTTCCTGTCAGAAGAAAGTGTCTGGGACAGGGAGATTACAAAGAATATTCTGTGCGGGGATTGTATGAAGGAATTGAGTGAACTCCGGCAGACCTCAGATGACGGCATGATCTATGATGTCGCGCTGGTGGATCTGGGAAGCGGTGAACTTCTGCAGGTGAAGGAAGGAAGCCGCATTTGTTTTACAAGGGATTTTGTCCTGCATTTTGACCATTATGACAATCTTGTAGGTATTATCGCCGCATATGCACCGGATCGATAACACGGTTTCGCCGGGCAAAGCCTGGCAGAGCCGGGCTTAACCGGGCGAAAGCCTGGAAAAGCCAGGAAAGGACGATGGCAGCGAAATGATGGAATGATGAGACAGGGGAATAAGAATCGCTTATTCCCCTGTCCTGCAATTATTTTTTTTAACAATCCGTAATCAACTTTTGACGCCCGAATCATCTTATGCTTTACAAATAATGGTTGTTTTGGAAGGATCGATCTTATCCGGTTCCAGGATCAGTTCATCGATATGCTCTGCCCGAATAGTGCCGCCGGAAGGATTCAGGACGCTGTCGATCTTGGTGGTGATATGGGCGTCTACGGTGGAATACTCGAAAGCCAGGGTGGTATTGATCAGCTTGCAGTTTTTCATGATCAGGTTGTCGATATAACACATTCCCTGAAGGCTTTCCACCGTGCAGTTGATGAGGGTCAGGTTTCTGGCGTTCCAGCCCAGGTATTCCCCGGAAATAAAGGAGTCGTATACGGTTACATTTTCCGTGTTCCAGAAGGAGTCCTTGGAAAGCATATGTGCGTTGCGGATCACCACGTTGCGGGCGCCGTCAAAGGAATAATTGCCGTCCAGATGAAACCCGTCCAGCTCCATATTTTCACAGTTCATGGCAAAGTAATCGCCCTTCGCAGTGACATTTTCCATTTTTACGTCCCTGCAGCTCCAGAAGGTTTCGGCGGCATTGGGGAATACGACGTTTTTCAGCGTAACATCCCTGCAGCGCCGGAAATTCTTAGGAGCCTGGATGATGGTGTCCTCCACCGTGATATGATCGGTGTACCAGACGCCTGCCCTTGCCATCTCAAACCATGTGGTTTTCCGGGCGAGGATATTGTGGCAGTACCAAAGGGGATATTTCCATTTGAACATGCTTCCGTCCAGGGTGATGTCATGGCTTTCCTTCAGGGGAGATTCCCCGTCTTCAAAGATGCAGTCGATGACATGCAGGTTTTCGCTTTGAAACAAGGCGCGTTCCCCTGTGAGGATCTGTTGCTGAATCGTGTTTTTGATTTCCATAAAACGCTTTCCTTTCTTGTGTCCTGATGCTATTGTTTCCGGTTTAGGATTTCTGTTGTTTTTGCTGCTCCAGCTGTCTGATCACATAGTCGATGCAGTCAATTTTTTTCTGCGCGTCATGCAGTTCGTTCATCAGCTTCTTCCGATGGCAATATAAAAACTGAAGCTGTTCTGTGATGCTGTCGGACTGATGCAGTTTGAGATAGCGTCTGGCCTGTTCGTCGGTGCAGCCGCAGTCTTTCATGCATTGCAGTGTATCGTTAGATGGATTTTCCTGTTTCATGCTAATCCCTCTTATATATGATAAAAGTCAAACCATAGTTTACTGTCTTCTGTATCATAGCGCAAATATCCTCTGATAGCAAATAGTTATAATTCATGGTGCACCATCGTTGACAGCGATGGATAAGCGTGCTATATTGGGAAGGAAAGGAGAAAGGTATGATCGAAACCAGACTGCTTTATTATTTTCTGGCCATAGCCAGAGAGCAAAGCGTGACAAAGGCGGCGGAATCCCTCCATATTTCCCAATCCACCCTTTCGAAGCAGATGCAGGATTTCGAAAGGCAGATCGGAAAGCAGCTTTTTATCCGGGGCAACAGACAGATCACCCTGACAGAGAACGGAGCTTATCTGCGCAGCCGTGCCCAGGAGATCATAAACCTGATCGACAAGACGGAGTCCGGGTTCCACGCGGGGGACAGCCTGGTGGAGGGGGATCTTTATTTCGGCTGCGGTGAAACGCCGGCCATGGATTTTATCACCAGGATCTTTCAAAATCTCCAGAGCAATTATCCGGGTCTTAAATTCCATGTCTACAGCGGCAATGCGGACGATGTGGTGGAAAGGCTGGAAAAGGGGCTTCTGGATATGGGGCTTTTGCTGGGGCCTGCCCAGTATGAGAAATATGACTATTTGCCTTTAAAGCATACGGACGCCTTCGGGCTGCTGATGCCGGGGGATTGTCCTCTGGCAGAAAAAGAGGTGGTGGACCAGGAGGATCTGAAGGATGTTCCGCTGATCCTTCCTGCCCAGTCAGGCACTGTGGTGCCGGATATTCATTCCCTGAATGTGGTGGCGACGTATAACTTAATTTATAATGCCACGTTCATGGTGGAGCATGGCATGGGCTGTGCCCTGTGTCTGGAGAATCTGTTGGATCTTGTGCCGGGGCGCAGCCTGGTATTCCGCCCCATCGACCCGCCTTTAAAGGTGGAAGCCTATATTGTGACGAAAAAATATCAGACCTTCAGCGCGGCGGCAAAGCTGTTTCTGGAGAGACTTAAGGAAGAATTGGAGGAAATGTGACCATGGAAAATGCGAAAAAAAAGCAGGAGATATATCTGGCGGGAGGATGCTTTTGGGGCACCCAGCGCTATTTTGACTGTCTGGAGGGAGTCGTGGAGACAGAAGTCGGCTATGCCAACGGACGTACCGAGAATCCTACCTATGAACAGGTAAAGCATGAAAATACCGGGCATGCGGAGACGGTGAAGGTGGTGTTCGATCCTTCCAGGATCACCCTGGAGGAGCTTTTGGACCAGTATTATAAGGTGATCGATCCCCTTTCTGTCAACAGGCAGGGAGGAGATGTGGGGATTCAGTACCGCACCGGCGTTTATTATACAGGGGAGGCGCAGAAAAAAGTTGTGGAACATTCCTTGGCAGAGCTTCAGAAGAATTATCGGGAGCCCCTTGCAGTAGAAGCCTGTCCCCTTCAGAATTTTTATTCCGCAGAAGAGTACCATCAGAAATACCTGGAAAAGAACCCGGGAGGCTACTGCCATATCGGCGCGGCTCATTTTGAGGAGGCAAGGAGATTCAGGGGAGGGAAGTAGTGGATTCCAGAAGCTTTCCATATTTAGAAAATATAATTCAGGAGCTTTGCCCGTTTAAAGGGAAAAGCTCCTGAAATCTATGGAAAAATCACTGTAGATACTGACCGGCACGGTATCGGCAAAGGTATATTCTTCTGTGTCTTCGCCTTCAAAGTTCCAGACTGTGATCTTATTCTTGGCGGGATCTACGATCCAGTATTCCCTGACGCCGGCAGAACGGTATTTGAACAGCTTAATAAAGTAATCCATTCGGATACTGCCAGGGGACACCACTTCGATGATCCAGTCCGGCGCGCCGTTACAGCCCTGGTCGTTCAGCTTGCGGGGATCGCAGATCACGGAGACATCAGGCTCCACATAATTCGTATCATCCTCATTCAGGAATACGGCAAAGGGAGCGGGGTATACCCGGCAGGAACCGCCGTTTTGGTCGATGTAATTAGCGATTAATTGATTGATCCGACCGACGATTCCCTGGTGTCTCCGGTTGGGAGGCGCCATGTAGAAAATTTGACCGTCGATCAGTTCTGCCCGTTCTCCCTCCGGAAGAGCGTAGATATCATCAAGGGTGTAAGTGATTTCTTTTGGCAATGGCATAAGACATTTCCTCCTTTTTTTCAGTATAACAGGAAAACCGGATCAATGCAATCGTGAAATCGCCGTAACAGCCAGACTGCTCAGAATGCCATAACAGCCAGATTGATCAGAAGTCCTGCCGCACCGCACAGGCTCATGACAAGGATAGGATTCCATTTCCATCTGCGCAGCAGGAGAAAAGCGGATGCGAAGAGGAACAGGCCGATCCAGTTTATGTTTTCAAGAGCCATTTCTTCACCGCCGAAGGCGACTGTCTGGAGAATGGAAAGACCTGCGGAGGCAATCAAAGCCACTACGGCAGGCCGAAGGCTGGCCAGGACGCTTTGGAGGGCGGAAAGCTTTTTATAGCGGTAGTAGATAAAAGCGAGCAGGGATACGATGAGGCAGGAGGGCAGGATACATCCGAAGGTGGCGATGACGGCTCCCGGAAAGCCTGCGATGCGGATGCCCACGAAGGTGGCGGAGTTGACCGCGATGGGACCGGGGGTCATCTCGGCGATGGTGATCAGGTCGGTGAACTCATTCATGGTAAGCCATCCGTGACGCTCCGCCACCTGGCTCTGGATCAGGGGCATGGCGGCGTATCCTCCGCCGATGCTGAACATCCCTACCTGCAGAAAGCTCCAGAACAGTTTCAGATAGATCATCATGATTTCTTTCCTCCCTTCCGGTTCCATACTTCCAGGATGATACCCATGACCGCTGCTGCCAGGATAATGTAAATGACGTTCACCTTCAGGAAAAAGGCGGCAAGAAAGGCAGCGGCCATGATGATCAGATAGACGGGCTTATGGAGCTTGATCACATTGTTTCCAAGGCTGCAGACCACATCCAGGATCACTGCGGCTACCCCGGCCTGCATCCCTTTTAGCACCAGCGCCACATAAAGATTGGCGGCAAAGGCAGTATAAAAAAAGGAGATCAAAGTCAGGATCGCCATGGGAGGGATAATGGTTCCCAGTACGGCTGTGAGCATTCCCGGAAAGCCTCCTACCCGCCATCCTACCAAAATAGCGGCGTTTACCGCAATGGCTCCGGGAGAAGACTGGGCCAGGGCCGTCAGGTCCAGCATTTCCTCTTCATCGATCCAGTGAAGCTCATCCACGAATTTTTTCTTCATAAAGGTAATAATGACAAAGCCGCCTCCGAAGGTGAAGGCGCTGATATAGAGGGTGCTGAAAAAAAGCTTGGGCAGGTTCTTCCTGTTCGCTGTGATTTCCATGATGAAGCTCCTTATATTAATATCATAGGTAGGATGTAACTTTTATTGTACCATGAAACCCAAAATCTGAAAATAGGGAATATGAAATTCCCGGAAGCTGTGCTATACTATTATTACAGGGCTGTTTTGGCAGTAAAAATTACAGCGGGAGGACGGAAAGGACCCATGAGCCTTGAAAGAACCAATTACCATACACACTGCAGCTATTGCGGGCATGCTTCGGGCAGGGCGGAGAATTATGCGGAAGAAGCGGTTCGAAAGGGTCTGACCAGACTGGGATTTTCTGATCACCTTCCTTTTCCGGAGGATGAGTATGGTTCCGGCATGCCTTATAAGGAGCTGGAAGACTATTTACAGGAGATTTCTGTCCTTAAGGAAAATTTTTCAGGGAAGCTTAAGATCTTTTGCGGCTTTGAGGGAGAATTCCTGGGAAAGCAGTGGCGCTATTACGAAAAGCTTCTTTCCAGGGACGAATGCGACTATCTGATCCTGGGTCAGCACTTCTATGAGAGAAAAAACGGAGAAATGGGATATGCGTACCGTATGGAGGACACCGCCCAGTATGAGGAGTATGCTGAAAATATGGTGGAAGCCATGAAGACAGGGTACTTCAGCCTGGCTGCCCATCCGGACATGTTTTTTGTGAACGATCTCCCCTGGGATATCCACTGCGAACGGGCGTGTGATATTCTGGTGGAAGGCGCCGTCAGATATCATTTTCCGCTGGAGTTCAATGCCAATGGTCTCAGAAAAGGAAAAAGGATGTATGGAGAAGGAGAACGATATCAGTATCCCTACGGGAAGTTTTGGGATAAGGTCAGGGACGGGCTAAAAAGCGGCGGATCGGGGAAGGAACAGAATCCTCCGGAAATCCGGGTTTACGTGGGTTCCGACTGTCACAGCCCCGAAGCCCTTTGGGATGAACCGGTAGAACTGGCGTACCGGATCCTGGCGGAGAAGGGCATCGCCCCCGAAATCCACCTGCTCTGAGAAGATTGTTATCATCTACCGTTCCAAGCAGCTACAGTTCCGCAAAGTTCTGTTATTAATTTCTATGAAAGGAGTCAAAAAAATGGGAAAAGCAAAGGTGTTTTTTACAAAGGAGATCACGCCGGAAGCGGTGGTGAAGATGTATCAGGCTCTGGGCGTCGAACTGCCGGGAAAGGTGGCGGTAAAGGTGCATTCCGGTGAAGCCGGGAACCAGAACTATCTCCGCCCTGCTTTTATGAAGCCGATGGTAGAGTATGTAAAGGGGACGGTTGTGGAGTGCAATACCGCTTATGAGGGAGAGCGCAACTCCACGGAAAAGCACAAAAAGCTGATTCAGGCCCACGGATGGAGCCGGTATTTTCAGGTGGACCTCATGGACGCGGAAGGACCGGACCTGAAGCTGGAGATTCCCAACGGAAAGGTTTTGAAGGAAAATTATGTGGGGAAAAACATGGCGAATTATGATTCCATGCTGGTTCTGTCCCATTTTAAGGGGCATCCGGCGGGAGGTTACGGCGGGGCTTTAAAGCAGCTGTCCATCGGCTGCGCTTCCACGGTGGGGAAATGTCTGATCCACTCCGGCGGCACTGTAACGGACCAGAATATCGTATGGGATCATATGGCTGGACAGGATGTTTTCTGTGAATCCATGGCGGATGCGGCCCAGAGCGTGGTGGAATATTTTAAGGGCAGGATCGCTTTTGTCAGCATGATGTGTAATCTTTCCGTGGACTGCGACTGCTGTGCGGTGGCGGAGGATCCCTGTATGAAGGATATCGGAATCCTTTCCTCCCTGGATCCCGTGGCTTTGGATGAGGCCTGTATGGATCTGATCCGCAGCTCCAAGGATCCCGGCAGAGATCACTTCATGAATCGGGTGAATTCCCTGCATGGTACCCATACCATCGATGCGGCGCAGGATCTCGGTTATGGAACGAAGGAATATGAACTGATTTCTTTGGATAAGTGATGTCGGCAGGAGGTGAGCTGTCTTATGAAGATCGGTATTTTGGGCGCCGGCGGCATTGCCGGAGTATTGGCGTCCACTATGGCAGGGCTGGAGGAAGCGGAGACCTACGCCATTGCCTCCAGAACCCTTGAAAAGGCGGAAAGGTTTGCGGAAAAATACGGTTTCTCCAAGGCTTACGGCAGCTATGAGGAGCTGGCGGAGGATCCCTGTGTAGAGCTTGTTTATATCGCTACGCCCCATTCCAGGCATTATGAGGATATGAAGCTGTGCGTTACCCATGGGAAACCCGTGCTGTGCGAGAAGGCCTTTACCATGAACAGTCTGGAGGCAAGAAAGATCATAGAGCTTGCCGCAGAAAAGAAGGTCTTTGTGGCGGAAGCCATCTGGCCCAGGTATATGCCCTCCAGAAAGCTGATCCAGGATGTCTTAAGCAGCGGCGTCATCGGAAAGGTGGGAGCGGTAACGGGGAACCTGTCTTATCCCATCAGCGAAGTGGAGAGGATCAAAAATCCTGCCCTAGCCGGCGGCGCCCTCCTGGACATCGGTGTCTACGGCTTGAATTTTGTGCTGATGCATTTTGGAAATCAGATCAAACGGCTCGAGTCCTCCGTGCAGATGATGGAGACCGGAGTGGACGGGATGGAGAGCATTACCATTTTCTTTGAGGACGGCAGGATGGCGGTTTTAAACCACAGCGCTTATGTGCGTTCTGACAGAAAGGGGATCTTTCACGGAGACAGGGGCTATGTGGTGGTGGAAAACATCAACAATCCCCAGTCCATCTCCGTATATGATACGGATGACAGACTGGTGAAGACGGTAGAAATCCCAGAGCAGATAAGCGGCTATGAGTATGAACTTAAGGAATGTATCCGGGCGATTCAGGAGAGAAAGCTGGAAGCTCCCTCCATGCCCCTTAAGGATACGTTGTTTGTCATGGAGGTCATGGACCGCCTGAGAAAGCAGTGGGGCATGGTTTATCCCAAAGAGCGGCAGGGAAGCCTGGCCGGATGAGGATCAGGGAAACGCGATGTATCCTTAAAACAGTGCATTGATCACGTCGATGATCTTCCTGGTTGTTTTCGGACGGTTCATGGTGTAGAGGTGGATGCCGTCCACATCGTTGGAAAGCAGGTCGATGATCTGCTCCACAGCGTAGGCGATGCCGGCCTGCCTGAGGGCTTCCGGATTATCCTGGTATTTTGAAAGGATGCGCACAAATTTGGAGGGCATGGTGGCTCCCCCGGAGTTAATGACCATGCGCTGGATCTGGTTTAAGCTGGTAAGGGGCATGATCCCTGCGGTGATGGGAACATGGATGCCGCTTTTTGCCGCTTTGTCGCGAAAATGATAAAAGGCTTCATTGTCGAAAAACATTTGCGTCACCAGGAAATCTGCGCCGGCGTCCACCTTTTTCTTCAGATTCTCAATATCTGCCTCCAGGCTGGGAGAGTTGGGATGGCATTCCGGATAACATGCTCCCCCTACGCAGAAGCCGCCGAAGTCCCTGATGGCTCTGGTAAGTTCGCTGGCGTACTGGTATCCGGGGAAAAGATCCTCTCCCGCAAAGTCTTTCGGCCTGTCCCCCCGGAGGGCGAGAATGTTCTCGATTCCAAGGGCTTTGTATTCTTCCAGCCTCTGCCTGATATCTTCCCTGGTATTGGTCACGCAGGTCAGGTGGGCCAGGGAAGGGGTGGAGAGATGGTCCTTTAAGTAAGAGGCTATGGCGGTGGTGTTTTTGGAATTGCTGCCGCCTGCCCCGTAGGTGACGCTCATATAATCGATGGGAAGAAGAGACAGCTCTTCCACGGCTGACAAAACCTTTTCAAGCTCCTGGTCCTGTTTCGGAGGGAAAACCTCGAAGGACAGCACCGGCTTTTTGGAGGCAAAGATATCCTTTATATACATCGCGTGAATCTCCTTATCTGATGGATAAAATGGACGGAACAGGCCGATCCGTCGGTAAACAATGGAATTATAACATTTTTGAAGCCAATCTACAAGGAGTTTTGTTTTCCTTCTTCCTTTTTAGGATCATATATGGTAAAATGATTCTGCTGACGCAGAATCTGCGCCGATTTCATCGGCTGGCGCTGCCCTGCAGCGCATTTTACCAGGCAATCCACCGCACGAAAAGTAAATGCCGCTTCGCGGCGCTTCCTTTTCTGTGCTTGTGGTAAAATACTCCCAGTATCTTCTGGGTAATGTGGAGGCTTCCGCTGTTTGGGACGGTGGAAGTCAATATAGACAAAAACGGGCTCCGATGCGGTGGCAAGTCGCCCTTATTTTGTCTATATTGCCTTCCACCTGCGTTCAAGAAAGTCGTTTTGTAATTGTCTCCAGTATTTTTAATATATAAGGAGCTGTGTCATGACAAAGAAAGAGTTATGCTTTACAGGATTAGGATTTGGGCTGTGGTTTGTCAATATTAATGTGATGGGGATGGATATTTTGCCGGATTTTCTGGGCATTATTTTCCTGGGATATGTGCTTTACGGCAGGTCCAAGAAGGAAAAGATCCATTGGCCCCTGATCCCTTTGCTGTTTATCTTATGTCTGGATCACCTGGCACACTGGCTGATCTCCTTTGAGATGCCTTTTGAATACCTGATCACACGGGTCATGATGGCTTATGTGATCTTTATGTTCCTGGACATGATCATAAAAAGCTGCAGGGAAAGGAATCCGAAGATTGCCAAAGGAATTCATATCTGCAGGATCGCTTATGTGGCTTTGATGGTTTTTGATTTTATTTCCCTGGAATCGGAAATCATAGTGCTGATGATGATCGAGGTATTTGCCGCCTGGATCATTACACTGGCATTCCTTATTCTTTTGTTCAGGATCACGCCGGCGGATAGGAGCGATTTCAGTACCACCGAGTAGCGGTCCGTAATGATCTGGAGGAATATTGAAATCGTATTGGACAGCGGAAGATCAGAGAAACAGGAGCGGACAGCTGTGGAAGAAGAGCAGAGAATGAAAAAATCGAGTCTGGACAGGAAGGCGTTTGGAGAGGGCATGCGGGATGGAGTTCCCATCGGACTGGGTTACTTTGCCGTTGCCTTTTCCCTGGGGATCGCCGCCAGAAATGCGGGGCTGACGCCTTTTCAGTCCTTTTTGGCCAGCCTTTTGTGCAATGCGTCCGCCGGAGAATATGCGGGCTTTACTTCCATTGCGGCCCACGCCGCTTATCTGGAGATCGCCATCGTGACCCTGATCGCCAATGCCAGGTACCTTCTGATGAGCTGTGCCATGAGCCAGAGGATGCGTCCTGGAATTTCCCTGGGGCACAGATTGTTTATGGCCTTTGATATCACGGATGAGCTGTTCGGCATCGCCATCGCCAGACCCGGTTATCTGAATCCTTATTATACCTATGGAGCCGTGCTGGTGGCTGCGCCCTGCTGGGCTTTTGGAACGGCCCTGGGAACCCTGGCGGGCAATCTGCTGCCTTTGCGTCTGGTGAGCGCTTTTGGGGTAGCCCTCTATGGGATGTTCCTGGCGATCATCATTCCTCCCGGGCGGAAGAATCCTGTGATAGCCTGCCTTGTGGGGATCTGTTTCCTGGCAAGCTATATTTTTTCAGTTTGGCCGGTTACATCAGGCTGGTCGGAGGGAACCAGAACCATTGTCCTGACCCTGGTCATCGCTTCAGGGGCGGCGCTTTTATTTCCAAGAGATACCGAGGAGGAAGCGTGATGCGGAACGCTTATGTATATATTCTGATCATGGCTGGAGTTTCCTACGCGATCCGTGTGCTTCCCCTGACTTTGATCAGAAAACAGATTAAAAACCGATTTATCCGTTCTTTTTTGTATTATGTTCCCTATGTGACGCTGGCAGTCATGACCTTTCCCGCGATCCTTCATGCAACCCAAAGCCCCCTTTCCGGTTTTCTTGCCCTGGCGGCAGGGATCGGGGCGGCATGGCTGGGGGCGGATCTGTTTAAGGTGGCGGTTTTATGCTGCAGCGTGGTGCTTATTGCGGAGCTGTTTCCCCTTTGAGGCAGGGAAATCCGTTGGGTTCGGGGAGGATTGTGATAGAAGGAATCATGGCAGGCAGGAGAAGAGACATGAAGATTCAGACCAAAAAAGGGAAAAAATATGTTTTTTTGGAGGCTGCGTTCATCAGCGTACTGATCATATTTATTGCCCTGGCGTTCATTACTTTTATACGGGATAACAGGAGCCGTGTCCTGGAACAGAACGGCAGCTTTATTGAGGCTGCCACGCGTCAGACCGCCGCAAGGATGGACGATATCATAAATACCTATCAGAAAAACGTGGAAATGATGGCGCATCTGTACAGCTCTGTTATGGAGGAGCCGGTGGTGGACTCGGAGCTTTTGCAGGATATGACAGAACGGTCCGGTTTTGATTATGTGGAATTTATTTCCACAGATGGGATCGATCTGACTGCGGACGGGCGAACCGCGGATCTTTCTGACAGAGAATATTTTAAACAGGGGATTCAGGGAAACAGCGGGAAGTGTGTAGTCTATAATTCCAGGATCACCAATGAAACCCTGCTGATCTTTTATACTCCCTTTTATTATGAAGACAGGATCATCGGAGTGCTGAGCGGCATTTTAAGAGGAGATACTGTTTCAGGAGTGCTTTCTGCCAACTATTTCGGGATGCAGGTGAGCACCTATGTGGTGGAACATGACGGACGGGTGATCCTTTCCTTTGGGGACGGCAATTCTCCTGAAAATCTCCTGGAATCCTTAAAGGAAAGGAACAAGCTTTCCGAAGCGGATCAGGATAAACTGGAACATGCCCTGAACCAGGGGGACTCTTCCAACTTTAACTATAAGGGAGCTAACGGCGCGGGCAGCGCTTATATCATGCCCCTCACCGACGGGGAATGGCTTCTGGTGCAGACTTTACCCTCCTCTCTGACCAGGCTTATGACCGAGACTGCCAACAGAGGGGGAATCGTGCTGGAGCTGAAGCTGCTGGCAGCTTTCCTGGCATATATTTTATATCTGGTGGTCAAGAACGGCCTCCAGAGGAATCAGCTGGTATCGGAAAAGCAGGAGATGTCCAGAATTGTGGAGGCAGTGCCCCAGCTCTTTACCCGGTTTGCCCTTGTGAACCTGGAAAAGAATACCTATGAATACCTGGAGGATAAAAAGAACAGCGCCCCGGAATCGGGAGCTTATACGGATCTGGTGGCTTATCTTGAGCCTCTGTACATATCTGAGGATGAAGGCGGGGAAAAGATGAGCCATATCATATCCAAGGATTTTATAGAGGAGCATCTGACGCCTGAGGTGCCCTACCTCCAGTTTGAATACCAGATCAACATGGAAGGACAGCGTTGGGAAAATGTCTCCATGATCTGTCTGACCAGGGAGGAAGGGCGGCCGGTGGACGTTTTGTTCGCCATACAGGACGTAACCGCCTTAAAGGAGCGGGAGCAGGCCATCAGGCTGGCTCTTAAGAATGCTTCCGATGCGGCGGAGGCGGCGAACCGGGCCAAATCCGATTTCCTTGCCCGGATGTCCCACGACATCCGTACCCCTATGAACGCCATCATGGGAATGACCGCCGTTGCGGCGATGCATCTGGACGATCAGGAGAGGCTGACGGACTGCCTGAGCAAGATCACCATATCCAGCAGGCATCTGCTGGCGCTGATCAACGATGTGCTGGATATGTCCAAGATCGAAAGCGGCAAGATCGTGCTGTCGGAGGAACCCTTTGGCATGGCGGATATGGTGGAGAGCATCCTCACCATCATCCAGTCCCAGACAAAGAGCAGGCATCAGCAGCTTAAGGTCCATATTTCAGATATCGCTCATGAGAACGTGATCGGGGATACTCTGCGGCTGAGGCAGATTTTCGTGAATATCCTTGGAAACGCCGTGAAGTTCACGCCGGAAGGCGGCACCATTGTTTTCTCCATTAAGGAATGCGATTCCCAGATCCACGGGATGGGCTGTTATGAGTTCATCTGTGAAGATACGGGAATCGGCATGGACGAGGAATTTATCAAGACTATTTTCGATCCCTTTACAAGGTCTTCCGCCTCTGTCAGCAAAAATATTGAAGGCACCGGTCTGGGAATGTCCATTACAAAGAATATTGTCCGCATGATGGATGGGGATATCCAGGTGGAGAGCAGGGTAGGGGTCGGTTCCAAATTTACGGTCCGCATTCACCTGAAGCTGCAGGAGCAGGAGACTGAGAACGTGGAAGACCTGGCGGATCTGAAGGTTCTGGTGGCGGACGATGATCAGGATTCCTGTATCAGCACCTGCGAGATCCTGGACGGCATCGGCATGGATGCCTCCTGGGTGTTGACCGGGGAAGAAGCGGTGGAACGCACGGCGGCCGCCCATGAGGCAGAGGATGATTTCGCGGCGGTGATCCTGGACTGGAAGATGCCGGGAATGGACGGCGTGGAGACTGCAAAGGAGATCCGCAGGAAAGTGGGGGACGGGGTTCCCATCATCATTTTGTCCGCCTACGACTGGACGGAGGTGGAAGCCCAAGCCAGAGAGGCCGGTATTCAGGTGTTTATTGAAAAGCCCCTGTTCCGTTCCCGTCTTGTATATGCGCTGAAATCCGTTCTGGCACAGGAAGAGGAGGAGAAAAAACTGGATGTGGCGGAGCTGGAGGAGGCCAGCTTCGACGGCAAGAAGGTGCTTCTGGTGGAGGATAATGAGCTGAACCGGGAGATCGCGGATGAGCTTCTTACAGCCATGGGCGTTTCCGTGGAACAGGCTGAAGACGGAAAGGCTGCTGTGGAAAAGGTGGAAAGCAGTCCCCTGTACTATTATGATCTGATCTTTATGGATATCCAGATGCCGGTGATGAACGGGTACGAGGCTTCCCGACGGATCCGGGGGCTTGAGAGGGAGGACGCCGGCAGCATTCCCATCGTTGCCATGAGCGCCAATGCTTTTGAGGATGATATCCGGGAGACCAGAGAGGCCGGGATGAACGACCATGTGGCAAAGCCGGTGGAGGTATCGAAGCTTTTAGAGGCTCTGCATCGGTGGCTTTAAGATGCGGTTTATTGTATTCGATACTGGGAGGGCGTCATTCCAACCTTTGTTTTGAAGGAGGAACAGAAGACGCTTTCGCTGGAGAAGCCGGTCTGGTAGCAGATATCTTTTACTGCCAGATCGGTATTTTTTAACAGATATTTTGCGGTGGCGATTCGGGTGTTCAGGAGATATTCATGGGGAGTGAGACCGGTTTCCCGTCTGAAGCAGCGGATAAAGTGAGCCTGGCTTAAGCCCGCTCGGTTCGCAAGAAACGGTATGTCCAGATCCTTTGCAAAATACTCGTTGATATAGGTCATGGTTTCCTCCGCAATTCCCTTGTACCTGTGGGAACCGGTTCTGACAGGGACAAAAAGCAGCAGCTCCGTCAGGATGTCGTTTAAGATTTTGGACAAAAGAGGTTCCCTGACGGTTTCCCCCTCCTGAAAGATTTTTAGGATGGTTTTCAGCCCGGGAAGCGCCTGGCAGGAATCCGGCAGACTGAAAACATTGCCCAGTCTGGCAGTAATATTTTCATAAAAAGGCTTTGCCGTGATCCCGTCAAAATGACACCAGAGGCAGCTGCATCCATCAGCCGTGGAGTAGGCGTGGCTGTGATAGCAGTCCATCAGGGCGAACTGTCCCGCTTTGACGCACAGAGTATGCTCCGGCAGCTCCAGCTTCATTTCTCCCTTTTGAAGATACAGGATCAAAAAGCTGTCGAAGGAATCTCTTTTCAGGGAATAGCCGGGTTCATAATAGAAAATCCCGCATTGCAGGGGATACAGCAGCATATCCTTTGCCATCCTGCTGGGGGAGTAAATATAATAATCCGATTTCGGAGAAATCAGTTTTTCTAAAGTTTTCATAAAAATCTCCTTCCGGGCATCAGATTCTTTCTGCTCGCTTTTCTTTGTTTTATCCCGCCGCAGTCCTAAAAATTAAAAGGTTTTCTCCTTTGTAATACAATTTTCCCTTCCTGTCAAGGGGTTTTGGGAGCGGGAAGCAAAAAGAGCATTTTTTCTAAATAATTGAGCAGATTTTCTGATTGAAGAAAAGCGGAAATGAGATATACTTAAGATATGAGATATACTTAAGATAAGAGGACGGGACGGCGGAATGTGAGGAGAATTAATCAGGAGAAAAGGAGCGGAGCAGGAAAGATGGTATATGGATTTCGGGAGATGGAGCCCCATGAGCGGCTGACGGGGCATTTGCATATGGGAGGCAGGAATCCTCGGGGAGAGGAGATCAATGTAACCAGCGATTATCTGACCAGGGGAGGAAAGCCCTGGATCCCGGTGATGGGGGAATTTCATTTCTGCCGGTATGACAGAAAAAAGTGGAAGATGGAGCTCGCCAAGATGAAGGCGGGGGGAATTACATTGGTGTCCACCTACCTCTTCTGGATCTATCATGAAGAGATGGAGGGGGAGTTCGACTTTTCCGGGGACAGGGATATCCGCAGTTTTGTGCTCGCCTGCAGGGATCTGGGGCTGGAGGTGGTGCTGCGGGTGGGTCCCTGGGCTCACGGGGAATGCAGAAACGGGGGATTCCCCGACTGGCTTCTCGCAAAACCATATCCGTTAAGAGAAAATAATGAAGGATATCTTGCACAGGTCCGGAAGTGGTACGGCAGGATTTTTGAAGAGGTGCAGGGACTTTTTTATCAGGACGGGGGCAATATTGTCGCCGTTCAGCTGGAAAACGAGTATGTGGGAAATGAGAAGCATCTGGCGGCATTGAAGGAGATCGCCATCAGCTGCGGTTTGAAGGCTCCTCTTTATACGGTAACGGGATGGAACAGCGCGTCGGGGGCGCGAATCCCGGTGGATGAGGTGCTTCCGGTGTTCGGCGGCTATTGTGAGGCGCCCTGGGAAGGTCATACCAGGAGGCTGAAGCCTTCTCCCCATTATTTTTTTAACCGGATGAGAAATGACTCAGCCATCGGCGCCGATCTGATGGCTGTGAAGGAAAAGGGAGAGGACGGGTGGCAGCTTCCTTATGAGCGGTATCCTTTCGCCACCTGTGAGCTGGGGGGAGGAATCCAGGTCACCCACCACAGGAGACCCATTATCAGGCCCATGGACATTTATGCGGTAGCCCTGGTGAAGCTGGGGGACGGCAACAATCTGCCGGGGTACTACATGTATCATGGAGGAACCAATAAGCTGGGCAGGCTGTCCACCCTCCAGGAATCCAGGGCAACAGGTTATCCCAACGATTATCCGATCCTGTCCTATGATTTTCAGACGGCGCTTTCGGAATACGGAGAGGTGAGGGAGCAGTACCGGCTTTTGAATCTGCTGCATCTGTTCCTCCAGGATTTCCAGGAAAGTTTTGCCCCTCTTGAAGCTGTGGACGCCGCAGAAGCGGTGCCCAGGGAGGATACCATTTCTCTGCGGTACGGGATGCGCACGGACGGAAAGAGAGGTTATGTGTTCGTGAATCATTATCAGAGGCTGACGGAGCTTGCGGATGTGGAAAACGCTGTGCTGGATACCGGCAGCGTGCGGTTTCCCCCTATCGATGTAAGGGGAGAGATCAGCTTTTTCTTCCCTTTTGGGATGGAGCTCGTGAAGTCTGCAGCGCACGATAAGGGGACGGTATTAAAATACGCCACCGCCCAGCCCATCTGCCGGATGGGAAACACCTTTTTCTTTGTGGAGATAACGGGGATCAGGGCGGCGTACTGTGTGGAAGCCGGCGGAGAAACCCGGGTGGTGGAGGCTGTCCCGGGGAAGGATCGTCTGATCAGGCTGGACTGGGGCGCGGAGGGCGTCGGGAGCGGCGATGCAGATCCCGGAAAAGGCTGCTGGGTAGACTGGGGCGAAGAGGACGCTGAGAGCAGCGATGCAAATCCAGGGAAGAGTTGCAGGTCGGATCATGGCGCAGAAGGCGTCAGGATCGTTACTCTCACCTGGGAGGAAGCCAGGTTTTTGCGAAGGCTTTCCGTGGAGGGGGAGGAAGGGCTGTATTTGGGAAACGGATGGGATCTGTGCGCGATGGATGGAAAACTGTACAGCGCAGAGCCCGGGATACATACCTGTTATCGCTGGAACGGGGAGCGGTTTGAGGAGCTTCCTGCGGAAGCCCGGGCGGATGGTCAGGTATGCGTGCAGGCGGAAGCCCGGAAGGATGGTCAGGTATGCCTGCAGGTGAAGGATCAGGCGGATGGACAGGAGAAAAACCAGTTAGAAGCTCATGCAAAGGATCAGACGGATGGTCTGGTGAACTTGCAGGAAGCCCCCCTGGTAAAATGGAGTTTTGTTCAGGAGCCGCCCTTTGAGCCTCCTTATGGGGAGGAACTGCAGATCGGCAGCCAGGAGAGCGGAAAGCGCGCCCTCACCTGGAAAAAGCTTGAGGTAACCGGAGAAAAGGGCTTTGTCACCATAGACGAGGATTATGATGTGGCTCAGATTTATGGGGACGGGGAGCTTTTGGCGGACAACTACTATATCGGTCTGCCATGGCGGGTTCCGGCACAGCTTTTGAGCGGAAAAGAATGTTATCTGGTCATGTCGGAGCGCAGGGATGATTTTTACAGAGAATTCTGAAGGATGACGGAAAGAACCTGCGGGAAGGACTCCGGAAAGGGATTGCAGTAAGGAATTACGGAAGGGAACTGCAGAAAGGGAATTGCAGAGAGGATGAATGCGATGAGCGAAGCGAAGGTCTGGATGGAAAAGGTCATGATCCCCACCTACGAGATCGGAGAGCCGGAGAAGGCTCCTATTTTCCTGGATAAGCGGGTATATCAGGGAAGCTGCGGCAAGGTATATCCTTATCCTACGGTGGAAAAGATAAGCGATGTGAAGCGGGATAAGGAATATGAGGCGGTTTTCCTGGAGAATGACTATATCAAGGTGATGGTGCTGCCCCAGCTGGGGGGCAGGATCCAGCGCGCCTACGATAAAACCAACGGATATGATTTCATCTATTATAACCGGGTCATCAAGTCTGCGCTGGTGGGGCTGACGGGCCCCTGGATCTCCGGAGGAATCGAATTCAACTGGCCCCAGCATCACAGACCCACCACTTTTCTGCCGGTGGACTATGTTCTGGCAGAGCATGAGGACGGCAGCAGGTCTGTGCTTCTGCATGACGTGGATCAGATGTACGGCACCAAGGGTCTGATGAAGATCACGGTTTATCCGGATAAGGCTTATATCGAGATCACCGGACAGCTTTACAACAGGACTTCCCTGCCACAGACCTTTCTCTGGTGGGCCAATCCGGCGGTATCCGTGAACGAGAACACCCAGTCCATTTTCCCGCCCGACGTGCACGCGGTGATGGATCACGGCAAAAGGGACGTTTCCCGTTTTCCCATTGCAACGGGAGTATATTATAAGAAGGATTACAGTGAGGGCGTGGATATTTCCCGTTATAAGAATATTCCGGTACCCACCTCTTATATGGCGGAAAAGTCAAAATATGATTTCGTGGGCGGATATGATTACGGCGTAGAGGCAGGGGTGCTCCATGTGGCAGACCACCATGTTTCTCCCGGAAAAAAGCAGTGGACCTGGGGCTGCGGAGACTTTGGGAAAGCCTGGGACAGGAACCTGACGGATGAGGACGGTCCCTATATCGAGCTGATGACGGGGATGTTTACGGACAATCAGCCTGATTTTTCCTGGCTGAAGCCCTTTGAAGAGAAAACTTTTACCCAATATTTCATGCCCTACAAAGCCTTGGGACAGGTGAAGAACGCCACCGCCGAGGCCGCGGTGCATCTGTCCTATGACGGAAAGGCTGCGAAGGTGAAGGTGTATGCCACCTCGGTTTATGAAGAGGCGCATATCCTGCTTACTGCCAGAGGAAAGGTGGTCCTGAAGGAGACCACCAGGCTTTCTCCTGTGGATGTTTATGAGCGGGAGGTGGCGCTAAATGGGATGGAAGCTACGGAAGAGGGAACCCTGTGCCCTGGGGAAAAGGCGTGGACCGGGTCGGACGCCCTGGAGGGATTGAAGGAGGAAGAGCTTCATGTGGCTGTCTATGCCGGAGGAGTTTGTCTGGTGGAATATCAGCCCGAGGCGCCGGAGATTCCGAGGCTGCCGGAGCCTGCTAAAGCCGCGAAGGATCCTGCCCTGATCCAGACCTGTGAGGAGCTGTATCTGACGGGGCAGCACATTGAGCAATACCGCCACGCCACTTATCTTCCGGATCCTTACTATCTGGAAGGGCTTAAGAGGGATCCCGGGGATATCCGTATCAATAACGCCTATGGAGAGCTTCTGATGCGCAGAGGCCAGTTTGCCCTGGCGGAAAAGTATTTCCGGAAGGCCCTGGAGCGGCTGACAGAGCGCAACCCCAATCCCTACAACAGTGAGAGTTATTACCTTCTGGGACTGGATCTTTTTTATCTGGGACGGGAAAAGGAGGCTTACGACGCATTTTACAAGGCGACCTGGAGCAATGAGCAGCAGGAGATGTCCTTCTATTATCTTGCGGTCATAGCCAGCCGGGAAGGAAGCTATGGTAAGGCCCTCGCCCTGGCGGAGAAGGGGCTTGTGAAAAACGCCCACAATATCAAAGCCAGGGGCTTAAAGGCGTACCTGCTCAGGAAACTTGGGAAAAAAGAGCAGGCCAGGAGCTGGATTGCGGAAAATCTTGCCCTGGATCCCTTTGATTTTGTATCCTGCTTTGAAGAAATCCTGCTGGATGGTCCGGAGAACCTGACAGAGGTAATGTGCCGGTCCGGACTGACGGATCAGTGTTCTTCATCCGCTGTCGGCATGGGTGAAGCGGCGGCTGAAACGGCAGCTGAAGCGGCGGCTGAAGGTTTTTGTAAGCTGAACCATAAGATGCGGGATTTCCAGGAAAATTATCTGATGACTGCCAGAGATTATGGGGAATTCGGGGCCTATGCGGAAGCGGTCATGGTGCTGGGACAGTGCACGAAGGCTTATCCTTTGCTGACTTATTATGAGGCGTTTTACCGTGACCGGCTTGGGGAAGGGGCGGATGTGGTGTCGGCTCTTTTGGCAAAGGCGGAGGAAGAATCTTCCGACTATTGTTTCCCCAATAAGCTGGAGGATATTGCCGTGCTGCGGTTCGCCATTCATTTTGGCGGGAAGGCGAACGGCGAGACGGCTGAAACGGTCGGAAAGGAAGAGGGCGCCGACTCTGTAGAAGTCCTGAATGGTATGCCGAAGGCATGTTATTACCTGGGAAATCTGTTCTATGATAAGCTGCAGTGGAAGGAATCTCTGGCGCTGTGGGAAGCATCTGCCAGGGCAGACGGCTCCTTCCCCCTTGTGTTCCGCAACCTGGCTCTGGTTTATTATAATAAGTGCAGGGATTCTGTCAAAGCAAAGGCGGCGATGGAACGGGCATTTGCATTAAATCCTTCAGACCCCAGGATTTTCCTGGAACTGGATCAGCTTTATAAAAAGCTGGGCTGGAGCTTTGAAGAACGCTTAAAGAATTATGAAGCCCATAAGGATGTGATCGGCGGCAGGGACGACCTGTATATTGAATACATTACCCTGGTGAATCTGTGCGGAGATCATGAGAAAGCCTATCAGTGCATTATGGGCAGACATTTCCATCCCTGGGAAGGCGGGGAAGGAAAGGTTACGACCCAGTACACCATTGCCCTTTTGGAGCTGGCGAAGCAGGCCAAACGCGAGGGACGTTTTACAGATGCTGAGGAGCTTCTGCGCAAAGCCCTGGTTTATCCCGAGAATCTGGGTGAGGGCAAGCTGGAAGGAACAAAGGACAATCATATTTATTATCATCTGGGGATTTCTCTGGAAGCCCAGGGAAGAACGGAAGAGGCGAAAGAATGCTTTGAGACCGCTACCGTCGGAACGGACGAGCCCGCAGGAGCGATGTATTATAACGACCAGCCCGCAGATATGATCCTGTATCAGGGGCTCGCTTATCTGAAGCTGGGGAAGGTCAGGGAAGCCCGTTCCCGGTTCTACCGCCTGATCGATTATGGAGAAAGACATCTGAGGGATGAGGTGAAAATAGAGTATTTTGCAGTTTCCCTGCCGGAATTTTTGATCTTCGACGAGGATTACACCGCCAGGAACAGAGCCCACTGCTATTATCTCATGGCTTTGGGAAATATCGGGCTGGGAAATCGGGAAAAGGCCGCCGGATTTATCCGGGAAGCGGTATCCATCGAACCCTCCCATATGATGTGCAGGATCTACCGGGATACGGATCTGGGTCAGGAATAGATAGGGCAGGCAATAATAGATTGAGTCGGCAATAATAGACAGGGCAGGCAGAAGGGATTTGACCGAACCGACTCGATATCAGGGAAAAAGTACGAAAGAATCCCTGAAAAAGCCGATTAATCGTTTCCCTGATCCAGACCTGCAAAGAAGTCGTCGTAGGAGCAGACATAAATTTTCTTAAGCTCCATCAGAATGCTTGCCCGGATATTCAGCTCTCCGTTTTCATATTTGGCATAGGTGCTTCTGCCGATATCGCAGCCCCGTCTCTGCAGTTCGGCACAGAGCTTTTCCTGGGAGATGTGGTGCTGCTGTCTTAGGAGCTTCAGGTTATCCCCCAGATTGCGGTCCCTTCTGATCTTTTGTTCCATGGTTTATCCTTCTCTTTTGTAAATTCCTTTTTTATGGAGGGAAATAGATGGAATAATCATCTATTTCCCTCCATAAATCTTATTGTATGCTATATGGTTCAAAATATTGACCGCTATAATGGTCAATAAAGGGTGTGCTGGGAAAAATAAAGGGACTTTTTTATTTTTGCTTTTTATTGAAAGAATATGCAGGCTGGAATATAATGATACAAGGGGATTTCGAGAGCACGAAGTGCGGAGAAATCCGTGTATCATAGGCGACCAAATACCTTTTGTCGCCCACATTATATAATACAAACAGGAAGGATAGATCATGGGTATCAGGATTAAAAGGTATGCTTATGTCACATTAAAAGTATCGGAGCGGGAGAGCGAAGCGGTGAAGCTGGCGGCGGTAAACCTGAAGAGAGATCTGGTCAGAACCCTGGACTGTCGGGTGAATTCCGAAGCCGATGTGCCGAAGATACAGATCATAGCCGGAACTGCGGGAATATCGGAAGAGATAGGAGAAAAGGCGGATCTGGAGCAGTTAAAGGACGGGCAGGGACGATATCGCAGGGAAGCCTTCCTGATCCAGGAAAAGGACGGGGAGCTTTTGATCGCCGGAACGGACAGGCGGGGAACGATATACGGGATTTATGATTTCTGTGAATGGCTGGGAGTCTCTCCCTGGTACTTTTTTGCGGATGTACCTGTGCGGGAGCGGAAGGAAGCCTGCCTGGAGACCGGTTTTTGCAGGACGGATTATCCTTCTGTGGAGTACAGGGGTATTTTTATCAACGACGAGGAAGAGCTGGAGCACTGGGTACAGCGTTATATGGGTGAGGAAACCATCGGCGTAAAAACCTATGAAAAGATTTTTGAACTGCTGCTTCGGCTGAAAATGAACTATATCTGGCCTGCCATGCATGTGAATTCCTTTAATTTAAAACAGGAGAACGGGGCTCTGGCGGACCGGATGGGTATTGTGGTGGGAACCTCTCACTGCGACATGCTCATGCGCAGCAACAACAGAGAGTGGAGACCCTGGCTTAGGAAAAAGGGATACACTGACGTAGAGTACGATTATTCCATGGAAGGGCGCAACAGGGAGATTTTGAAGGAATATTGGCGGGAAAGCATTGAACAGAACCGGGATTTTGAAGTGGCATATACCCTGGGGATGAGAGGTATCCATGATTCAGGGATGGAAGGGCGGGCCATGAGGGGGCTTGCCGGAGAACAGCTTCTGCAGGCAAAAAAGGAGCTGCTGGAGCTGATCCTGCAGGATCAGGAGGAAATGCTTTCCCAGGTGCTGGGAAAAGATAACAGCAGGCAGGTTTTGAAGACCTTTGTCCCTTATAAGGAGGTCCTGGAGCTTTATGATCACGGTCTTCAGGTGCCGGAGGATCTGACCCTCATCTGGGTGAATGACAAT
This sequence comes from uncultured Acetatifactor sp., assembly GCA_947589075.1. GTDB lineage: Bacteria > Bacillota > Clostridia > Lachnospirales > Lachnospiraceae > Acetatifactor. The sequence goes on from CANQBS010000002.1 coordinate 96,097, forward strand.
TACGGCCATGTCCGGCGCTACCCCAATGATCAGGAAAAGAAAAGGGCAGGAGGCAACGGCATCTATTACCACAATTCCTACTGGGCGCCCTCCGGGAAATCCTATCTTTTTATCTGCTCCATCCCGCTGGCGCATACTCGCAATGAGCTGAAGAAGGCCTGGAAAGAAGGAATCCGCAAAATCTGGGTAACGAATTTCGGCGCCATGAAGCCCCTGGAAATGCAGATGAGCTTTTATGCCAGGCTGGCATGGGATGTGGGAAAAGAGAATGCCCTGACGGATGATGAAGAGTCCTTTATAGCCGGATGGATCGACAGCTGCTTCAGCGGCTCTCACGGCAGGGAGCTTGCGCCCCTGCTTCTGGAATTCGACCAGCTCACCAACGCAAGGAAGCTGGAGCAGATGGATGAGGACGCTTTTTCCCAGACAGCTTACGGGGATGAAGCGGCGGTCCGGATCCATCGCTATGAGAGAATCCTGAAAAAGGCCGATGAGGTTTATGGTTCTTTGCCCAGGCAGGAGAAGGACGCCTTTTTCCAGCTGGTGCTGATGAAGATCCACGCCGCTTATTTTACCAACTGCATGTATTATTATGCAGACCGCAGCAATCTGTGCGTGGAACAGGGAAAATTCCCGGCGGCTGTTTCCTATGTGAAAAAATGCAGGGAGTATGATCTGGCAAGACAGAAAATGCTGTATTACTATAACCATGTGATGTCCAACGGGAAATGGAACGGCATTCTCACCCCGGAGGATTTTCCGCCCCCAAGGACGGCCATGTTTCCTGCATGTAAGCTGCCTCTTTCGTCCGGGGATTTTCCCGGGGATTCCCCGGAGAAAGCCGATTCTTCTGGTGGAAAACAAAGGCTGTTGGTCACCCTCTGGAACGGGGGACGGGAAATTGTTTTTTACAGGAATCACAGGGTCTGGGGAACCGGGAGATTTACAGAAGCAGGTTCGGCAAAATGGATCGAGCTTGCCAATGCAGGGGAAGGAGAGCTTCAGGTAAAGCTGGAAGGGCCTGACTGGCTTCAGATCGAGGAAAAAGAGCTTGCGGTAAAGGAGGAGGTCCGGGTGCTTCTCCAGGCAAAGCCCGAAAATCCTGAAAATCCCGAAGGACCCAGAAAATTCGAAAGATCCGGAAAACCTGAAGAACCCGGAAAACCCGAAGAGCCCGAAGGGTTTGAAGAGCATACTGACAATAAGGCGCATATTCCTGTCCAACCTGAACAGACCAAAGCTGTCTTGCAGGTAACCTGCAGCGCCACGGGCGAAGTCCTGCAGATTCCCGTAAGGCTGGAGGAGCGGGAAATATCCTTGCCTGAGGGAGGGGGCGTGAGGATGCGCCATATTGCCTGGGAAGAGGACGGCCGCATTGTGGCGGAGGCGCAGGACGCCTTCCCGGAGGAAGAGGCAGCAGGGTTTGTGGAAACGAGATTATCCTCCCAGGTGGGCTGGGAGCGGATCCTCAACCTTGCCAGGGATCACGGCGCCCTGGCAGAAGCAAAGGAGCCGGGGGCAAGGCTGGATTACTGGTTTTTCAATCAGTCCGAAGGCAGTTTTGTCCTGGAGCTGCATCGCTTCCCTTCCTTAAATTCGGTAGGGGAGATCCGGGTCGGCGTGTCCCTGGATGAGGAACCCATGCAGGTGCTCGCTACAGCTTCCAATGATGAACACAAAGGAACCTGGGACGAAAATGTGAAAAATAATGTGGACAAGCTGTATCTGACCCTGCCTTATCTGACGGCCGGGCTTCACCGGATCAGCTTCCATGCCATAGACCGATATTTTGCTTTCAGCCGCTTTGTGATCTATACAGAGAACCGCAGGGAAAATTCCCTTGCCCTGAAGGAGGGCGACCAGCATTTGCCAAAGGAGCTGGATGTTTTGAAATATGCAGATGATTTCTATGGGGAAATCGAGCTGCCGCTCCGTCCTGTATTGTATCTTCCGCAGGGCGCATCCAGGGACAGCTTATCCATGGAGGATATCTATCTGACTCCGGAATCAGCAGGACATCCGGTAACGCCGGCCCAGATCCTGGAGAAGGCAAGGGAACCCTTTGCCAAAAGATCGGAGATGTCGGATGCGGAGGCAGAAAGAGTTCTCATCGACGCCGGCGCCGCCCTGGCTCAGACTCCCTTCGCCTATACGTCCTGCAGAAACTGGAATTATTGCTGTGGCGTCAGCCATGGAGGGACGAGCCTTGCCATGTATTTGAGGGGCGGCCACCCGGCGGGCAGGGTTCAATCTGCGGGCAGTGTCCCTTCGACCGACAGCGGCCAATTCGCTGGCAGTGTTTATCCGGCAGGCAGCATCCTGCCTACAGACAGAGCTCAATTCGCCGACAGCGCCTATCCGGCAGGCAATACCAAGTCAGCAGACGGCGCCCAGGCAGCAGTTCCTGAACTCCACTACCGGCTCAGGCTGGGGGGAGGAACCTATCATATCTGGATGCTGCTTTATATGTGGGGAGTGGAACATTCCCATTTCTATCTGGAAGTGGACGGAAAGAGGATTCCTGAGAAGGAGCTGATGGAAGGAAAGCCCATATGGCGTTATTCCTCCTGCCAGGTGTGGAAATGGGTGCCCGTTTACACCTGCGAACTGGGGGCAGGAGAGCATCTGCTGACAGTCGGATTCCTGTCCCATGGACTTAGACTGGACAGCATTTATCTGACCGATGGGGAAGAACTGCCCCCTGCGGATCCGGAAAGGGAGGAATAGGTGTCCCTTATTACCAATGCGGTGCCCGCAGCCATAACTGCCAGGGCCGCCAGATACATGCCAGTCAGCGGCTCATGCAGGAAAACAAAGGAGAAGAAGGCTCCGATAAAGGGAGCCACCGCGTAATATGCGCTGGTTTTCGCCGCTCCCAGGGTATTTTGTGCGCGGATGTACAGGAAAATACTTAAACCATAGGCGACAAATCCCAAAAGCAGCGCAAGAAGGATATAGATGGGCTGCGGCATGGTTTCCCTTTTGATACACGCAATGATCAGAGAACCAAGCCCGGAAAAGATGCCCTTCAGAAAGACGATTTCATAGGTGCTTTTGGAAGAAATGTTTTTTGTGCAGTTATTTTCAAAGCCCCAACAGACTGTTGCCAGAAGGACCAGCAGGGAGCCATAGGAAAAATGAAAGCTGTCCGTTCCCTCAAATGAAAGCAGGATACTGGATAAGGTGATCAGAGCTATGGCTCCCCAGAGCTTTCGGGATACGGCTTCCTTAAAGATTACCAGTGCAATGACCGTTGTGGCCACAATTTCAAAATTGCCCAGCAGAGACGCATTGGAGGAGGAGCCGTAACGGATTCCCAGCATGAGAAAAATAGGGGCGGCAATGTCCAGCCCGATCATGCCGATCACGAAAGGCAGGTCTTTCCGGTCCAGCTTTGCGCTCTTCTCCTGTTTGTTGAACAAGGACATGATGCCAATCCCCGTTCCCGCTCCCAGATAAAGGAGGGCAGCCATTGTGGCGGCTCCCACATGGTTCAGAAGCAGCTTTGAAAAAGGTACGTTGATGGCGTAAAAAGCAGCGGCCAGCAAAGCATATAGGATGGATTTCGCTTTTTGTATTTTCATTTTTTGATCTGTTCTCCCTCAAATCAGTCTCTTCCCGTGAGCCGTAAAGCGCATGCTTTATGAACGAAAGAATCAAACGCCGCTGCAGCGCCACGCCTGCGCATTGGGCGAGTTCTGGAGTTTATTATACTCTATCTGTTAGGAAAAGGCAAATAATTCAATTATTCTGTTGTTTATGGCGTTTCTGCCGTTTTCACCGGATTTTAGAGAAATTACATATTGACTGACCGAAAGCTGAGATGATTACTTGCAGCGTAAACGGGTGTATGCATGAAGGGTTTATTTTACATCAAATATCGGATTAAATAAAATAAATATATAAAATTAATCATTATAATTACAAATAAAAAAGGAGGGTGCCATTATGAACAAGGAAGAAAAATGCACTGAAGGAGAGCATATGACAGGTAAAGAAAAACTCACTATGGAGGAGGCAATGCAGGCTCTGGAAGGGAAAAATCATACCCTGGACGATTATTATGCCCTGCCGGATGATCTGCGGGTAGAGCTGATCGACGGGAAATTTTTCGTCATGGAATCTCCCACTTCGTTCCATCAGCTGGCAGCAGGAGAAATCTACTATCAGATTCAGAATTTTCTCAAAGAAAATAAGGGAGATTGCATGGCGTTTATTTCTCCTGTGGATGTGCGTCTGGACTGCGATGACCGTACCATGGTGGAGCCGGATGTGATCATTGTATGCGACCGGAAAAAGATTGAGCGTTGGGGGATCATGGGAGTGCCGGATTTTGTCCTGGAGGTGCTCTCTCCCTCTACCAGCCGCAAGGACTCTGTTCTGAAGCTGAAAAAATACATCAATGCCGGAGTGAAGGAGTATTGGATGATCGATCCCAAGTCCATGAAGCTGGTGGTCTTTAACCTGACGGAGCGGGCGGAATATAATCCTGAGATCTATGGTCTGACCGGGAAAGCGCCGATTGCTTTATATGAAGGGAGGCTTCAGATTGATTTAGAAACCGTGGGAAATCTCATCCGGGAATTTTCCTGACCGGGTGAGCAATCCACCGCACGCACGGCATAGCACGGCATAGCACGGCATAGCCGGGTAAATGCCGCTACGCGGTGCTTCCAGCATAGCGGGTAACGGCAAGGCCAACTTGAAAAATATGTCTGACATCTTCGGGAAAACACTGAAACCATCTTGATTTTGTTCGCAATATCGAGTATAATATATGAGTAGAAAAAGGTCGTCAGGGGGCGAGAATAATGAAATATCTGTCCATTCGTCAGACAGCGGAACGCTGGGGAATCTCAACCCGGCGCATACAAATTTTATGTGCGGAAGGGCGTGTGCCTGGCGCAGTCAGGATTGATTACTCGTGGGCAATACCAGACGATGAGCCGAAGCCAAAGGATGCGAGGATCAAGAGTGGAAAGTATATAAAGCAGAAAAACGAGGCGAAAAACAGTGAAGCTAATTGAATCGTCAAGGAGATCGCAAAGCGCAAGCCCCTCCGCGCCGTCTTCCGCGATTCCGGCTTTGCCTCCAGCCCGGAAAAAATCAATGTATTTGAGATCTTCAAGCTCTATATGCCGGAGGACGCTGGCGACATTCAAAAGCGCGTGAGAGTGATTTAAGGGGGATAGAGATGGACAACAACAGCTTAATACCAAAGAATTCTGATACTCCTACAATCAATATGAGTGCCCTATGCCGCAATTCGATTGAGTTGATTCGGTATGCCCGAAAGATTGCTGCCAATCAAGTGAATTTTGTGCAGCTCATGACGTACTATGTTCTTGGATATTGGATCGTTGAGGAACAGCAGTCCGGCAGGGAGCGTGCCGGTTACGGCAAGAAAGTCATTCAGACGCTCTCTGATGCGTTGAACGCAGAGTTTGGCAAGGGCTTCTCGGTTGATACCCTTGAAAATACAAGAAAATTTTACCTTAGCTATCAGAATCGAATTTCCGAAACAGTGCTTCGGAAATTCGTTGAGCAAAAATCCGATAC
>CANQBS010000003.1 GCA_947589075.1 uncultured Acetatifactor sp.
GGAGATGGGGTATGGAAACAAAAGAGTATATGTCATTGGAAGTAGCGGCCGAAAAATGGCATAGTAAATCTTGGTATGATGTTCAAACGGCTTAATTCCTTGATTGCAAAAAAAAATGATAACATATCACAAAGAGAGTAGCCATACCCGGAAACTTTCCGAGTATGGCTGTTCTCCTTGTTGCACCCCTGTTTGGCAGCTACCCAATGTCAGTATTGTTTTGATACTGTCTTATTGGAAGCTACCCGGAAGCAGTTCCATTTTCCCATGGTAAATCTGGACATCACCGGCCATATATAGAGAAAAATACCTGCCGCCACCAGGATCAGCAGGGTATAACCCAGGCTCATGGCGGCGGCGATCTGGGTCTGTGCCTGATCCACATAGATCCTGTCCACCGCCAGCACCCCGGCAAGAAGCAAAAACACCAGGGTAAGCAGGATCCCGTTTTTCAGATTCCTTCTATAAGCGCCCAAAAATTCCTTCGTCACATACCCTTCCCCGTGCCTTACCGATTTCACCATGGTATAATACATGGCTGTTGTGGAGGTGCCGATGGTCACAATAGGGATACATCCCACCAGCCACATAAGGGTTACGGCGATCACATTTCCAATCTGGTTCATCCCCCGGAAAAAAACCGTATCCGGCCCAAAAATCTTATTCATCCTGCACCTCCCCAAAAAGCGCCCGAAGGCAAAGGGAATCCCATCCCTTCTCCCCGGGCGCTCCCGCTTGCTCTGAAAAGTCCTATATTCCTATTTTACCGCATATTTCTCTCCTGGCAAGCTAAATATTTCGATTTCCTTTTTCCGCGCAAATATTTTTCCGCGGTTTTACGTTTCCTTCCCTTTATTTCAGGTTGGCGGTCATGGCATCCAAAGCATCCTGCATCTGCTGCTTGTAGGACTCGATTGCCTGGGACACGCTCATGTCCTTACGGACAGCGACGCCATAGAACACATCCCCCACAGGAGAATTGGTCACATAGTTCAGCATATCGGCATTGGCCTTGTAGCCTTCGGTATAGCCCAGCTCCAACTGCTCCTCATCCACAAAGCCGGACTCGAACCAGGCGGGATCATCCCTGTAGGAGGTATCATAATCATACCAGTTGTTCAGCTCTTCGAAGATCTCGTAAACAGCGGTGGCATCCTCTACGCCTACCGGAATGAAGTAGCAGTTATGGATCTCAATCGGGGTCATGCTTCCGTCACCGTTAGGACCCTGAGGGGCAGGACAGATCCGTACATTGTAATCGATATCCTGGCCTACCAGCTGATAGAACTGTACGAAGGAGAATGCCACCTTGTTCTGGAAAAGGGCGTTCAGGTCGTCATTCCAGTCATCGGTATAAGGCCTTGCGGTACCGTCCACATTGTAAAGACGGTCGATGAAGTTAAAGACTTCCACGGTCTTGGGATCGCTTAAGCCCTCTGTGGTGGAGCCGGCGATCATGGCGTTGTTGGAAGCCAACAAGCCCTGTACGGTCATGGTCCATACATCGCCGTAGCCGTATACATCCGTATTACCGTCGTTATCGGTATCCCTGGTCAGCTGAGAGCAGTAATCCGCGAATTTCTCCCAGGTCCACTCGCCTCTCTCGGCCAGTACTTCGGGAGCCTCCAGGCCCAGCTCATCCAGCATGGACTCATTGTAAGCCAGATACAGGGCGCCGACGGGAACGTTGGTGCTGCCGTAGAACATATAGTCGTCATTGCCGAACACAGGCATTCTGGTAAACACTTCCTCGTCAGTCAGAACGTCGGCGTCCGCAGGGGCGATATCGGACAGCTTCTGGGCGTAGCCGTTGATAACAGGAGCAATGCCGAACTGAGGGTCGGTGAGATAAATGTCGCAGTCAGGGGTGCCGTTGGTCACGGAGGTGCTGATACTGCTCATGGTACCATCCCAGCCCAGGTTCACATAGTCGATTTTTACATTCCATTTCTCTTCCACGGCACGGACTGCATCCAGCTGCATCTGGGCGGTTTCCGCATTGTCATAGGATCCGCCGGCTGCAGTAATGTCTTCCAGGGTCTGGAATTCACTGTCATAGAAGATATCATACCAGAGACCGATCTTAATGGTTCTGCCGCCCATGTCCTTAGCCTCGTAAGGAGCGTGGTGACCAGCCGCCACATCAGAATCTCCCTGATCAGAAGATTCTCCCTCGTCTCCGCCTGCCTCATCCTGGGAGGAATACTCCTGACCGCCTGTGGAAGCGCTGCTGCTTCCTGGAGCAGAACTGCTTTCGCCGTCGGTATTGCCGCCGCAGGCAGCCATGGACAAGACCATCATACCGGCCAACAATACTGCCAATACTTTCTTTTTCATAGTAAAAGCCTCCTTTGATAAAATTTTAAAATATATTCGTTCACGAGGTTATGCCGCAAAGCTTCTCGGGCTCCGGTCCTTTTCCGGACCTCCGGGCAAAGCTGCGCCTGAAAGGTCCGGATCCGTTCCTTAGCCTACGATACCGCTCCGCTCCACGCCCTCGACGAAACGCTTCTGTAACAAACAATAGATCACGATCACAGGCACCAGCATCATGATGATTCCCGCATAGAGATACAGCTGGGTCACGGAACTGTCCTGGATCTCCAGGGCATTGGCGATGTTTTCCTGCACGGTGGAAATCCTCATACTCATCAGGATCCGGTTGCTGATACCGAACAGCCTCGCATAGAAGGTATCGTTGTACTGCCACACCATGGAGAAAATGCTTACCGTCAGGACGGAAGGCATGGCGTTGATCAGCATGATCCGGAAGTAGGTGTAAAAGGCTCCCGCTCCGTCCACAAAAGCCGCCTCCTCGATCTCCTTGGGCAGTCCCCGGAAGAACTGGTTGAAGATGTAAATAAACAGCCCGGACCTGAGCCCGCAGGCAAACAGGGTCATGATATACATGGGGATGGGGGAGGTCAACAGGTTCACGCCGCTCCCCGTGATCAGGTGAAGGATCCCGAAAATGTCAAAGTTCCTGAATTCCGTGTACCAGGGAAGCATCAGGGTGTCCGTCGGCAGGACGATGGTCAGCACCACACAGCCGAACAGCACCTTTTTCAGGGGAAATTCAAACCTGGCGAAGCCGTAGCCTGCCATGGAGCAGACGATTACCTGGATCACCGTCAGGCTGGCCACATACAGCACCGTGGTCAGCAGGGTTCTGGGATACTGCATGGTGGTGTAGGTCTGGATATAATTTCCCAGGGTGCCCTCCGCCGGGAAGAGCACAACCACCGGATTATACAGGTCGTCCTCCGTAAAGAAGGAGCTGGAAAGCATGGAGATCAGGGGACCTAAGATAATGTAGGAGATTCCCACCAGGATCGCCAGCTTGATCAGACCCAGCACAATGGCCTGGACGGTCCTTCCGAACTTTTTCGCCTGTACGGCATCAATGGTATGGATTCCTTTTGCAATTGCTGTCTTCATCTTTATCCCTCCTCCCTAGTTATAATAGAATACCTTGCTGGAAATCAGCTTGGTGACCACCGCCAACAGGATACATACCACAAAGGAGCTCACAAGGCTCATGGTCACGCTGACGCTCCAGTTAAAGCTGGTGAAGGCCATATCATAAGCCATATCCACCACTTCGCTGTTCATGAAGCCGTCCACGATGGTGTAAACCACGTTGGTGACGATCAGGGGCGACACCATGGGGAAAGTGACCTTCCAGAAGGTCTCATAAGCCGTGGCGCCTTCGATCTTGGACACCTCATAGAGGGAACCGGGCACGGACTGCAGGGCCGCGATGAAAATGATGATCTGCACACCGGAAGCCTGGACAATATCGAAGATCCTTCCCACCGCCGCCACGATGTAATCCGTCAGGGCCACCGGGAAGCCCAAGTCCGTCAGCATTCCCAGGAGATATTCGATATTCACGCCCCCGGAAACCGCCGCCTCTGTGGAAACCGCCGCCACGCCGCCGGAGACCGCCTGCTGGGCCAGCTCGATGGAGGCGCTGATGGCTCCTGAATTCATGATGATGGGCAAAAACAGGATGGCCCTCATCAGGGTCCTTCCCTTAAACTTGCTGTTTAAGAGAATAGCGATGAACAAGCTGAAGAAAATGATCAGGGGCACATCGATCACCATATTTCCGACGGAGCTCACCAGGGTCTGGTTATAAGAGGCGTGCTGCAGGAAAATATATTTGTAATTATCCAACCCGATGAAGTCCAGCACATATCCGCCGGTTTCCTTCATGGTCATGTTGCTTAAGCTGAAACGCACTGCCTGGATAAAGCCCTTGGCGTAGAACCAGAGGAAACCGATGAGCCAGGGAGTAATGAATAAAAAGCCGGTGACCGCACGTTTCTGGATCAAAGACATTTTTTTCTTTTTGGTTTTCATGCCGCACCTCCCGTCACCTGATAACTCATGGCATCTACCTTCACAGAACCTTCTGTAATAGCTTTGTCCGTTTTGTTGATATAGATCGTTACACCGTTGTCGTATTCCACCTTCACCAGACCGCTTGCAAGCTTCTCATGGTGGATCATTGCCGCCCCCTGTACCTTGCCCAGGACCGCATTTAACTGCCGGTAGATCTCCTGGGCATCCTCCATCCAGGTGGTATAGCATACGGAATACATGTCGGCGGAGGAAGTATATTTAATATTGCTGGAATCCTCATAGGACATGGTGAACTTCGGCGCCACGCCGTATTCGATCCAGGTAAGGAGCAGCTCCTCATCCACATCCTTATCCATGAGATTTAAGGATTCCCCGGCATAATCGATGCTTCCGTGGATGACCATTTCATAGAAGGGAACCTGTTCATCCACAATATAGAACTTACTGTAGTTCACAGGGGCTTCCACGATATCCGTCACATAACCCAGGGTGTAGGCGTTGCCGCCGTACTCCATCAGGTTTTTGCCGGTACCTTTCAGGGTGTCATACTGTGCCATGACGATCTCTTCCGCAGACTGCCTGTGGATCACCTCTGTCCTCTTCTTATCCGAAGCCAACACATTGCCCAGATCTCTGAGGGTAATGCCGCCCACATCATATTTGACGATCTGTTTGGTAAAATGACCTACATACCAGGGAAGGAACTTAGGGGATGTCACATAATAGGCAAGCTCATCATACCATCCCAGGGTACTGGTCTGTCTCATGGTGGCAGGATTCAGAGCGCCCAGCTCCACCACATAGCCGGAATAGTATTTGGAAGCTTCCAACAGGTGGTTAAAACGCCTAGAGGTATAAGGAACCTGCTGGAAAGCCACATCCACATACAGCCTGCCGCCGTTTGCCTCCAGACGGTCGCTTAAGTCCTCCAGCTGGGCTTTGCTGCCCACCTTGCCGATCAGCTTGATCTTGTCCGCCGCGTCATGGTAAACCCCTCTATTGAACCAGCCCAGATAATTCATGCGCACATTGCCGATTCCCGCTTTGTAAAGCTGATCCAGCAGCTCTCCCGCCTGTTCATAATCCGTCATGACATAGATGCCGCTGTAAGGGACTCCCATGATATGCTTCTGAATCTCCACGCCGCCCAGGATATCCAGATAGAAGGGAAGGCTGGCCGAGGGTTCTGTGCCCTTCAGCACCCCTTCCGCCTGAAGCTGTTTCCGGTAGACCTCCGCCATACCGGAATAATCAGCCTTATCCCCGCTTAAGAAGGTATAGGTGACGCTCAGGTTTTCATCGTACAGTTCATTCTCCACCACAGGCACGTCAGCCTGGTTGCCGGTGACGCCGAACATGTTCAAAAGCTCGATCTCCCGGAGGGAAAACTCCGGATAGATGAAGTTATAGCTGTTGGTATTGCCGGATACATTGGCGTAAATACTTGCCAGGGCGTCGCCTCCCGTGATCCTTCCTAAGAATGCGCTTTCCCCCTTCTTCATGCCGAAGACAGGAAGCTTCACATTCTCCGTCAGTTCCGTCACCGTATAGCTTTGCACCACCGGATCGATGCCGTACACGTTCTGGGAATAGGGGGAATTCTTGGTTCCGTTGTTCAGGTAAATCAGGGACCCGGAACCGTTGGGCACCAGCATATAGCCCTCCTCCGTGACTCCTGCCGCCCCGAACATGGGAAGCACCTGGAGCCTGGAAATGGTGGCGCCCCCTCCCTCATGGATCTGGCTGGTGGGCACGGACACCTGTAACCCATTTTCCGTCAGCCTATATTCCAGGGGAATGACGAAGGAAATATTCTCAACGCCCTCCAGGCCCTCCATATCCTGCTCGTAATCCTCCTGGGTATAGCCGCATTCCTCAAAGAACCGGTTCAGACGGCTCATGCCGATCTTGGAATCCATGGCGGCGTCGTTTAAGGTGTAGACCCCGTTTTTCAGGGTAAAATAATTCTTCACCGTCCTGGCATCCTTAGCCTCCAGTTTATCCAGGATCAGGCTCTGCATCCGCTCCTCGCTGATCTGCAGGGGGATGATTCCCGTGGAATTCTCCGGATCCTGCAGGGTGTAGACGTACCGGATGCCGTTTTCCAGGGCCTGGATCTCAAACTGGCCGTACTGGATGCTCATGTCGTAGTTGTTCATGGTCGCCCTGGACCTGGCGCTGTTGTAATACACCACATTCAGGGTGGAGCTCAGAAGCTGTTGGTTTACGCCGGAAGCGATTCCATCCTCCTCCCGGTCCCTGGGATTGGAATAGGTGACAATGCCTGTGGCCTTTTCGTAAACCGCCACCTCCGTGGTCTCCAGATCCGTATACAGCTTCAGCGTATCGTTCTCAGCTGCCAACACCATTCCTTCCACATCCGGGGAGGCTTCCGCCATGGGGGTAAATGTCCCGCCCTCCTCCACGTCATAGGAAAGGATACTCTTCTTATAGGTACTGTAATTAAAATACCTCATCAGAATAAACGCGCCAGCCGCCCCTATGATGACCAGCACCACGAGAATGCAGGCTGCCATTAACCATTTCTTTTTCTGTTTCATCGCAACTCCCATCTGCACCTTTCGTGCCGCTTATACTCTCAACATCAGCTCATTGTAAATGCTGACGAAGAAGGAAACCACCTGGCTGATCAGCGAATACAGAAGCATCGCCAGAAAGATGATGATCAGCATTGCCACAAAGGTTAAGAACATGGTGAGCAACGTCTTGCCCAGGGTATAATTATGTACCGTCATGATTCCCACCAGGACCAGCAGCACAAACCAGACGATTCCCAGACCCATCAGGATATAGTAGAAGGCCTCTTCATCCGCCACCACAAACCGGGAAAAGATAATGGAGGGAATAAAGGTCAGGATCATGGGAAGCATGGCGTAGCCCGTAACCGTCACAATATCCTTCAGTCTCCCCTCCCCGTTCATCAGGCAGGTGATGGACCAGTTGCCCACACAGAACAGCAGAAACAGCACCGCTACGGAAAGGATCTCCGCAAAGCTGTTGATGCTCATGGGATTGACAAAATTCACCACGAAGCCGGCGTATTGTCTGTTGGCAGAGAAGCAGACGCCGAACAGCAGTACGAACACCAGGGCAAGGGGCACGCTGCCGCGGCCTCTGTGACGGATCTCATAGAAGCCGTCCATGGGATGAGCGATGGTATAAAAAGCATATTTGATCTTTTCCTTAAACATGGTTCATCCTCCTCTCCCTGATCTTTTCCAGGATCAATTTCTTCCCGCCCTTCTTCCAGACTAGGATGAGCACCACGATCACGATGACCGCCGTCAGGATAAAGCTCAGGTTATCCTTTAAAATCTCATTCCGGTAACGCTTGTAGGCGATGGAATAATATTGTTTGTTGTTGCCGATCTTAAAACAGTCCATGGCCTCTCGGTTCTGTCCTGCCGCCAACAGGCTCTTGCCGATTCCCACATAAGCCAGCTCGAAGTTGGAATCCAGCTTCAGCACCTCCTGCCAGCATTCCACCGCCTGGGTCTCGTCCCCGTCGTACCTCAGACCCACGGCCTGGTTGATGAGGCTGCCGTAATTGGTGGGCTTGAACTTATCCACCAGATTCTTATTGGCGTCCAGCACCAGAATCTCTTCCCCGATGGTATCGATGGCAGTGGGAGTGGTAAAGGTTCCTTCCTGGCTGCCCAGTCCCCCGAAGATATAGAGCAGGTTGCCCTCATGGTCATAGGTGAAGATTCTTCCCCTTGCGGAGTCCAGGATGGAATAGATCCCTTTTCCCCGCACCACCACGTCCACGATCCGGGAGGCGCCGGAATAGGTGCCTGTGAGCCTCCAGGTCAGATCCCCGGAAAGGGGAACCAGACCCTGCTGGATCACGTCCTCGCCGCTGGGGTTCAGCCTTCTGACGGACTGTTCCCCTTCCGCATCCACATTGGTGGCGTAGACAAAGCCGTCGTCGTCAATTTCCATTCCCGTAAACTCCGTGGGGATGAACAGCTGCTGCCTTGCCCGCTGCTCCCTGGTGGAGAACCTTCTCCAGAAAATCTCCCAGGGGGTGATCTGTACATTGATGGTTCCTGTAAATCCGATAAACTGCCCGACTTCGTCAAATGCCATAATGCCTTCAAACTGGTTCTGGGCGATGACATAGATACGGTCCGCGTAATCCACCGCCACCTTCAAAGGGGAAAAGACATATCCCTCTTCCAGCACATCCGACTTGGGATTCTGGATGATCTGTACCAGGTTATCCCGGGCATCCAGCTCCACCACCCGGAAGTTGCCGGTGTCGGCGATATAAAGGTTCCCATTGGAGGAACTGTACACCCCGTTGGGGGAGGAAAAATGATCCTCCACTCCCTGGTTCTGGAAGGAATCAATGACCCTTACCAGTTTCAGGGAAGGATCCGCCACCACGATCCGGTTATTGCCGGTGTCGGCGATGTAAACGTTGCCCTCCTTGTCGGTATTCAGGTCCTGAGGGCTCAAAAAGCTGCCGCAGCCCATCTGGTTCCCTGTCACCGCTCCGTCCGGCACATAAGCCGCAGGGGTATATTTGATGTCTTCATAATAATCATAGGTATAAGTCTCGTAAGGCACATTCTGTCCCGCCTGGACCCTCAGGCTCCCCAGATCCGTGACACACAGGACGAGGGCACAGGCGATGACAGACGCTCCTTTGATGATTGCCGTTATTTTCTTATTCATCTCGCGCCCTCCTTTAATCCTTCATACCGGAAGTGGTCATGGTCTCAATGATGTTGCTCTGGCAGATGATGAAGAAGGTGATGGGGATCGCCGCAATGATGAGCTGCACCACCGCGCCTGCCCCCTGTCTGGCCACGCCGCCTCCCACGATCTGGTACAGGGCGTACTGCAGAGGCTTTAACTGCTCGCTGCGCAGGAACCCGCTTCCGGTGTTGGCCCACAGGGACTGGAACTGGAAGATGGCCAGGGTCAGCCACGCCGGCTTCACGTTGGGCATCACGATCCGGAAGAAAATCTTAAACTCTCCCGCCCCGTCCAGTCTGGCGGACTCGATGAGGGAATCCGGGATCTGCTCCATGAACTGCTTCATCAGGTAAAGGCCCAGGCCATAAGCGAAGGCCGGAAGCACCACTGCCAGGTAGGTATTGTTGATCCCCAGCCAGGAAATGATCATGTAGTTGGGGATGGCGGTCACGTTATAGGAAAACATCAGGGACAGCACCACGATCTGGAACAGGAACTTCTTTCCCGGGAACTGCCACTTTGCCAGGGGATAGGCCGCCAGGGAAGCGCAGAGCACATGTCCCACGGTGCCGCAGCCGGTGATGATGATGGTGTTCAGGATGTACCTGGTAAAGGGCACCCAGGAGCTGGACATCAGCACATACAGGTCGCTGAAGTTATCCAGGGAAGGGTTCCGCACGAAGATCTGGGGCGGGAACCGGAACAGCTCATCCAGAGGCTTAAAGGCATTGTTGATGATCATTACCAGGGGCAGCGCCATAAACACGCCGCAGATGCCCATCACCACAAAGAGGATGGTATTGCCCGCCATGGAACGGTTTAACTGCTTCTGCTTCCTTTTCCAGAAGGGCAGTTTCTTTCTTTTTGCTTCCGCCATATCACTCACCTACCCTTCTTAACAGTTTCTGGATGATCTGGTTGGTGCCTACCATCAGGCCGAAGAGGATGGTGGCGATGGCACAGGCATAACCCATTTCATAACGGGTACCGCTGCCGTAGTCCATCAGATGGGTCACGATGGTGGCGCCTGCATAGTTGACGCTGGGGTTGCCTGCCAGGTTAATGGAAATGTCGGCCACCGCAAAGGACTGGGTGATCTGCATGACAGCGCCGAACATCAGCTGGGGCTTCATGGATGGAAGGGTGATATACCACAGCTCCTGCCACCGGTTCTTGATGCCGTCCATGGCCCCTGCCTCAAAGAGGCTCTTGTCCACGGTCTGAAGGCCGGCGATAAAGGTTAAGAAGCCGGTGCCCAGGCTCAGCCACAGCTGTACCACGATCAGGATCGGCAGCACATATTTTTCCGTCTGCATCCACTGGATGGGGGCGTAGGTAAAAGCCCATTTCATCAGCCAGCCGTTTAAGTAACCGTAACGGTCGCCGGAGATAATGATGGACCATACCATGAAGGCGTTGCCGGAAATGGAGGGGGCGTAGAAGATCAGGGTCAAAAACGCCCGCAGCTTTCCATGGAACTCATTGATGATCCAGGCGAAAAGGAAGCACATGATATAGCTCAAGGGGCCTGTGATCACGGCGAAGATAATGGTGTTCTTAAACGCCTTTTTGAAAACATCGTCCTCCAGGATCAGCTTGATGTAGTTGCTCCATCCCACAAAGTTGGGAGGCTCCAGCATATTGAAATCGGTAAAGCCGATGACGATGGAGGCAAGCACCGGCAGTACGGTGAAGATAAAGAACAGGATGAAGTAGGGCGCCAGCATCACATAGCAGGTGCGGCATCTATGCAAATCCTGTTTCAAATACTGCCATTTGGTCTTCTTCTGCATGATATCTCCCTCCTTCTATTCCTGACTGGCAACCGTCATGCCAAATTCCTGACGTTTGCCGGTGATCTCTGAATTGATATACTCGATAAACTCATACATGGCTTCCCTGGGCTGCATCTTCTTGTCCGCATCCGCCGCCACCACGGTATAAAAGGCATTGTTCACATTACGCCAGGTGAAATAGCTTCCGGGCACCTGGCGGATTCCCTTCACGTTCTGAAGCTGGGCTTCCAGGGCTTCATAATCGTCCGCGGGCCAGGGAAGGTTGGCAAAGGCTTCCACATTGGCCGTAGGATATCTGGCGGCTTCGCCCATAAGACCTTCCATTTCTTTTCCATAGGAGGTCTGGGTCTCCGCGGACAGCCACCACTTCATGAACTCCCAGGCCGCGTCCTTGTCTTTGGCGCCGTTCATCATCATGCAGGCCAGGCCTGTGCTGGCGGAGGTATTGTTGACGGAACCATCCTCCCCCGCCACACCCGGCAATGTGGTGAAGCCCCACAGCCCTTTGATATCCGGTGCGGAGACCTCCAGCACATTGTAGGTGGTGTAGTCGGCGATGATAATGGGAGACTCGCCGGTACGGAACCGCTGCTCCACGCTGGTGGCGCGGTCAAGCTTATAATCGGTATAAAATTCACAGTAGGCCTTAAAGGCGTTGATGGATTCCTCGCTGTCCAGAGCGGAGGCTGTGCCCTCTTCGTTGTAAAGCTCCCCGCCGTACTGGTACAGAAGGCTGGTAAAGGTCAGTTCCGAAGGAAGCATCCCCACGCTCATCTGGTTCTTGGACAGCTCGGAGATCACGATCTTCATGTCGTCCCAGGTCTTAGGCACCTGGATCCCCAGCTCGTTTAAGATATCCTTCCGATAGAACATCATTTCAAAATTCTGGGTCTCCGGCAGGGCGTAAAGGGAACCTTCAAAGGAAAACTGCTCCAGGGCGCTGTCCCGGAAACGGGAGGCCACCTCTTCCCAGTCCGGGAAGGTGCTCAGATCCACCGCGGCGCTGCGCAGGCCGTAGTTCACGGGCAGATCGTTGGAGGAGCCTGTGGTTCCGGTGGAGGAAGTCACCACCGCGCCTCCCGCGTTGGCCACCTGCAGGGCCACGTCAGGTCCCTGTCCCGCCAGGGAGGCCTGCAGCAGGGTATTCATATCCACCAGCATCACATTGACGTTGATATTGGTCTTGGGGGTAAAGGTCTCGTCCACCAGAGCCTTGATCACATTGGCCTGGTCTCGGCCGCTGCCCACCCATACGGTGATGGTGCGGGAATCCTCCCCCTCCTCCGCGATGTTGCCGATGGCGTTATAATCCACGATAAAGGAATAATAAAGCTTCTTAAATTCATGGGCCAGCTTGCTGAAGAAGGAACTCTTCGTCTTGGGGGTATCCTGGTCCGGGGACAGGATGTACAGGGCATCCAGCTGCAGGGGCTGGGACTGGGCGTTGGAAATCCAAGTGCCCAGGGCGCTGACATTGGTCTTGAAGTCCCCCACCATCTTGGTGACCTTCTCGGTATCCTTGACGATATCCTGCAGCTGATCCCGCATGGTGATGATCACGTTTTCCTCGCTGCCCCGTACATTCAGGGCTTCCAGTTTGGTAAGAATGGCGTCCAGATCTTCCTTGATCTCGGTCAGATCCGCCGTTAAGTTCGGCAGCCTCTTCTCGATCTGGTAGTCTCTGTATTCGTCCGGCGCCACGCCTGTGATCCGGATGATGTTGCGGTAGGTGCTGTTGAGCTTGGTGACCACGTTCTGTACATCATTCACCACGCCGGCAAAATCCCCCAGCACCACCTGCATCCGCAGGGTATGGTGTCCTGCCGTCAGATAGAAGCGGTAAGGCTCCCCGTCCGCATCGGAAAGCTTCATCATCTCCCAGTCATCCGCATAGGTAAAGCCGTAATGGCTCATCTCGCTGAAGGGTACCTCCCCGTCCAGCATGATCTTACGGGATACATAAATTCCTTTTACAAAGTTCTGCTTCGCATGCAGGGCAATCTGATAAAAGCCGTCCTGGTCCACATCGAATTCCCAGTCGATCCACTGACCCGTATGGCTCCATCCGTTTCCGCCGATGGTATTGTTCTTAAGAGCCCTGGCGCTGTAAGGAAGGATAGCGGGTGAAGACTGGTCCTGGGTAGGATACAACATGCTGGAGGATTTCTTCTGGGCGTATTCCGCCTGGATCTCCACATATTGTCCGGAGGTGTCGGATATGCCCTGGGACTGCCATTTTGCCAGCTGATCCTGGTAATCCAGGGGATCCGCGTCATTCTTTAAGGTCAGGGAACCGATGACCATGGGCTCTCTCTGGGAAACCACGGTGATGGTGTGCTTCCCGGCCGTAAGATAAACGCTTAAAGGCTCCACCACATAACCGTCGGTGTCATAGAGCTTGCTGGTGACCCATTCCGGAGCCTCGATCTGGGTGGGCTTCAGGTCATTGCCCTGGTTGTCCATTTCCCATGCATCGATGGAATTCACCCAGACCCTGGAGAATTCTACCTCTGCCAGCTGTCTGTAGGGCAGCTCCCCGTCCACGAAAAACCCTCTCTGGATGGAGGAACCATTCCCTTCTATGGGATAGTAGGTCAGGGACAGCTGATACATCCCCTCCGTGCGGATATCCACTTCATACTCGATCATACCTGTGTCATAGGTATAAACAGACTGTCCGACCCTGCCTTCAAAGTCCGTAAGAACCTGAAGGTCTTCTTTGCCTTCATAACGGACATAATCGCCGCCGTCAATCTCATAGACGTCCGCCGGGCGCACGCTGTCAGGATGCTGCGCCTGATACTCCCCATAGTCCTGATATTCGGCCGTATAGTTCAGCACATCCTTGTAATCCTGCAGGGACAAGGAGGTCTGGGCATGGACGTCCAGCCTGTCCATTCCTCCCAGACTCAGGGCTAAAAGGAAGGCGAAGATTAAGGATAGATTAATTCGTTTGCTTATTAATCACTTCATCATCCACCGTTCCTCCTCTTAATTATTAATTTAAATTAGCTTTATGATTAATTATAGATTTAACCATCCTATCTGTCAATAGTGAAGTTATTTTTCAGCACATTATCTAAAATCATCAATTGCTTTTTGGGCAAAAATCAATAATATAGGGGTAATTTATGAGAAATCAAGCAGATTTTCATGATATGAAATGATTTTTGAGTGAATCAATTAATTAAATTACTTAATTAGTTAAAGAAAAAAAGCGTCCCCTGCAAACCGAACCGTTTCCGGGACTGTTTGCAGGGGACGCTTCAGGAAATTCGGAGTCACCTGACGCTGCCTTTTTCCACGATATGGCCCGCCACAAAATCAATGCGCTTCATGGCTCCCGGATCCTCAATCCGTCCGATGACCTTGCGCAGGGCGGCTTCCGCCATTCCCTTCATGTTGACCTCATAGGTGGTGATGTTGCGGTTGGGCAGTCCCGGGTACAGATAATTATCGAAGCCTACCACCGCCACATCCTCCGGCACCCGGTATCCTTCCTTCCTGAGCACATCGATCAGGTAGCTGGCCACCATATCGCAGTTACAGACGAAGGCCTCCGGCATATCCTTCGGAAGCTTCAGCAGAATCTCGCCGGTCTTAAGATTCCTGTCCTCCATGCGCCATTCCCCGGGATGGGGCAGGCTGTGCTCCAGCACCGCCCTGTGAAAACCGCAATAACGGTCCATGATACTGCTGGTGGCGTGGATGGACCCCACATATGCCATGTTGCGGTATCCTTTTTCATACAAATATTCCGTCAGCAGATACATTCCATAGAATCCGTCCGAAACCACGGCGTCATCCGCCACTTCCTTGTAATAAAAGTCCATAATGATCACCGGGATCTTCACCCGGCTCTTCAGGGAACTGATGTACTCCCGGCTGATCTCGCCCATGATGATCAGACCTTCCACTGCGTTTTCTTCCACGCACCTGGGCAGCTTCAGGCTGTCCTCCACCTCGTGCTTCAGGATCTCCGCCACCACCATACAGTTCTTGTCCGGAGCCACCCTCATTAATTCCTGATACATTTTCCAATAAAAGGTGGTATAATCCGCCAGATACTTTTCAGAAATGATCACGGCGATGCTTTTTAAGCTTCCCGTCTTCCGCTGATCCTGAAAATAGCCCATTTCCCGGGCTGTATTGATGATCCGGTCCCTGACCGCGTCGCTGACGCCCTTCTGTCCCGTCAGGGCGTTATGCACCGTCACAGCGCTGACCCCTACCTGATTTGCAATATCCAACATTCTAACTTTAGCCATTGTCTTCCCCCGTCCTAATTAAATATTAAGTAGAGTATAACTTAACAGATCTATTTTGTCAAATCGCGTTTTAAATTTTATTCTATAATCATATTTTTCCAGGATTTCATCAAAAGTTCTTGTGCGTTCCTGCCCGATGTGTTACTTTTGACAGGAAAGAACCTTTTATAAAGACTTAAGCGGATCTATGGAGGCAGCGATGTATAAATTATTTCTCGATCATTGGAGTTTTTCCTGGAAGCCCCTGGGGGAGGTGCCGGAAGCAGGGGATTATAAGCCGGTGAATCTTCCCCATGACTGGCTGATCTATGATACCGGCGACCTGTACCGCACAGGGGACGGTTTTTACCGCAGGATTTTTACCATTAAGGACGGAAACCGCCGGTATTCCCTGCGCTTTGACGGCGTCTATATGGATTGTGCAGTCTTTTTGAACGGGGAGCAGATTTTTGAATGGAAATACGGCTACACGGCCTTCGATGTTCCCCTTACGACTGTTCGGAAAGGGGATAACGAGCTGGTTCTGCGGGTGAGGTATCAGTCCCCCAATTCCAGATGGTATTCCGGAGCCGGCATTTACCGGAGTGTGTGGCTTAGGGAAACCGGTTATGATTCGATCCTTCCGGACGGCACCTATGTGGTCAGCAAAAAGGAGGGGGATGCGTGGCGCACGGAGATTGACACGGAAATCTGCTGCCCTTCCGGCGGCCTGGTCCGGCATACCCTTTGGGAAAAGGAGGGAACGGTGGTCTGCCGTTGTGAGAAGAGAGTTGAAAAAGATGCCCAGAAGGTTTTCCAGTGCCTTGAAGTCCTTAACCCCAGACTTTGGAGTCCGGAGACCCCGGAGCTTTATACCCTGAAAACGGAATTGATCGTTGACGGAGAGACGGTGGATGAAAGGCAGGAACGCATAGGGTACCGGGAAGTCGGTTTCGATCCGGAAGAGGGATTTTCCCTCAATGGGGAAAGAAGGAAACTGAAGGGCGTGTGCATGCACCATGACCTGGGAGCCCTTGGAGCCGCCGTCAACAAAGCCGCCATCCGTCGTCAGTTACGCCTGCTGAAGGAAATGGGTGTCGACGCCATACGCACCTCCCATAACCCGCCGGCTGTGGAGTTTATGGATCTTTGCGATGAAATGGGCTTTCTCGTGGACAGTGAATGCTTTGATATGTGGGAGCTGCAAAAGAACGACTTCGATTATCACCGTTTTTTCCCACAGTGGCATGAACGGGATGTGAGAAGCTGGATCAGGAGGGACCGTAACCGCCCCAGCGTGATCATGTGGAGCATAGGAAACGAGATTTACGATACCCAGGCTTCTCCCCGGGGACTTGAGATCACAAAGGAGCTCATAAGGTGTGTCCGCCTGGAGGATCCTAAATGTGCCCATCCCGTGACCACAGGCTCCAACTATATGCGCTGGGAGCCTGCCCAGAAGTGTGCCGATGAATTGGGACTGGTGGGCTACAACTATACGGAGGATATTTATGCGGAGCATCACCGCCGCCATCCCGACTGGATCATCTATGGTTCGGAAACAGGTTCTACCCTGCAGACCAGGGGAGTTTACCATTTTCCGGCGGAGGTTTTTGCCACCAACTATGACGACGGCCAGTGCTCCTCCCTTTTAAACTGTGCCACAGGCTGGGGCGCCCCGGATCCGGAATATAACATTACGGCGGACAGGAACCAAAGCTTCAGTCTCGGACAGTTTGTATGGACGGGATTTGATTACATAGGGGAGCCTACACCGTATCAATCCAAGAGCTCCTTTTTCGGGCATATTGATACGGCGGGATTTCCGAAGGACAGCTTTTATGCCTATAAGGCGGAGTGGAACCAGTCTGCCGCACCCTTTGTCCATTTATTCCCTTATTGGGATTTCAACGAAGGGCAGCTGGTGGATCTTTTCGCTTTCTCCAACTGCGCCAGAACAGAGGTCTTTGTCAATGGAGTTTCCGTCGGAAGCTTTGAACATGATCACGAGAAGGGGCAAAAGCTTTCGGGACGTTGGAAGGTGCCGTACCATAAGGGAGAAATCCGGGCTGTAGGGTATGATGCGGAGGGCAGGAAGCTTTGCGAGGCCTGCCGGAAAAGCTTCGGGGATCCTGCCGGAATCGTCCTGAAAGCGGATAAGGCTTCGCTGAAGGCGGACGGGGAGGATATGGTCTTTATTGAAGCGGGCGTGGTGGACGCGGAGGGCAATCCTGTCGAAAACGCCAGGAACCGTATCCATGTGGAGCTGACCGGTCCCGCCAGGCTGATTGGGCTTGACAATGGGGATTCCACGGATTATGACCAGTACAAGGGTTCTTCCCGCCGCCTGTTCGGAGGAAAGCTGCTGATCATGGCAGGGGCTGGGAAGAAAGCAGGAGAGATCCTGGTGAAGGTTTCATCCCCGGGACTTGCAGAGGAAGTATTAAGGCTGGAAAGTTTTCCCGCAGAATGCCGGGAGGGCATATCCTGTATGGAAGAGGATTTTTGCCGGGAGGATAAGGTCTGCATGGAAGAGTCCTGCTGTTCAGAGGGAAGTATCCGCCTGGAAGAGTCCTGTTGCCTGGAGAATAATGCCTGCCTGAAAGGAAAAGCCGAAATCTGCTTAAGAAAAATCGAGCTTTCGGTTTCTACCCAGGTGATCCGGCCGGAAAATGCGCCTGCCTTCGCTTCTGTCAGGCTCTTACCGGAGAATTCCAGCTTTACAGCCAAAGACATATCCTTTAAAGTCGTAACCGATGCCGGCGTTGAAACCAATCTGCTGGATATCCGGTGGGAAAATGCAGAAGAAACCGCAGAAAAGGCCACAGAAAAGACCGCAGAAGAAATTGCAGAAGAAACCGAAAAAGAGACCGCGAAAGGTTCCAGAGCCCTGCTGATTCCCCGGGGGGACGGCAGGTACCGGCTCAGGGCGTACTGTAAAAATGGCACACAAGTGGAGGAGGTCATCTCCGAGATGGAAATGGAGAACCGCGGCTTCGGCTTCGCAGGTTTTGAGCCCTATGAAAAGATTGTATGCGCCTCCATCGCCTCAAACGGGAGTGAGCTTACCAGCAACATGGAGGGCGGCATTCTTACGGAACCGGGCACCACGAAGGTGGTATTTGAACAGGTGCATTTTGGAAAGATCGGTTCGGATGAAATCACCATCGGGATTTATACCTACAACGAAGGGAAGATACCGGTTGAGCTGCTTTGCGACGGCAAACCTTTGACCACCCTTGTTTTCCAGGCAAAAAATGAATGGAATGTATACAAATATAATACCTTCCGGCTTCCGGAAAAGCTGAAGGGCGACCATAAACTGGAATTCATCCTGCAGGAGCAGCTTCGGTTCAAGGGCTTCCGGTTTTCGAATCCAAGAAGGCTGGGGGAGGAGATCCTGGCGGTCGAAAACGACCTGATCTACGGGGATGCCTTCCAAACCAATGAGGAAATGATCGGACATATCGGCAATAACGTGACCCTGCTGTTTCGGGACATCGACCTGGGACAGGGGGCCTGCGCCGTGGAGATCACCGGCCGGACCCACAGCAAAAAGGGTACGGTACATCTGCGTTTTCCGGGGAAGGAAGCCATGGCAGCGGAATTTGAGCATACCCGGGATCTGGTAACCCGCCGTTTCCCGTTGGAAATGATGAAAGGAATGACCGACCTGCAGCTGGTATTCCTGCCAGGCTCGGATTTCGACCTGAAGTCCCTGCGCTTTTTAAGCGGTGAAAAGAATGCCAACTCATAACAGGCTTATGAGCTGATAAAATGCGATCCCTCCGGTTAAGTCCTGCAGGCTCCCGAAGAAAAAGGGAACAGGGATTCCCGTTGTGATCAGGGAATCCCTTTACTTCTGGGGGTATTGCCTCAGCTCTTCCAGCCGTCCGGTTATCTGGCTGCTTCTGATATCAATGATGGGACCGCCGGTGCCCTGGATGTATTCTTTGGTGATGGTCACTCTGCCGATATTATCGTCCTTCGGGATCTCATACATGATATCCAGCATAAAGTCCTCTATAATGGATCTGAGTGCCCTGGCGCCGGTGTCCCGCTCCATGGCCTTGTCTGCAATGGCTTCCAGGGCGTCCTCCGTAAACTCCAGCTTCACCTCATCCAGCTCCAGCAATTTCTGATACTGCTTCAGGATGGCGTTCTTGGGCTCCTTCAGGATCTTTACCATCATTTCCTTAGTAAGTCCCTGAAGGGTGAAAATAATGGGCAGACGGCCGATGAACTCCGGGATCATGCCGAACTTGCGGATATCCTCCACCGTCACCTTGGAAAGAATGTTTTTCTCCTTATCGTACTTATCCTTTAACTCCGCTCCGAAGCCGATGGAAGCGGTCTTGGTCAGCCTCTCCTTAATGATGGTTTCCAGATCCGGGAATGCGCCTCCGCAGATAAAAAGGATATTTCTGGTGTTCACCGTGGCAAGGGGAACCATGGCGTTTTTGCTGTTGGCTCCCACGGGCACCTCCACCTCCGCCCCTTCCAGGAGCTTTAACATCCCCTGCTGGACGCTTTCCCCGCTCACATCCCGGGAGGTGGTGTTCTTCTTCTTGGCGATCTTGTCGATCTCATCGATGAAGATGATTCCCTTCTCCGCCTTCTCCACGTCGTTGTCCGCCGCAGCTAAAAGCTTGGACACTACGCTTTCAATATCGTCCCCGATATAACCGGCCTCCGTTAAGGAAGTGGCGTCCGCAATGGCCAGGGGCACGTCCAGAAGCTTCGCCAGGGTCTTCACCAGATAGGTCTTGCCGCAGCCGGTGGGACCGATCATCAGCATGTTGGACTTCTCGATCTCGATCTCGTCCATGGTGTCCGTCGCCACCCTCTTGTAATGGTTATAGACGGCTACGGAAATCACCTTCTTGGCGTGCTCCTGCCCCACCACATATTCATCCAGGCTGGCCTTGATCTTGTGGGGAGGGGGAATATTCTTGATGTCCAGAACAGGCATCCTGTCCTGGGCGGCTTCCTTTTCCTTCTTTTTCTTCAGCTTCTGTTTGTTGGGGATGCCACCGTCCCCTCTGAGATCCGCCAGATTTACGAAGCTGATATTGGGAAAGCCCCCCTTTTTTGCCATATCCTCCATTTCCTTCTGGATATTGGGATTGTTCAGCATTCCCTGATAGTCAAACTGGCTTACCGCCTCCATGGTTTTGTGCATACAGTCGTTGCAGATACAGATATTGTTGGGAAGCTTAAACATTTTCCCCGCCTTGCTCTCCGGCCTGCGGCACACAAAACAGACGTCCTCATATTCGCTGTTGTCGCTCTTCCCGGCGTTGGCGGTGGTGGACGCGTCTCCCTTCCTGCCGTCGCGGTCCCCGTCTCTGCCGGCATCCCCGTCCTTATCCATTCCTGTATCCTTTTTCTCTTCCGTATCTTCTTCCACGGAGTTCTTTTCCTCATCAAAATAATCCGACATATATCCGATCTCTCCCGTCATGATTCATCTGTCCGGCTTTTGAAGATTTCTCTTTTTCCGCTGTTTTTATTTTAGCACAAACCAGCCCATCTTTCCACCACTCACTCATAAAATTTTCATGAAGAAGGAAACTGCCGCTTTACTGCTGCCCCTCCTGTGTCCAGTACTCTTTATTATCTGTAAAAGCCAGCACCCATCTTCGGGGCAGCATTCCATAATGTTTTCCTAATAGATACCCTGCATACCTGGCAATGGTCTGGAAATACAAATGAGGGATTTCCCTCCACTTCCCCTTTTTTCTGAGGTATGCTGTGGTCTGCAGGATCGCCTTCACCCCTTCCGACTCGGAGGAAATCCCTCCGAACACTTCAGGATGGTCTGCCTGGGACACCCCCAGATCAAAATTGCGGTGGAACTGCTGGCGGTTGGTATAATTATGGGAATGGATCACACGGGCCTCTGCCGCATACGCCACACAGTACCCCGCCCGGATCGCTCCTGCCGCGTATATCATATCCTCATTAAATATGGTATGCCGCACAAACCCTCCCAGCTTTTCATAAATATCCCTCCGATAGGCCGCACAGACATTGGAGCAAAAGAAAGTCTTAATTCCCAGTTCTTTCACATCCTCCAGGGATTTCAGCCTGGACTGCGCCGGATAATTAAAGCTCCTCATATATTTTTCTATTTCACCGCAATCCTCTGCCGGAAGCTGCCTTCCATAGGAAACCGCAGTCTTATCCTTCAGGGGAGCCGCCAGATTCTCCAGCAGTTTTTCATCGGCAGGCAGAGCATCCTGGGTCATCATTACAAAAATATCAGCCTTGGACTCCTCCACAGCCTTTCTCCTCGTCCCCCCATGATCAAACTCCTGTCTGGATAAATGATGGATCCTTACTTTTCCATGCTGTTCCAGAAAAGAAGCCTCATCTGTCAGCTGCCTAAAATATTTTTCTTCCGTATTCATCAGAATGATCTGATCCGGAGGGCAAGTCTGCTTTTCCAGAAGCTCGATCAATGTAAGAAATTTTTCATCCGGTTTATACACCGGTATGAGCACATCTATCTTCATCGTCTCCAATATCCTTTTTCGCTTTTTAACTGCATAAAAGGGAGCATCCAGGGCTCCCTTTTATCCTCGGTTCTATTTTTATAATCGGTTCTATTTTAATCTTCCTGCAGTATCCTTCTCGATCTGTGCGCTGTATTCCTTTACCGTGCTTGAGACTTTATAATCCTTATCTCCGAAAAAGAATTCATGCAGCCATACCACATTGGACTCCAGACTCAAAGGGATCACGCAGTCCCCCTTCTGGGCGTCCATACCGGCGTCGCCCCGCATATCGGCCTGAGGGAATCCATCGTCTCCCACGATCTTGTAATCCGCGATCTTCGCAAGGTAAGGAGTGAGCTCCGCCACAGTCAAAGATGTTACCACATTTTTCATGGCTGCCTCAAATACCTTCGTCAGGGTATCCAGATCCGCCTGCTTTGCCTTTTCCTCAATAGCCTTGATCACTTCTCTCTGGCTTGCGGCACGGGCGAAATCCCACCCATTCTTATACCGGATCCGGCAATAAGCGGTTGCCTGAAGTCCATTCACCTTCTGATAGCCGGTAGAAGTCACCGGCACATAAGCGCCTTCCTTATCCGGGTCTTTCCCAAAGGCCTGCAAAATACTGATCTGGTAGTTGTTGATATGCAGGATCTCTTCCTCATCTATATCCAGATAAATACCCCCAAGACCGTCCACAATACCGATCAGGCCTTTATATCCAATGGACACATAATCCGTAATATTCATGTCAAGATTTGAATTCAGCATCTTGACTGCTCTTTCTGCGCCGCCGCTGGCATAAGCGGCATTGCTCTTACGGTACGGATCGTAATCGCTGGTCTTGGCAACGCCGGGATTCGTATTCAGATAGGTATCGCGGTAAACGCTGACCAGCCTGATCTCTCCTGTATCCAGATTGATGCTGGCGATCATCGTACTGTCGCTGTGTCCGCCCTTAACCATCTGTGCATCATTATTGGCATCAATTCCAAACAGGGCAATATTCCAATAACCCTTCATGACGCTTTCCGGTTCTTCCATCTGCTGCTGGACTTCCGTAGCGATTCCCAGTTCCTCCGGTTCCGTCGGCAGTTCCACAATGCCAGGTCCTTCCCCGCCTCTGGAATACACAAGAAACAAAACCCCAAGCATAACCGCCAGAAGCGCTGCTTCTACTCCGAAGATAATAAATTTCCTTCTTTTTCTTTTTGCCGCTCTCTGCTGCTCCATAGCCTTCTGTACGCCATCTGGATTTGAAGCATGATTTCCGTTTTTCTGATTTGATGTGGCCATGTTGATTCTTCTCCCTTGTCTTGATGATATTCTCCGTCTGTCCTTTTTGCGCTTCCCGGCAGGCAAAAATCTGCTGACAGCTAGTACGCATTTTTATTGATAAACCCTGTGAAAAAGGTCATAAATAAGATTTTGATATCAAAGCCCAAAGTCCAGTTCTCAATATAATAAAGATCATAATCGATCCGCTTGCGGATGGAGGTGTCTCCCCGATATCCACTGACCTGCGCCCATCCCGTAAGTCCCGGCCTGACCTGATGCTTCACCATGTATCTCGGGATTTCTTCCTTGAACTTATCCACGAACAGCGGTCTCTCCGGCCTGGGTCCCACAAGGCTCATATCTCCTTTTAAGATGTTAAAGAACTGTGGAAGTTCATCCAGGCTCGTCCTTCGGAGGAATCTGCCGAAAGGAGTAACCCGCCTGTCGCCCCTGACTGTCCAGGCTTTCTTTTCCTCATTGGGAGACTGGACCTCCATGGTACGGAATTTATACATATAAAAGGGTTTATTATGAAGCCCTATCCTCTCCTGTTTAAAAATCACCGGACCGGGACTGGTAAGCTTGATCATCAGCGCGATCACCAGCATCACCGGCGACATGACCACGATACCCACCAGAGCTCCTATGATATCCACTGTCCTTTTGATCACCACATTCACGGTATTGGTAAGAGGCACTCTCCGGATATTGATCACAGGCAGCCCCATCAGGTCCTCGGTATAGGGGTGAGTGGGGATCACACTGTTGTAATCCGGGATGAATTTGGTATGAACTCCTGCTTTTTCACAAATGCCGACGATCTCCTCCAGCATGTCGTAATCCTTCAATGCTAGGGTAATAGCGATCTCGTCCATTTTATTTTCAGGGAGGATATACTCCAGATTACCGATGGTTCCCAACACCTTGACGCCCTTATAGGTTGCGCCCCGGGGCACATGCTCGTCCAGAATGCCGCACACCACATATCCCCATTCCGGATTATCCAGGATACGGTCAATGTATTCCTCCGCCGCCCTGGAATACCCCACTAACAGGATATGTTTCAGGTTATAGCCTCTGCTGCGCATGGTCTGCAGGCTTTTCCGCAAAAGAATACGGGAACATCCCGTGATAAATATATTCAGGCAGAAGAACAGCAGAAGCATTCCTCTGGAAATATTGATCTCCTTCAGGACGATATAAAGAAAAAGAATAAAAACTGCGATCCCGATAGCATTTGCCTGGATGATCTTTCCTATTTCGTGACGCCTTCTTGCGGTCCGCTTGGGAGTGTAAACATTACATTTGTAATAAAGCACCATATAAAGCGGAATGATGGCGAACAGCATCATAAAATAATCTCTGCCCGGAAGATCTCCCACCTCAGGGCCGGGTTTTGAAATATAGAATCTGATATAATAAGCCAGAGCATATGAAACTGCTATGATGCAGGCATCCATCACCAGGTGCAGTCTGTTGAAAATCTTTTGATTATCCTTTATCATATTGCCACCCAACTATTACACTACAATCAGCCCCATAAAAGAATCCTTTGCAAAAGGTATTTTACAATAATCCTTTTTATCGGGCAACTTAATATTTTATGAAGCACTTTCTTAAAACGATTTAAAAGTTTGTTCGATTTTTGTTCGATTTTTGGGGGATTTTATTTCTTCCCGAATAGTCTGAAGAAATTCAGGTAAAGCTGTCCCTGTATCGCAAGATAGTTTTTCAAATGACTTCGGCAAAAGCGCACTTTTGAACCGCGGCCTTCCTTCGTCATATATCTTAAGCCCCGAAAAACTCCTTTCAGATATAGGATACCCATTTTTTTAGATGTAAAGAAGCAGGTTTTTATAACAAATCCTGCCAATAAGAAGGGAAGATTCCATAACCATTGCAGGCACGGCATATTCTTGCCGATCACCAATACGCTGTTGGCCGACGCAAGCTTCGTTTTCCATTCGTTATAACGGGAGCCGGAAGATGCGCTTCCCGCATGAAGCACTCCGGCCGCCGGTTCATACCAGTTTTCATAACCGAAGATCCTGGCTCTGTAGCCGATATCAATATCTTCCAGGTATGCGAAATGCGCCTCGTCAAAATAACTGATCTCTTCCAGAACAGATTTCCGATAAATGGAAGCGCCGCCGCAGGCGGCAAAAACCGGCACGGCCTTATCAAATGCAGAGGCTGTCTTTCCCTTTCCCCGGGAAAAAGCCCAGCCAAGCACGCAGTAGCGGTCTCCCGCGTCATCGATCCGCTCAGGATCCTTCCAGTCCAGCATTTTGCTGCTGACGGAAAAAATTTTTTCATCCTTCATGATCGCCTGATACAGTGTCCTGACAAAATCCGGGAAAACCACTGTATCATTGTTTAACAGAAGCACAAAAGGGGTCCTCGCCTGTCTGATCCCCACATTGACAGCATGACAAAAGCCGGTATTTTCCGGCAGGCAGATCAGTTCCGCCTGTGGATACCGTTCCCGAATGCGTCCGGCGCTTCCGTCCGCTGAACCGTTGTCCACCACCAGCACGTGAAACAGCTCCTGTTCCTCCAGGCGGTACAGACTGTCCAGACATCCTTCTATATAGTTGATCCCATTATAATTGGGAATCACCACCGTAACTTCCGCCAAATTTCCTCTCATTCCGCCTCCGGCAGGCAGTCCTTTCGCAAAAAAAGAGTTCCGGTTTTCTTTGCTGCGGCACACCGCCCCTGCTTACAGGCTTCTGGTCCACCCGGGATCCCAGCAGACTAAAAAGCCTGCCTCCCGCAGCGCCTTCCCGAGCTTTACTCCGAGGAGAGCCGGATCCGCGTCCGCAGGCAGCGCGCTGTCATCAAACCGGGACTCTCCCGGCTTCTCCCGATAGGGAAGCCCTACCGCCTCCTGAAAGATCGAATAACACTCTTCTGAAAGCCTGACGCACCTTAGATCCGGAGCCTCCACATCCTGCATGAGCGCCGCCCTGTGCATATAGCCGGTAAATTGTTCCGGCGTCCCTTCAAAATAAACCCTGCCCCGGTCGTCCATGGCGCCTGCACAAACGCACCTCAGCAGTCCCTTCTTCCTTTGAAGTAAACGTCCGCATACGGCTCCCACGTCCTTCCTTACCGTCAATATATCAGGCAGGTAACGCAGGGCATAAAAGCCCAGATGCTCTCCATGGACCGCCTCCGCTTTCCATCCCATCCGTTCTGTGAAATCCTGCAGGACTCTTCGTCCCGCTTCATAAGCATATCTTTTGCTTTCCGGGTTTTCCGCAGTGGAACCCGGATGACAGCGCCAATGATAAAGGACTCTGGAAATGTGGGCGATTTCCTCCCTGTGGGGAAGGATATCCGCTGCAGCCCGCAGGATAAGATCATAATCCTGGGCGCCGTCAAATTCCTTCCTGAGCTTAAGCTTCTGCATCAGCTCCCGCTTCATCACCAGGAAATGACAGATATAATTATTGGAAAGCAGCAGATCCAGATTAAAATCCGGTTTCCAATGGGGTTCATAAAACG
The DNA here is from genome assembly GCA_947589075.1 of uncultured Acetatifactor sp. Taxonomy (GTDB): domain Bacteria; phylum Bacillota; class Clostridia; order Lachnospirales; family Lachnospiraceae; genus Acetatifactor. The sequence continues at coordinate 26,425 of CANQBS010000003.1, forward strand.
CTTTTCCCCCGTCCCATTTATCCTCATCGGAATAGAGCATCTGCAGGCTTCTTCCGGCTTTCTTTTCCCTCTCAATACAAAGGACCATCTCGTACAGGGCGTCCGGCGTCAGCACATCATCGTGATCCAAAAGACCTATATAATCGCCGGCAGCCTCCGCCAGCGCCCGGTTCGTATTTTCGGAAATACCTCCATTTTCCTTTAAGGGCAGGTACCGAACCCGCGCCTCCTTTGTCCTTGCCAGATCCGCTTCCGCCAGCCGCCTTACCACGTTCTCCAGCCTGCCGTCTCTTGTGGCGTCCGCTATGAGAAGCTCCAGCCTTCCATAGGTCTGGGCAAGCACGGATTCCATCATTTCCCAAAGGTAATCCTCCGGGGTTTCAAAGGCGGGCACCACAATACTGAACAGGGGAGCGTCTTCCCTGCTTCTGATCTTCCGGGCTTCTTTTCTCTGGACCTCCAGCTCTTCTTCTGTCGGGCCCTCATATCGGTATTTCACTTTTCCATAAGCTTCAAAACGCTCCCACACCGCAAAAAACGTTTTTCGGATTCCATTACGCTGCAGGTAAGCGAACATTTTTTTCCCATTTGCCAACAGCTTCAACAGGGTTCACCTCAAAATATCCATGGCTTTACAGGCAGGCCTTCACATCCTCCGTCAGCTTTGCCACCTTCGCCTGGGCATCCTCCAGGCTGCTGCCCTTCACGCCCATGTAGAACTTGATCTTCGGCTCTGTTCCGGAAGGACGGGCGCAGCACCATGCCTCATCCGGAAGCTCAAAGTACAGGACATTGGATTTCGGCAGACCGGTGACCGTTTCCTGGCCGGTTTCCATATCAACATAACGATCCGTCAGGTAATCCCTGAACTTCAGCACCTTTAATTCTCCAAAGGCCTTCGGAGGATTCTTACGGAGCTTATCCATGATCTCGGCGATCTGCCTGGAGCCGTCGATGCCCTTCAAGGTAATGGTATACTGGGTCTCCTTGAAGTAACCGTATTTCTCGTACATATCCAGCATCATATCCCACAGGGTCTTGCCGTGCTTCTTGCAGTAAGCGGCTACCTCGCACAGGCACATGACCGCCACACAGGCATCCTTATCCCTGGCGTGGGTTCCTGCCAGGCATCCGTAGCTCTCCTCCAGACCGAACACATAATGGTTGGAACCCGTCTGTTCAAACAGTTTGATCTGCTCTCCGATGAACTTAAAGCCCGTCAGCACCTCTATCTTCTTCACGCCATATTCCCTGGTGATAGGCCCCGTCATGTTGGTGGTAACAATGGTGGTGACCAGAGCGGGGTTCTCCGGCATGGTCTTCGTCGCGGTTCTCTCTCTCAGGATATATTCCGCGATCAGCATACCGGACATATTGCCGGTAAAGGAAACATATTCCCCGGTCTTCGTATCTTTACAATAAACCCCTAAGCGGTCAGCGTCCGGATCCGTCGCAAGGACGATATCCGCATCCTTTTCCTTCGCCAGGCGGAGGGCATAGGTAAAGGCTTTGGGATCTTCCGGATTGGGATATTCCAGAGTCGTAAAATCAGGATCCGGGTTTTCCTGCTCGGGAACCACATACACATGCTTGAAGCCCAGCTCCGAAAGCACTCTTCTCACCGGAAGATTTCCGGTTCCGCAAAGGGGAGTATAAACGATCTTAATATCCTCCGCCATTTCCCTGATCACATCAGGATGGATGATCTGCTTTTTCAGCTCCGTCATATAGGCGTCGTCTATTTCTTTTCCGATCACCTGGTACAGACCTGCGGCGACAGCAGCATCCTTGTCCATGGTCTTTACGGTATGATAATCATGAATTGCCTGAACCTCGCCGATGATCTCTTTGTCCTTGGGAGCCGTTACCTGGGCGCCGTCCTCCCAGTATACCTTATATCCGTTGTATTCGGGGGGATTATGGCTGGCGGTCACTACGATCCCCGCGGTGCAGCCTAATGTGCGCAGCGCAAAGGAAAGCTCCGGGGTAGGACGAAGGGAATCAAATACATAAGCCTTGATCCCGTTGGCCGCAAGGCACAGACCGGCAACGTCCGCAAACTCCGGCGACATATGGCGGGAATCATAGGCAATGGCAACTCCCTTTGCCTGGGTGCCCTGCTTCAGGATAAAATTAGCCAGCCCCTGGGTCGCCTTACGGACCGTATAAACATTCATGCGGTTGGTGCCCGCACCGATCACGCCCCGCAGACCTCCGGTTCCGAATTCCAGCTCCTTATAAAACCGCTCTTCGATCTCCTTTTCATTATCCCGGATCCCTAAAAGTTCATCCTTGGTGGCCTGATCAAAATAATCATCCTCAAGCCAGAAACGATACTCATCCATATAGCTCATTGCAACAGCCTCCTTTATTCTTTCAATCCTATTATATGCCATGAAAACGGCGGCAAGCCAATGAAATCGGCCCACCTTCTGCGTCCGCAGAATTATTGTACCACAATCTTCCGGTTATGAAAAGTATCTTTCATCATAACATTTCCTTCTCCAACTGCCTTCCGGCCTCTATCTACTCTTCCGCCTTCAAAGAAAAATCGCTGCGGTCCAGAGAAAAATTCGGATTATAGTAGGGGTCCCCCGCTTCCAGAACCACCTTCCACCTTGCGCGGAAACGCTCCGCTTCCCGTTCATAGCGCTGAGCGCGCTCCCCTTTGTCGTCCAGTCCCCTGGTAGCAGATTCATAATGATACAGCTGGGCATAGGGCGTCCACACATTTAACAGTCCCTTTTCCCGCAGCCTCAGGCAAAAATCCACGTCGTTCAAGGAGATTTCAAAGCTCTCGTCCAGTCCGCCTAGCTCATCATACAGGCTCTTTTTCACCATCAGGCAGGCGCCGGTCACCGCAGAAAAATTCTGGGCGTAGCACAATCTTCCCATATATCCCACATCCTGCCAGAAATACTTATAATGAACATGTCCTGCGGTCCGGTGCGCTCCCAGCCCGATCACGATGCCTGCATGCTGAACGGTCCGATCCGGGTAATACAGCATGGCTCCCACCGCCCCCACGTCCTGCCTCTGGGCAAACATCAACATCTCTTCCATCCAGCTGCCTGTGATCACCTCGGTATCATTGTTCAAAAGAAGCAAAAATTCACCCTCAGCCTGGGACGCCGCAAAATTATTCACCGCCGAATAGTTGAAGCCCCCCTGGTAATACAAGACCCGGACTTTTTCATTTTGGGCGATCTCCTGATAATACTCCTGAATCTCCGGCGCAGTGCTGTTATTCTCCACTATGAGGATCTCATAATTTTCATAGGTGGATCTCTCCAGAATGGAGCTGACACACCGTTTCAGATCCTCCGCATGATCCTTATTGGGGATGAGGATAGACACCTTGGGCCGTCCCAGAACCTCGTACTGAATGCGGAAGATCGTGGCGAAAGCCCTGCTGCTGGTGATGCGGAAATTTGCAAACCCGTGTCTTTCCAGATGCTCGGAAACCGCCTTTTTTGCCGCTTCCACCGCATAGGGCTTGGCGGAAATATCCGAGGATACGCTGCCCGGATGGCTTCTCCAGTAATAAAGCACCTTCGGCACATGAACAATATGCTCCGCCCTGTCCGTCAGCCGCAGGATCATATCGTGATCCTGGCTGCCGTCAAATTTTGTTCTGAAAAGTTCGGTACCTTCCATCAGATTCCTGGAAAAAACGCTGAAATGGCAGATGTAATTGTTGGCGCGCAGATTATCCGGCGCATAATCCGGCTTAAAATGCAGCGTCAGCATTTTATTGATATTTCCGTCATGGAAGGTGATCTCATCGCAATAAACATAATCCGCATTCTGCTCATTGATGGTTTTTACATACTCGTACAGGGCGCTGGGATGAAGGATATCATCCTGGTCGAAGAGTCCGATATAGTCCCCTGTGGCCATTTCATAGCAGGCGTTGGTATTGCTGGCGATGCCGCCGTTTTTTTCCAGACGGCGGTATTTGATCCTGCCGTTGGCTCTTTCGGCATATTCCTTACAGATCTGACCGATATATGCGTGCTGTTCATCGGATCCGTCCGCCAGGCATAACTCCCAGTTCTCATAGGTCTGGTTCATCATGCTGTCCAGCATTTCCCTCTGATACCGGGGATCATTGTTCCACAAAGGAACCAGCACGCTGATCTTCACCATCCGAGGGAATCTCTCCGAACGCTGAGCCGCCGCTTCTTCTTCCTCCGGAAAGCTTCCGGTTCCGTATCTCAAGGCGATCTTCTTTTCCTTCTGCTTCCGCCTGATCTTCTTCATGATCTCCTTCGGGCTTCCGCAGCGCTTCAGTCTGTCCTTCTGCCGGACCACCCAATGGAAACACACACGGGCCGGTTTGCTGAGCTTCCAGAGAGGGTGGGTTTTGATCCGGTCGATCTCCCATTCCAGCTGCCTGATCCGCTCGTCCTGCTCCGTGATATGCGCCGCCAGCTCAACACATTTGGTATGCTCCTTTTCATATGCCTCTCTATAGTCATTCTCAGTCATACCCTGTCCAACCTTTCCGTTTCCTGACGCTTCTCAGCAGCGCCACAAAAAGCTGCTCCAGTTAAGCAGTCCCTGACCGCCCCGCCTGTCCTGTGCCGCCACTCCGATCCGATAAGCGCCTTCCGGAACCGCTTTCTTCCATTTCACGCAGAACCCGGAGAGAGCAACATTTTTCTGCCGGGGCATGTTCTTTTCCAGATCAGGGCGATACTGCCCCGTCAGCCTCTGGAGATATACCTTCTGCTTTTCCTGTCCCTTTCCGGCTTCCTGTCCCCTTCCGGCTTCCTGTCCCTTTCCGTCCTCCCGTTTCTTTCCGGCTTCCCGTTCCCTTCCGGCATCTTGTCCCTTTCCGGCTTTTTCCGGAACAGATGTCCCTTCCGCCGGGCACAGGATAAGGGTCAGCTCATAGCGGGCATTGTCAGCTCCCAGCACCACGGCATAGCCCTGGAGCATCCGATCGTCGCAGCGCCCGATCCCCACCTGGAGCACCCCGTCTTTCCGGATGCTCTTTCCTTCCAGCAGGAAGCTGTTCCCTTCTTTTTCCCATCCAACGCCCGAAGCATCCCCTGAAATCAGTTCCGCTTCCCTTACATCAAGGGTATCCGGAATATTGCGGGCGGTCACATAAGCAGGCCAGACAGCGGTATCCAGGGCGTCATGGCAAAAACCTTCCGGGAAATAAGGATCCTTTTCCAAAAGCCCCGGATGCCTTTCATACAATCTCCTCTGTTCTGCCTGCAGGCGCTCAAGCTTTCCGGCGGATTCGTCGTCCGCCCCTCTGCTTAAGGATTCATGATGATATGCAAAAATGCGGTTCAGCACCACATTGGAATAACCCTGTTCCCAAAGGCCGAAACAAAGATCCACGTCATTATAAGCGATGGGCAGCTCTTCGCAAAAGCCTCCTGCGGTCCGGAACTTTTCAGCGCTGCACATCAGACAGGCTCCCGTTACCGCTAACACATTCCAGTCCAGTTTGTTGCGCCCATGATCGTAGTCACGGTCGTCCGGCAGAAACTGAAGCTTATGGACCGGACCATTGGGGAGATTCGTGACTCCAACGTGCTGTATGTTTTTTCCATGAGGATAATACAGCTTCATCCCAACAGCGCCTGCATAGGGAAGAGAAGCCTTCTCAGTCATTTCCTCCAGCCATCCGCTGCAGCACATCTCAATATCGTCGTTCAGGAAAAGCAGATATTCCCCCTCCGCCCTCTCTGCCCCAAGATTGCACATCCTGGAAAAATGAAAGGGCATGGGCTGAAACAGGTAGGTGCTCTTTACGGAAATCGTTTTTAAAGTCTGCTCCACCCGAAGGCGGTTCTCTTCCCGGCTGCCGTTATCCACCACGATGAGCTCATAGCCCGAGGTCCCCTGAGTGCGGAGTATGGACTGGATGCACTGTTCCAATACGGTCGGATTATCCCTGGAGGGAATGATTATGGAAACAACTGTGTCCGCAGGAAGACCCGGTTTTTTACAGGAACAATCAGAGGAACAGGAGAAATTCCGGAACGCTTCCTGCTGGTCTTTCCTGCTGCCATGGTACAGAATATGAGGAATATGTCCTATAGCCCTGCAGCCCCGTTCAAAGCCTCCTGCCGCACGGGCAAATTCCTTCGCCAGGGCATATAATTCCCCTATATTTTTTGCTCCTTCCTTCTGTGCCGACGCAGCGGCCTCCTCTGGGAGAGAATTCCCGACCTTTTCCAGCCACTCCCTGCGGACAGCCATTATGCTGCCCCAGTAAAAAAAGGACTGAAAAGTGTCCGGGGACCATTGAGGTTTAAACCAGGGGCTGCTGCGTCTCCCATCCAAGGGGGACTCCACATCCTCGTCCCCATAAGCCACCACAACATCCGGATTCTCCCGGAAAAATCTCTCTATCTGATCCTTTGCGTTTTCTGCCGGTCTTCCGCCCCCGGCATAATAGACCAGCGCCGCGGCAGCTTCCGGCATCCCGACAGACTCCGATTCCACGGCACCTTCCAGCGCCGCAGCAGTTTCCAGCGCTGCGGCGGACACAGGGTTCCTGCCGGATTCCTTCACTTCCTCCTGCCGGGAGAAATTATTTTTTTTTTCTTCTTCCCTGACCCATTCATCATAGGTGATTTTTTTCAGGGAAAGCTCCTTTTCATAACGGAGCCTTTCTCCTTTCCTGTCATACAGGATCTTTTCTTCTGCCTTACGCTTTAATTTCCCTGCAGCCCTCTTAAGTCTGAGACCGGGTTTCGACCGGTCCTTTGTTTTTTTGAACCTGCCGGCATCCGCCATAACCTCAGCCAGAGCCGCCGGCATCCTGACAATCTGCATTTTTATGGAAAGACCGTTTTCTTCCTTCCTGTTGGCAAAACGGTCTGTCTGCAGAAGAATGTTGGGATCCTCCGTAGAGAAAAGGAAAATCAGCATCGGTTCTCCCGTTTCACTGTCCTTCCCCCTCTTCACGCTCCCATTGGAAACGAACAGACGCCGGTTCCTTAAATCCACCGATTCCCCGTTCCAGAGCATTTCCTTTAAATATACGGCACAGGAATCCATCATGGGGTCGATCCGAAGGGCTTTGACTTCCCCGACCACTGAAAGGGTCACATCTATGGTATGATCACCCCGGTAAGCCCCCGGCACGAAATAAGACTCCGATTCTGCGAAGCCGCTTCCCCGGTCCTCATAGATCTGAAGCCTGCAGGACCTTACAGCCTTCAGGTTCCGGTCCATCCATTCCAGAGGAGCAAAAACCTCCTTGTCCATGTAATCCCGAAGCTGGGCCATGGAAAGCCTTCCGCCGTTCACATAACTCTGGAAGTCCCATTCCTGCTGCCTGCAGGCCTGGGCCTCCTCTTCGCTGATCCCCAGCTCCCGCATCAGCCGCGCTTCGTCCAGGATCCGGCGCTTCTCATTTTCCAGCATATAGCAGTAAGCCGCCCGATAAGCCAGGAGCTTCCCGGGGATCGCCCGGTCAAAGGTCCACTCATAATCGATGAGAGTCCACTGATCCTCTGACACCATGATATTGGAAAATACAAGGTCAAGATCCGCCGCTTCATATTCCTCATGATACCCTGTGCGCTCCGCGAACTCGCGGAACCACCTGTAAAAGCCCTCCAGATCCCCCCGCTCCAGGCATTCGTCCATGATCTCGGAAAGGGGCCTGCCCTTCACAAACTCAAACCGGACCCCTTTTGAAGCGTCCTTTTCATCCAGCAGTTGGCAGCGGTTAATACAAAGGTTTCCCCCGGCGTACCTTTCCGTCAGCTTTTGATATGCGGCATACATTCCGGCAATATGCGCCCCGGCTTCCTTCGTCATGGGAAGCTTCAGCACCGTTTTCTCCGCCTGCTCCCCATTTCTGTCCTTTTTGTTTCCATCTGGCTCATCTGCAGCGCCAGGTCTGTCAGCGCGGTCCTGTTCTCCTGCAGGATCCTGTTTGCCAGCGTCCAGCCTGTCTGTTGCGCCCAACCCTTCTGTGCCGTCCAGTTCTCCTGCGGCGCCGATCACAGTCTTCACCGCGAAATCCCCTGCGCGGTCGTTGGAATACTTCACAAATTCAGCCGGGCAGGCAGGTCCCAGTACGGCAAGATAGGAATTGGAGAAAACCGGGAACAGACCTTCCCTCAGAATCTCATCATAAGCTTTTTTCTCATCGAAAAGAAGCATCCTGTCCCTGTCAAAGTTTCTCAGGTTGTTGGACAGCTCCCCCTTCCCCGGCAGGTATTCGTCGCTGTACAGCGCCGTCATAAATTTATAATCCGGATAGGGATAATAAAAATGCCACTCGGGCACATTGCAGATCCTGAATATTTTTTCCAGCCCGGCACGGCCGAAGGTGCGGGCGTTTCCTTCCGCCCCATAGCCCTCAATGCCGCTGAAATAAGAGCCGAGATGATCCTCCGCGCAGCCGGCAAAATATTTCAGGCCGAACTGATTCTCAATGGCAATGATAAGCCTTCCGCCCTTTTTCAGATGCTTCAGGAGTATCCTCAGGAAATCTTCATAAGGCGTTTCTCCTTCGATATACCCCCGTCCGTATTCAAAGGCCCCTATCAGGCAGATATAATCGTAATCGCAGGGCAGATCCGGTTCTATATCCCTGAAATTCCCTACTTGGATCGTAACGTTTTCGCAATCCCTGTGCCGGTTTGCATTGATCAGGCTGCGCTGTCTGGACAGATCCACGCAGACCACCTCTCCCGCTTTTCTGGACAGGACTCCCGTAATAGCGCCGCAGCCGCTGCCCACTTCAAGCACCTTATCCTGCTTTGTGATGGGAAGCCAGTCCACAATATTTTCCCGCAGAGCGGAAAGATGGTATAAAACCGCCCACTGTTTTCTTTCCTCAATGATCCTGGGATAATCCTCTTCCCCTGCCGTCCGGACGATCTGCAGCAGTTCCTCCTCCACAGTTCCGTCCGTATAGAGATCCTTCCCGGAATACTTTGACAGATCCAGCTGAACTTTTCCTACTTTTTCCATCATACGTCCTTCACCACGATCTTTGACTCCATATCATAAAAGCCAATTGTATTCTTATCAGATACCACCGTAATATTCAGCACATCATACAGTCTGTGATAAACTTCAAAATTTTCCTCATTAAAACCTGTGACTCCCAGCGAAAGCAGATAGTCTCCCCCCTGCAGATTCATCCGCTGGGTAAATGTGACCTCTTTCACCTGTCCCGGCTCCACATTTTCCAGGAAAGCCTTCTCCAGCATCGTATTGGTCCCGGTAATCTCCATTCCCATGATATTCTTGATGGAAAAAGCGAAAATGGGTTCCGGCAGATGCTCATAAATACGTACCTTCATATGAAGCGTAAACTCGTTGCCCTTTAAGATCGCCGTGGTCCGCACTCCGTTTTGATCCGTCAGGTAAAATTCCTCGATCCTGGCCCTCATATCCCCATATTCCAAAAGCTGGGGATTCTGTCCCTGCCCTGCCGATGCCCCTTCCCCGGAATCAGCCTGAATCTCATCCTCCAAACCAGAGTGACCTGCGCCTGTCTTTGTCAGCCCTCCGGGATCCTGTTCCTTCTCCGGAATCTCGTACTGTCCCACCAATACCCTTTTATAAACATCGATCATTTCCCTGGGACTTCCTTCTCCCAAAACATCCCCTTTATTCAATAAATAAACCCTGTCACAGTACTTGGTGATGCTGTTCAGGTCATGGCTGACAAACAGGATGGTCTTTCCCTGCTGCTTGAACTCTTCAAATTTATGATAACATTTCGCCTGGAAAAAAACATCTCCTACGCTCAGGGCTTCATCCACGATCAAAATCTCCGGCTCGATATTGATGGCCACCGCAAAAGCCAGTCTCACAAACATACCGCTGGAATAGGTCTTAACCGGCTGATATACATAATCGCCGATATCCGCGAACTCCAGGATCGCCGGAAGCTTCTGGTCGATCTCCTTTTCGGAAAAACCCATCATGGTTCCGTTCAGGTACACGTTCTCCAGACCGCTGTATTCCATGTTAAAGCCCGCTCCCAGCTCCAGGAGGGCAGAAATCCGCCCGTTTACATGCACCTCTCCCTCCGTAGGGTTCAGCACCCCTGTAATGATCTTCAGGATCGTGGATTTGCCGGAGCCGTTGGTGCCGATGATGCCCACCGTCTCGCCCTGCCGGATCTGGATATTCACGTCGTTCAGGGCATAGTGCAGCTTATAGTTGGCCTTTCTGCGGAAGCCGAAGGCTTCTTTGACCCGGTCAATGTTCCGGTTATACAGCTTATATATTTTTTTTACATGATTCACTTCGATCGCAAGCTTCTTTTCTTCCATTCTGACTCCCACTTATTCTGCAGACACCTGACACCTGGCTACTCTTCTATAATCTGCCCGACAAACAAGCTTTCCATTTATTTCAAGCGACAGACTGTTTCATTTCCCAGGCTCACAGCACATCCGCGAAATGCACCTTCAGGCGCTTAAACACCAGGGCTCCGAATCCAAACAGCAGGGCCGTTACGATCCAGAAATACATGGTGGAGTAAAAATCCTCAAAAAACCAGGTGCGCTCATAAATCGCGCTTCGATATCCGTTCACGATATATACCAGAGGGTTGATCTTCAGGATCGTAACCCAGCTCTCGTTCAAAGAATCAATATTCCACAGAATCGGAGTCGCCCACATTCCAATCTGAAGGACAATGCCGATGATCTGAGACAGATCCCTGAAAAACACCACCACCGAGCAGGTAGTATAACTTAAGGCAAGCACAAACACAAACAGGCAAAAACTGTAATAGACCAATTGAATTGTATAAACAGTGGGATAATATCCATAGATGGCCGCCACGATCAGCAGCACCCCGGCAAAGAAAATATGAATAAAGGTAGCGGCAATGATTTTAATGAGGGGAAGAATGCTGATCTTAAATACAACCTTTTTTACGAGATAATTATATTCCAGCAGAGCGCTGGTTCCGCTGGACAGAGCCTCGCTGAAATAGAACCAGGGGACGAGTCCCGCCGTTAAAAATAACACAAAAGGCACCTCCACACCATCCCGGAAGGCGGTGGAAGCGCTGTTCATTACCTTATCAAATACAATATAATACATGGCTACTGTCACTACCGGCTGAGCCATAGCCCAGACAGCTCCCAGATAAGACCCTGCATACCGTTTCTTAAAATCATTTTTCGCCAGCTTCCAGATCAGATGTCTGCTCTGAAAGAGCTCCGCTGGGAGAACTGTGAGCTTATCATATTTCCAGACGAATATCACAAAACCCGCAGCAATGACCGTGCAGGATATGATCTTTTTCAGCAGTTCTTCTTCCGGATCTGCCGCCGGATTATGATGAAAGATAATGATAGACGCCATCACCGCCGCCAATACTCCGAACAGGATGACGCCATGTCGTTTCGTTATTTTCATGGATGCTCCTAATCAGCTTACATAAGCTGTCCTGGCAATTTATTTCTGCTGCAAATAAGCCTGAAAGCTGCCCTGCTTTTTATCCTTGTCGGAAAGGATCAGCTCCATCCCCTCAGGAATGGGCCACTCCACGCCAATATCGGGGTCATTGTAGAGGATCCCGCCTTCATCATTGGGATGATAAAAATCCGAGCACTTATAACAGAATTCCGCATATTCTGACAGCACAAGAAATCCATGAGCAAAGTTTTTCGGTACAAAAAACTGCTTCTTATTCTCCTCGCTCAGCACCACGCCGTGCCACTTTCCAAAAGTAGGAGAACCCTTCCGAAGATCCACTGCCACATCAAACACTTCTCCCCTGATCACCCTTACCAGCTTGTCCTGGGGAAACTGTTTCTGGAAATGCAGACCCCTCAGCACTCCCTTCCCGGAAGCAGACTGATTATCCTGCACAAAGACCACATCAATTCCCGCCTCCTTAAAGTCGTTATACTGATAGGTCTCCATGAAATATCCCCGGGCGTCTTTGTGCACCGCAGGAGTAATGATCTTTAAGCCTTCAATTTCACAGGTTTCTACTGTAATCTGTCCCATTTCCCTATCCTCTTCCGGTAATCATTCCGCAATGATGCCCCCTTATCACGGACAGGCCCGCGATATCGGCCGACAAACAGCTTGAACGTCTATTCTCTCACTTCATCCTGCAGCTTCCCCATTCTTTCTGAAGCTTACTACAGCCCATTTGCAACTTCCACCAGGTATTTTCCATAATTGGTCTTCATTAAGGGCTCCGCCAGGGCAAGAAGCTGCTCTTTCGTAATAAAACCCCGTTTATAGGCAATCTCCTCTATACAGGAAATATAAAGCCCCTGTCTCTTCTGGAATGCCGCCACAAAGTCCGCCGCATCCAGCAGGGCATCGTGATTGCCGGTATCCAGCCAGGCAAAGCCCCTACCCAGGGTCTCCACATACAAGGTCCCGCGCCTCAGATACTCATTATTCACGCTTGTGATCTCGATTTCCCCCCGGGCAGAAGGCTTTACATTTTTCGCGATCTCAACCACATCGTTGTCATAAAAATAAAGCCCGGGCACGGCATAATTGCTCTTGGGGTTCTGAGGCTTCTCTTCAATAGAGATCGCCCTGCCCTTTTCATCAAACTCCACAACCCCGTATTCCCTGGGATCCCTTACATAATAACCGAAAATCGTAGCTCCCTTTTCTCTGGAGGCAGCTTCTTTAAGCACCCTGGAAAAACTCTGTCCGTAAAAAATATTATCCCCCAGGACCAGAGCCACCCTATCCTTTCCGATAAAGTTTTCCCCCACAATAAAGGCATCCGCCAGCCCTCTGGGATATTCCTGAACCGCATATTGAATTTCCATTCCCAGCTGGCTTCCATCCCCCAACAGCTCTTTAAACACAGGCAGATCCCGGGGCGTGGAAATGATCAGGATCTCCCGGATCCCCGCAAGCATTAAAGTAGACAAAGGATAATAAATCATAGGCTTATCATATACCGGCATGATCTGTTTTGAAATGGCCTTTGTCAATGGATACAGTCTGGTTCCGGAGCCTCCGGCAAGTATGATACCCTTCATATTTTCCATCCGTGCAAACCGTGCACGCTCCTTTTTTATTTGCCAAGAAGAACTATGTTCACCAAATGGGAACGATCAAAAACCGTTCCCATTTGGCAAAAATCAAGTTTCTTTTTGTATTTTATACACGTCCTCATGCAGGATGCCGCATTTCCGTTTACCGGCTGCCGTACATCTCATTATAATACTTCTGGTAATCCCCGCTGGTCACATTTTTCATCCAGTCCTCATGCTCAAAATACCATTTTATGGTCTTGCGGATCCCGTCTTTAAACATAGTCTCCGGATACCAGCCGATCTGTGCCTTAATCTTATCCGGTGCAATGGCGTATCTGCGGTCGTGTCCTTTGCGGTCCTCCACGTAAGTGATCAGATCCCTGGTCACCAGCGCCTTTCTCGGGTCAGAATCCTCCAGCATTTCCTGCAGGGTCTCAATGATGATATTGACGATCTCTATATTCTGCTTCTCATTATGGCCGCCCACATTATAGGTTTCAAAAAGCCTTCCTTTTTCCTGTACCATATCAATGGCCTTAGCATGATCCTCAACATAAAGCCAGTCCCGTACATTTTTCCCATCTCCGTAAACCGGGAGCTTCCTGCCCTGCAGAGCATTGTTGATGATCAAAGGGATCAGCTTCTCCGGAAACTGATAGGGTCCATAATTATTGGAACAGTTGGTAATATTGGCCGGGAAATGATAGGTATCCATATATGCCTTCACCAGCATATCCGAGCCGGCCTTGCTGGCGGAATAAGGGCTGTGGGGAGCATAAGGGGTCGTCTCGCAGAAATATTCCCCCTCTTTCTCCAGAGAACCATACACCTCATCCGTCGAAACATGAAGGAACTTTTTGTCCTTTTGAAAGCTGCCATCCGGAAGTTCCCAGGCCGCCTTTGCACAATTTAACATGACGGCGGTGCCCAGCACGTTGGTCTGTACAAAAATCTCCGGATCTCGAATGCTTCTGTCTACATGGCTCTCGGCCGCGAAATGTACTACCCGGTCTATCTCATTTTCCGCAAAAATCTTTTCAATGGCTTCCTTATCGCAGATATTTGCCCTGATAAAGATGTAGTTCTCTTTTTTCTCCAGGTCTTTAAGGTTCTCAAGATTCCCCGCATAGGTCAGGGCATCCACATTAATGATCTTTATGGTGTCTCCGTATTTGCGGAACATATAATGAATGTAGTTGGAACCGATAAATCCCGCTCCCCCTGTTACCAGATAAGTTCTCATGTTAAAAGGACTCCTTTCCCTTTCATCAGTATACCAAATAACAGGAAAAATATCAATATCCCAGATAGCTCCAGTTCATATCAACATTGCCGTTGATCCCGCTCACGCTTCCCGTAGACTGGTACTGCCACATATCATATTTTCCCGTATAGGTGGGCTGGGACGCATACTGCGCAAGCCAGATTTTATACGCGCTCAGGCTCGGCGTATCGATCATGGTGGTCAGCCAGGTTTTATTCGCATAAATACCTGCCGTATATCCCCCGTTCTGAATTGTCTGACAAAAGGCCTTACATATCTCAGTTCTGGCTTCCTTACTGATATTGTCCGCCCTTCCATTTTTACCGCCGCTGTGCTCCACGTCCAGGAAGATGGGATAGGATATTCTATAATTTTTCACCTGCTCCAGAACCATGGAAGCTTCCTCCACCGCCTCTTTCTGATTAACCGCCTGGGTAAAGAAATAAACGCCAACCTTCAGTCCGGCGTCAAGAGCGCCTTTTATATTCGCCTCATAAGTAGGATCCTCCACCAGGACACCGGAACCATATCCTCTGTATCCGCAGCGGATGATCACGAAGCTGATGCCTGAGTTTTTCACGGCTTTCCAGTCAATCTTGGTGCCGTTCCACTTGGACACATCGATTCCAAGGGTTCCGGAATTCGTGATCAATGCGCCCTGAGAATCAAAATGATAGCTTGCCCCTTTGATCACCTGCTCTCCCGTCACAGGGACACCGTCTTTATTATAATAATATGTCTTCCCGTCTATCGTCTGCCAGCCGGTATACTTTACTCCCACCATAATATAGAATTTTTTGTTGGTATAATAATCGGCAGAAACAGCTTTCGTGAAGTTGTCAGGATTATCCGTGGAAAGCCCCTCACTTTTAAGGACATACACCGGATTGCCCTGGGTATCCTTTAATTCCGTGGTTTTATCCGTTTTGGGATCAACAAGCACAGTTATGTTACAGACTGCTTTGTAATCTGCCCCGTTCACCCTGTAATGCACTGTTGCCGCAGCAGAACCGGCCGCCTGCCCCTGAATGGTCAAAACGTTCTTGGCATCATTAAGGGAGACAGATGCCGCAGCGGCAGAGGATTCTGCAGATACTTCAGCTGCCCCGTCCCCCTGAACTGCCGTTATATTAACAGTAACCGCAGAACCGACATAGACAGACACGGCGGACTGGTCCAGCTGAACCTGACGCTTTACCACCTTCACATGGCAGCGGCCTTCTGTAACTTTTGTATCTCCTCCGCTGACCGTCTCTGTCACCGAATAAACGATATCTGTCTCCCCTTCGGCCTTTGCGGTCAGCGTTACACTTGTGCCATCCGAAGAAGACACCTCGGCAATCTCAGGCTTTTCGCTTCTCCATTTGCCTTCGCCTGTTCCCTGACCCTGAACTTCTGCAGTAAGGATAAAGCTCTCTGTCCCTTCCCCTCCGACTCCAAGGGTAAGCTCATTTTTGCTTAAATTGACAGATACTGCGGCGGAAGACAATCCGGATATCACAAGCGGCTCACCTTCCGATGCCAGGCTGCGCACATTTCCACTCCCGGAAAAGGCAAGATTTTCTCCGGGCGCCTTTATATTTTCTTTCTTGATTTCCTGGAAACCGCCTGGGATCTGGGTACTCTCCACCCATTCCACAGTATCCTTCATGGTTTCCTCGGGTACGTCTTCGTGGGGTTTTGTCTCTTCATTTGACACATCCACATCCGTTTCGTCCTTTACCTCATCAGAGACATCCACCTTTTCATATACGATTTCCTTCTTCACCTCAACAGACTGGGCTGCCGAAGGCAGTTCATAATTCTTATATTTTTCATTTTCCAGCGGCAGAACTGTCACAGAGTATTTTCCCGGTTCCAGATCGATCTGATAAATGATCCCATCCAGATCGTCGTCTGTCCAGGTAACGCTTTTCCCTTTGGCATTCTTCACTTCAACCGAAAAAGGCACGTTG
Source organism: uncultured Acetatifactor sp. (assembly GCA_947589075.1). GTDB lineage: Bacteria > Bacillota > Clostridia > Lachnospirales > Lachnospiraceae > Acetatifactor. Next base: position 42,621 of record CANQBS010000003.1, read on the forward strand.
GAAATCAGCTTTCCTGATTTTTTATTGACAAATTTGACCTTCAGATCCTTCTCAATGGAAGAAAGCTTCATGGTAACGCTGATGGCATTCACGTATTCTTCTTCGTGATATTCCGTTTGCTCCTGCTGCTTTGCTTCCTCCTGCCGCCGCAGCTCCTCCTCCAAGGCCTCTGCCGCCGCTTTCTTTGAGGCTTCCATATCCGCCACTGCCAGAAGGCCGGCCTGACCGGGCAGGACAACATCTGCCAGGGCAGACCCGACGCTGACAAACTCCTTCATCTGGTCCGACGCGATTCTCATACTGGCATAAATGCTTCCCGCCACCAGGGCTACGACCAGGATCATAATGCCCGTAGCCGAAATGATCTTGTCCATTGTATCCATATGTACTATATGCGCCCAGAGCAGGGCAAACACATTCTTTTTATCCTTTTCCCCGGATACCTCCTCTTCTCCCTGTTCTTCTGCATAATCTGCATCTGCCGGATCCTCATAATCCTCATAAGCTTCCCCAGCAAAATAAACGCCCTCATCCTCCGTAAAATCATACGATGAATCCTCTTCTCCTGTTTCATCTATGAAATACTGAGGCAATTCTGCTTCCGGCTCTTCTTCAAAATCTCCCTCAAATTCTTCATAACCTTCTTCAAATTCTTCAGGTTCTTCCTCAAATTCCTCCTCGGGCTCCTCTCCAAATTCCCTTTCGGGTTCTTCTTCAAATTCCTCCTCGGATCCTTCTGCGAATTCCCCTTCTTCTGCATAATATACCACCGGGTCTTCTTCATATTCCTCCGGGGATTCTGCTGAAAATCCATCCGAAGCCACGTCTTCCAGGCCATTATCCCGGTCGCCTGCATCGACAAAATCTTCCCAATTCATAACAGATGCTTTTTCTTTTCCGCCTTTTCGCCTCAGCAATTTACTCATTTTTCTTCCTCTCATATCAATATCGGGTTGTTAATAAATTTGTAACATTATAACATCCCCCCGCACAGACTTCAAGTAATTCGTCTAATTATTCAGAAATTCTTAAATTTTCAAATAATCTGGACATTCCTGTCACATAATAGTAAAATATCATTATATTTTCAAGAGCTTTTTCAGGAATGTTTTGAATGAAAAGGAAGGATATTTACCAATACATGGATAACAAAAAAATGGATCTAAAAAAAATCATTTCAAAAATAAACTGGCATTTTGTATTTACAGGAGTCATTTTGATCGTCGTTGGTTTGATCATCTGGCGTATCCTGAATTACGGCGTCAGGATCAATCCTGACGATTATGAGGATCAAGAATACATTGCCGATATATCCGACAACATCGTACCCCTTATCTTATCAGAGGAACAAAAGGCAAAAGACGACGGCATCACCACTATAGTCACTATGGGAAATTCTCCTTTTGCAGACGACAGAGATTCCGAGGACAATCTCGCCAACATCATAGCAAGACAGGCCGACGCTGTCGTTTATAATTGTGCGATCGAGGACTCTTACCTGGCCGCCGAGGGATCCTCTATTACCTATGCTCCCAAAGATGTTTTTAATTTTTATTGGCTGGTTTACAGTTTCTGTGCGGCAAATGAAATGTCCCCATACCATTCCGAGGAACGAGGTTTAAAACACCTTTATCAGGAAACCTTTGAGGAAATGGGGGATTCCCTTTCAGCGGAAGGGAAGGAAATCTACAATACCCTCTTATCCATCGACTTTAATACCGTTGACGTTCTGGCTATCATGTACGATGCCAGCGATTACCTGGCAGGCCGCCCGGCCCACAACCCCGAAAACCTGGTGGATATTAACTCCTTCTCAGGCAATCTGAGTGCTGGAATTGAAATGATCCAGAGAACATATCCCCATATCCGCATTATCGTCTTGTCCCCGACCTTTGCCTATGCAGTAAACGAAGAAGGGAAATACGAAAACAGTGAAACCTACCGATACTCAGACTTCCCTCTTTCTTCCTATATGAGCATGGAAGGGAATTCTGCCGTCGTGCATGGCGTCACTTTTTTGGATAATTTATATGGTACGATTCACGAAGATATTGCCCAAAAATATCTGAAGGATAACCTTCACTTAAATGTAGAAGGGAGAAAGCTGGTCGCGGAGCGTTTTCTGTATGCGTTAAATTATTATAGCTTCCTTCCATAACCACCGATCATCACACCTGCTTTCAGGTGATGGTGTTTGCCGCCCCATTGGGTGTTTGCCGCCCCGATGGGCGTCTGCTGCCACTTTGGACAGACGCTCTTTTGGATTGCGCTGCCTGGACCGCCGCCCCATTTTTAAAATACCACGTCAAAATTCATCGTTGTATCCTTATATATCCGATACCCGTCTATTGTATCGAAGAGGATATAGTCATAATCCAGCAGACTCCCCTCAAATTTATCTTCCTTCGGAAGGATCACATAATGACACTGATATTCCTTGGCAAGCTTTGCAAGAGAGGACACATCTACGGTTTCTTGGTGCATAAGATTGCTTAATTCATCACTGCCCCATCCGAATATTTCACGGCCGTAGGGCATACGGACCAGGGCAGTATATTGACGCACATAATAGAGCATCTCATCCGGGAAAAGCGCTCTCACCTCTCTTCCCGGAATGATGATGGCGTCGCATATATCCACCACCGTCTGGGGCACATGATACTCATTTTCCGCTTTTACGATCCCCGAAGACCGATAAACATAACTGCCTGACAGCACCAACAGGATCATACAGACCACTGCCGTCAGGATGCGGGCGTTTCCCCTGGCTCTTCCGCATATATGAACCGCCGCATACGCTATGGTCATGGTAATCGGCAGCAGCCACAAAAGACGCCAATAGATTTCTTCCATTAAGCCTATAAACCAGGCAAATACGGGATTAAAAAAAAGCAGCAACAGAATACAGGGAACATATACAAACAGGATCCGCACATGCTTTCTTTTTTCCTGAAGCAGCAGGTAAATCACAGATAACAAATACCAGCCTACGATCAGTCCATTTCCCATAAACTCACGAAACATTTCAAGAGATCTCATCAAAATTTCCCCTTTCCGCCAGGGAACGTCTAATTATTGAAATAAAAATACAGGGCGGCATAGCATAGTGCCGGAAGGCAGCTGAGCAGTACAGGTATCAGCAGCTTCCACCGGCGATAACAGATGCAGCCACACATTCCCGTTATCCCTAACAGGATACAGGACAGCTCCGCCCCCTGTGTGCTGCAGAGACAGCCTGCCGTTACCGCTGCAGTCAAAAGAAGCCAGAGCATCCCTTCCACCTTCTTTTGTTTCTGAATCCTTTCCAGGATCTGAAAAAGCAGGAAAAAAATAGCCGGAATGATGATACTGCCCAAAACCGCCTTTCCCTGCCTGCTCCTGACGATCAGGAACCGCTCCGCCGTATATGCGGAATAACTCCCGAATATTACGAGAATTTCCGTAAAGACCAGAAAAAGAGGAAGTTTTTCTTCCCTTTTATCCCACAGTTTACAGCCTATCAGGTAAAAAATTCCATAAGCCATAGGAATCAGCATGAGGGGAACCGCCACATGAGCCACTGTTACAGAAGGAATCCCTGATAATCTGGCAAGAAGAGCGATCCAAATGGGAAACGGCGCCAGTCCATGTCTTGCATTCAGTTCAGTGGTTTCTCCTGTATATGGCAAAAAGGAATAAAGCTTATTGCTTTCTTCTGCCGCCGTAGCTTCAGCGACATAATAAGCATCATCTCCGTCGCTGAATGCCAGCCTCACCGCCTGTATCATTTGAAACGCCAGCAGCAGGAAAAAAAGTCCCCAGAAAATGTAATGCAGGCGACTTTTGTTCTTGGAAGAACCCTGCAAAACAAGATCAGAGTTTTCAACAGCCTTCAATCGCAGCCTGGAGCGAGTGCACACGCCCAGAGAACACAGCAGCAAAACCACAGTCAGCACAACATACACTATGAGCATATCCGACAATACCGGCCGGAAGATGATAAATGGAATACACACCAGCTGAAAGAGCGCCCACAGAAAGATCTGTCCCATTACCCATTTAAAGATCGGGTCATTTTTCTCTTTTCCCATACCGGCTGCCGGAATATTCCCTACGAAAGCCGGTATCACAAACATCCATATGATCAAAACAGCCACGGCTTATACCTCGTTTCCATTCAATCCAATCTCTATAACCCCTTTTTCATCTCCATTATCCGCACTACTTTCCAAACAGTATGAGCAAATCTCCATAAGGAGATTCCTCCCGGGAAAGCAATATGTCTTTTTTCTTTAGTCCATATTCTTCCTCTAAAATTTTTTCCAGCACCGCATTCTCGGTTTCTTCTCCCGTGTTTTTTACCAGCACTACAACCTGTTCCTTTTCTGAAACGGAAGCCTTGTCCTTCCTATGGCACAATTCTTCCGGAGTAAGCAGCAGAGTCTCCCGATAACAGGTAAATTCCACTAAATTTTCATAATATCCTGCGCCTTCATAAATACAAATGCAGGGCAGCCCACTATATTCCTCTGTGACTTTTTTCGTAATCTCCAGCTGTTTTTCATATCCTTTATACAAGTATTCACCCGAATAACCGCATACATTGAAAAAGCAAAGGACAGCGATAAGGGCTCCGAATATCCAGACCCCGGCCGATATCTTTTCAACTATTTTCCAGAGCAGAAGAGTCATCCCCAGCACAGCGAAGGGAAAAAGAGCCATAATATAACGATCTACCATATAAGGCGACATTCTCGCTGCCAGGAAAAAATAAATACAGACTGGGACCAAAAGCATTCCGGCAAGATTTTTTTCTTCTTCCTTTTCAAAAGTTCTCCTGTGTATCAGAACAAGAACGACTCCTGACGCCAGGCAAAGCGCTGCGGCCAGTATCCACCCATTTGCTTCCATTCCCAATATTCCAGACGCCAGGATCTTCCCGAAATTCCACAATCTCGTACCATACCCCTTCAAACCATTCCGCAGATTCTCCAAGGCTTCCACACCCCTTCCGCTGGAAAACACATCCGACACAGCAAAGGGAAAAACAGCGAGTCCAATGACGGCAGCAATGATCATTGAGCGGATATATCCCCTCAAAGCTTTCCAATTCCGATCCCTGCAAAACAAAAAGACCACTACGGCAGCCAGACCGATACAGTAAAACAGGAAAAAATACTGGGTCCAAAAGCCCATAACAGTCACAAGGATCAGCAGACGGTTCCTTGTGGTCCACTCTTTTTCCTGCCATTTTTTGATATGAAGATAAAAGTCTGCCACACACCAGAAAGTCATCATCCCATACATTCTGGTCAGCAGAACCGTTGCGATAGCTCCCGATGACAGACCATAAAGGACGGCTGATGCCAGACCGGCCTTTTCCAGCCCCAGGCGCTTCCCCAGCTTCATCAGCAGAATACAGCATCCCAGAACACATATCAGATTTATGGAACAGCCCATAAGGGGAAGGATCTTCCCTCTCACCAGAGAAGAGATGGTATGCAGCACCATAAAATGAAGGGGCGGATGATTATCGTCCTTCACGTTAAAATAAACGGATAAGTAATTGAAGGCATCCTCTTCCACCGTAATATAATCATGAAACTCTTTTCCGCTGATCCAGACAGGCTCCTCATAAACGTCTGCCTGATAACCTGCCACCAGGCTGTTTCCCCTGTTTCGAAGCACGTCTTCCGTCAGTCTCCAGAGATTTCCCATTGTTTCTGTCAGAGAATCCCCCTGTATTTCGTTTTGATAAAGCTTTGCCAGACGCCCTTGCGGCTGTGTGGGCACGATCCAGGGATTGAACTGGGCGTTTGACAGTTCATAGCTCAAAAGCTCGTCCATATGGTAACCTTCCTTTTGGGAAATAAAGAAAAGCTGCACCACTGTTACGAGCGCCAAAACCAGAATCTGTAAAGCATACTGTGAAAACCAGAAAGAAAGCTTCCTGATTTTTTCATTCCATGCACTATCCGCCTTATTTTCATCCGATGCCGCTCTCAATCCTCTTTCAGCTTCCTCTCACGATAATTTTCCCAAAGGGACGCATCCTCAAAGTGATACACAACATAAGACCCATCCTCATAGACAGGCTGTCCTTCTCGGATCACCGGCTCCCGGGCATATTCCTCCCGCTCTTCGGCGGTCAGCAAAAGAAATACCTTGCCGATATGCTCCTCTTCATAGTATTTCTTAGGGCTGGACCAGTAAAAGAAATTCAGCTGATCCAGCTTATCCACATTAGCAATCTCCACCGCACCGTTTGTCAGTTCTGTCATAATGTTGGCGTTCCAGGGAAACGCCCTGATATACGCTGATGAAATTGGTCACTTCATAAGTTTGAAAGTCATATTTTTCCGCAATGACCGCCGCCGTCAGCACAAGAGGCACCTGCAGCGCCAAAAGATAACGGACGCCAGACAGACCGCAGATCAAACTTAAAAGGAAGTAACAGAAAAGCATTGCCGTCTTTTTCGCCTTTTGATATTTGTTTTTTGCGCCTTCCTGCGCCGCAGCATTTTCACTCAGCCGCAGAAACAGACCAAATATAAAACAGATCAAAAGCAAATGCCACATATAGGTGTTTCCCATCTGCATATGGGTGAGAAACGTTTCGGAAAATGGAAGAAACAGTAAAACAGAGGCTCCATTAAAATCTGGGTATACAGTACTCTGAACTCCGTAGAATAATACCAGCTCTCCGTAGCCAGCCATTTTCCCTCTTCAGCCAGCAGTTTTGAAAAGATCATTTCCGCTGCCATATCGGAATCCAGCCAGGTCTCCAGATAAAACAGATTAAAAAAACAAGCATCAGAAAAACCAGACCAAGAACAAGCCATGGGATCCGATCCATAATTTTGCTTCTCTTCCGATTAAATATAGCCGCTGAAGCCTCCCGACTTACTCCTTAACAATAAAATTCCTTCACCATATCGCAAATGTAATCCACCTGATCCAGGGTCAGGCTGTAATACAGCGGCAGCCGCAGCAGTCTCTCGCTTTCCTTCGTCGTATATTTATCCTCGCCATGGAACCTGCCGAATCTCATTCCCGCGGGAGCAGTATGAAGAGGAATGTAATGGAAGACCGCCAGGATATCCTTTTCTGCCAGAAAACTCTTTAAAGCAGTCCTTTCCTCAATGTCCTTCGCCTTAATATAAAACATATGGGCATTGTGCACACATCCCTCCGGCACCACGGGAAGTTCGATCCTTCCTGCCCGGGCAAGCCCTTCCAGGTTCTCGTAATAACGGTTCCAGCATTTCAGGCGGGCATCGTTGATCTCCTCCGCCATCTCCAGCTGGGCATAGAGATAGGCCGCATTCATGTCGCTGGGCAAATAGGAGGAACCGAAATTAATCCAGGTATATTTATCGATCTGTCCGCGATAATACTTGCTGCGGTTCGTTCCCTTCTCCCGGATGATCTCCGCATCCTCCACATATTTAGGATCCTTTATGAGCAGGGCGCCGCCTTCCCCCATGCTGTAATTCTTGGTCTCGTGGAAACTGTAGCAGCCGAAATCTCCGATGGTGCCCAGAGCTTTCCCTTTATAATAAGACATTACTCCCTGGGCGGCATCCTCAATGACCATCAAATGATAACGTTTTGCCAGCTCCATGATCTTGTCCATCTCGCAGGCAACCCCTGCATAATGAACGGGCGCAATGGCCTTCGTGCGCTCTGTAATGGCGGCTTCGATCAGATTTTCATCCAGGTTCATGGTGTCCGGGCGGATATCCACGAAGACCGGCACCCCGCCCCTGAGGACAAATGCATTGGCAGTTGACACAAAGGTATAGGCCGGCATGATCACCTCATCGCCTTCCTGGATCTGAGCCAGCATTGCGGCCAGCTCCGTGGCGTGGGTACAGGATGTGGTCATCAGACATTTCGCCGTCCCCATTTTCTGCTCGATCCACTCATTGCACTTTTTCGTAAAGGGGCCGTCCCCGCATATTTTCTGGTTTTCCACACATTGACGGATATACTCCATCTCGTGTCCCGTATAGGGCGGTACATTAAAATTAATCTTCATACTCTGCCTCTTTTCCGCGCTCATCCGGCGCTCTGTAATAATATAAATTTCTCATTTTCAAAAGTGATCTCATAATCATACTGTTTTATCCAGTCAAGCAAAAGAGAGAATTTTGCATCTTCTGCGGTTTCTTCACCGTCAACCGCCCCCTTAAGCCCGATCTCCAAAAGCATCACCGGAGGTTCTCTTTTTCCTTCCGCGATGTCCGCCGCGATTTCCTGCAGATCCTCCGCCATCACACTGTAATTATAAGACAGAAGATCCGGCCAGGAAGTAATGGCAAAGGGCATTTGCAGATAATAGGACATCGACGGGATCATTCCGTATAAAATAACCTCCTTCCCGGTCAGTCCGTTTTCAGTCACATAGGAAGAAATGGACCGGATGATCTCCGCGCGGTCAGGAGAAGTATAGATTCCTTGGAGCACCTCATTTTCTTCTATCCTTGTGTGAAGATTTTCTCCCCCGTTGGCTTCCGAAAATACATACCGGATGCCAAATCCCATACTTTGGATCCCCAACACCAATAACATGCAAAGGATCATTGCCTTCACCGGGAAAAAGGATATCAAAATCCTCCTGCCCTTCTGCTGCGCCGTATCCTCCCTCTGTACCGCATCCTCCTTCTGAACGCCCCTCCCGGTTATCCATAGCCCTCCGGGAAGCCATTTTAAAAACCGACATATCATCCACAACGTAAACGGCGCTACGAAAAACAGGTTATTAATGCTGGAATACAGGTGATTATTGCTGCCGAAAGGGGTGATCAGTATCACCAGCATCCCCAGCCCCAGCATCAGCTTATCCCTTCGTTCGGCCCCGGGCCGCAGTATTGTTACGAGACCGATCAGAAGGGTGGCAGTCAGCAGAAAGGCTCCCCAATGAAACACACTGAGCTTCGTGATGTATTTCAGATTAAACATATTCCTCATCATTAGATAATAGAATCCCAGGAATACACACACCACATAACCAAATTTTTTCAGTCCTTCCAGCCTGCCTGCCAAAACCGCAAATCCCAGGACGCCCAGAAAAACAAAAAATACAAGATATCCCAGCCAGATCAGATTCTGCTTATAATCGATCATCTGAGAATATATCATGGAGTATAAGGTATACCCCGGGGCTTCCGAAGGCATCTCAAACAAACGCCTGATGGCGCTCACATATTCCCCAAAGCCATATCGAAGAGACAAATACCCCAGGCACAGACCGGCGCCCGCCGCATATCCCAGGATACACCAAAGGGTTTCCGCCAGAACAGCCCTTCCTTTCTTCCTGCAAAGGAATCCATACGCCCAGACCCCTGCGATCATTCCCATTTCCGCCAGATTGGGGAACCGGACGAACACATTGACGCCGAGACAGATCCCCGCCAGCACCAGATATTGCTTCTTATCCTCCGCCAGGCCGCAATACAACACTGCCGTTCCTATTCCGAACAGGAAATAGGTCAGATAATTATACAATAAGGCCGTGGGACACCAGCACAGATTCAGGGCCAGAAGCTCCCCTGCAAAGGCGAATAAAGAAGGAATCCTTACTTTCCTGATAAAAAAATAATATCCCGCCAGCGCCATCAGACTCACCAGCAGCCCTGTATAAAGATTCAGCCCCAGCATACGATTTCCAAGGGGCAGCCTGGTAAACAGGTTTCCCAGGGCATTCCCAAGGTAGGTGCTGAATACCCACATGGGATCCATCCGGTCCATATACTGAAAATTTCCGTAATTATATCCTGTATCCCACCATTCCGCCCCTACAAAAATATGCCTGAGAGGGTATAAAAGCAGGATAGCGGGGAAAATAACCCTTTCGCACCAGCCATACAGCCCCTTCCAGCCCTGCATTTTTTCCTGAAGCATCCTATTTTCCTTTCTGATCCGGCAGCAGTTCATCTATCCTGCAAAAGAAATCATTTATTCTCCTGCACAAAGCCAGGCGTCCTATTAAAGCAAACAGCGCCCCCCGCAGCATATCCACGCAAATCCCGATCCCAAAGGCCAAAATCACCGAACCCAGGCATCTTGCGCAGAATACCGCCGCGCTGCCCCCTGCCGACGCCCCGAGCCAGGAGGGCCACAGAGTACGGATCTCCCAATGCTCCTGCAGCAGATAAACTCCAAGAGAATAGGGGGCGATGCGCAGAATGATCCGGGATAGAACGCCTTCCCTGATCTTCCAGTTATAAAAGCCCACGAACAGGCATACCGCCGCCAGAAGCGTCAGAATATGATTATATCCGCATACAGTGGTAATAAAATATCCGAATTTACCCGTTTTCATATACAGGAACCGAATAAAAAACGTGAGGCAGAACATTGCGGCACTCAGGATGAAATACAATAAAAACCCTTTTTGCGCCAGTTTTTTTTCTTTCAGCTCCTCCATACCGTACAGCCGCAGATAGGCAGCTACCAGATAAACACATATGAACCAGAGCCCGTCGTATCCCAGATTATCCATTGTAAGCTGCACGGGGATCACAGACTTACTGACGGATAAAAACAACAACAGCAGAATTATCACCAGACGGAGCTGTTCCTTCTTCATTCCCTTCACCGCAACGCAAAGGATCGGAGAAAATAAATACATGGTTACATATGCGGTGATAAACCAATAGTGAACCATCTGAACTGGAAATACATAATAAAGGATCTGGTAGAGCGTCAGTTGTGAAGGATCCAGGATCCCGCAGGCCATTGACGCCAAAGGGATCAGGAGACTGTAAAACAGCACCTGACATATGAGCTGAACCAGACGCTTCGTTTTAAAGCCTGATTCCACCAGAAAGAAACCGCTGATCAGCATATAAATATCCACCGCCACAATGGACAGCAGCTCCAGGACCCATGCCGCATAGCCGTTCGGCCCGAGGCTGCCGGTAAGATCCGGCAGGACGCCGCCCTTATCCAGATAATGCAGCATCGTGACCATGAGCATCGCCAGGATACGCAAAAGCTCTATATTGGCCAGTCTCTTTTTACCCGGCGCCATTGCTGCCTCACCTCCCTCAGATCCCATGCCAGTCTCCGGTAACATTTCCTTTGATATTATCCGTCGCTTTGCTGATGATAAACTTCGGGCGTCCCTTCACTTCCTCATAAATTCTGGCAATATAATGGCCGATGATCCCCAGACTGATCATAATAAATCCGCCGATGATCAGCACAAGCAGGATCACGGTAGTGAAGCCCTCCACCGCTGTTCCGGATAAGAATCTCACCATGGTCTGAATCGCCAGAGCCACGCTGAATAAAATGGAAACGACTCCCATGACCGTCACCATCTGCAGAGGCAGGGTGCTGAAAGAAGTCACGTTCCTGACCGCGTACTTCATCAGGCTCCAGGCAGACCATTTGCTTGTTCCGAATTTTCTCTCCTGTACCTCATATTTTACGGACGCAGTGCGGAAACCCACCCAGAAGGACAGCGCCCGAAAGAATGTATTCCGTTCCGGCAGCGCGGTCAGTACGTCCACAACCTTCCTGTCCAACAGCTTAAAATCCGAAGAAGCATTCATATCCATTTTGATCAGTCCGCTTATGACCCGGTAAAACAATCCCGCCGACAGCTTATGGGCAAGGCTTTCCTTTCCCCTGCTGCTTTTAATGCCTTCTACCACTTCGTAGCCTTCCTGCCAGAGCTTCCACATCTGGAGGATCACCTCCGGCGGATGCTGCAGGTCGCAGTCCATGACCACCACCGCGTCCCCCGACGCGATCTGAAGTCCAGCAAATATGCTGGCTTCCTTCCCGAAATTACGGGAGAACTCCACTCCCTTCACCCGCGGATTCTCCCGGGCAGCCTTTTGGATCTCCTGATAGGTGTTGTCCCTGGAGCCGTCGCTGATAAAGATCAATTCGTGATCGATTCCTGCTTCTGTCAGGCAGTCGGACAATACGCGCACTGTATTCGGAACATTCTGTTCCTCATTATAGGAAGGAAGTACCACCGATAATAATGACATAACGACCCCCATCATTCCATATTTTCCGTCTTGATATACATGATCCCATCAACGATCTGAATGGAATCCGCAGCCGGGAAGCTTCCCATCTTCCTGTAAAATTCTGCATAATAAGCTTCCGCCATGGCCTCCGGCGGCAAAATATTTAAGGTTGCCCCCAGATAATTTTGAATGAACCTCTGATAATTCTCTCCCCGGTACAATAAAGAATCTCCCGGGATTCCGATCATTCCTGACGTAACTGAGCCTGTGATATCGGTAGGGGGATATTCCTCATCCCCTACTACGCCAATCATCGCAATGGGAATTCCCTGATAATAGCCTTCCGTCTGTTCGATGCGGTCCAGCAGGCGCACACAATAAGCATACGTCTTTTCATAACGTTTTGCAAGGTTAGAATAGGCGATATTGTCTGTTACGGCATAATTTAAGATCAGTACCGCCGCCGCTGCCAGCATGAGCCAGCATCCCAGGGCTCCTGCGGTGTCCGAAATCCCAAGCTTTTGTCTCTCCCTTTCCCTGCCCTGGTCTGAAGGGATTGCCCCAGTCTCTTCTCCGGATGCGGACCCGAAGCCGTTACGGGACAAAAAAGCTATCATCAGGATCAAAAACAGCACCCACTGATAACGCATTAAAAGATGATAATTTACATCCGGCGATACCAGCAGGATCACATTGGCGGCTGCCGGGACCCCTCCTGCCGCCAAAAGGAGGATCAGATAAAACCAAATGCTTTTCCACCATTTTTTGCGGAGGGCAAGGCGCACCAGGACAAGGAGCGTCAAGCCGGATAAGATCATAACCCCAGCGATAGAAAAAATATTGTGATATAATACATTTCCCTTAAACGTAAAAGCAAAAAAGTCTCCATACATGGACTTTATAACCGAAAACAATCCTTTTTCTCCCAGAGAGGCCATTCCATTGATTCCCTGATAATCATCCAGAACCTTTCCCTGAATCACAAGGAGAACCCGAAGCACCGCATAATAAAGGATAATTCCCAGCACTCCCATATACAGGTACTTCATCCCTCTTTGAAGTTTCTCTTTCAGGGAAAGCTCTGACATGGCTAACATCAGGATCCCATAAAGGGAAAGCAGTACCGCGAAGGGCAAATATGCCTGATAGGTTCCCATGCTCAGAGCAAGACAGACCATGCCGCCCAGGAAGCCCCGCCGGAACCTTGCCGTCAGAAGCACGGACAGGATCGCCAGAAACAGCGCCAGCATATAACCGTCCATGGTGAATACATAAGCAAAGGTGGAGGCAGCCGCCGGAAAGGAAACCAGAAGACCGCTGACCAGTATGATACTGATCCTGCTTTTTATCTCCAGAAATTCCGTCAGGGCAGCGCTTGCCAGGGCCAGATTCAAAATCGCTATCAGCCCTATCACCCAGGGCAGGGTGTAATAGGAAGAGAACCCGCAGGCCACCGTCAAAAACCATCTGCCGGAGGTGATCATATTCTGATCGAAATACATGCTGTCCAATCCGTCATGATTGGGGATATCCGATAAAAGCATGGGCATATGAATGAGCAGGCCAAACAGGACCGCCGATCCAAAGGCAGTCTTCCACTCCTGCTTTATATGCGACTTTATCCATATCCACGCCTGTTCCGGATTCTTCATTGCCATACCTCCTCGGATCTTAGCCATTTCGGATCATAAAGGAAATCACTGCATTCCCTCTGTCAAAAGCCTGGAAATGCGGTACGCGCCCTTCCCGTCGATCAACTGCTTTGCCGTCCTGCTGTATGACAGTCTTTTTACAGGATCCCCGCACAACAGATCAAAAAGCTTTGCCAGCTTATACAGCGTCCCATCAGGTTCTTTATGGCAGCTTCCCGCAAATGCCCCGATCTTTTCTTTCCCGATGAATTCTGTCAGCAGTTCCTGGTTTTCCGCATAGGAAAAACACAAAAAAGGGACCCCTGCCGCAGCCAGTTCATAAACAGTGCTTCCTCCTGCCGTAACCGCCAGATCGCATTTTCTCATCAGTCCCGCCATATCTGAGACATTTACATGGACATGGATCCGCGGGCAGGTTTTTTCCAGGTTCTTCCACTCCTGAATATGGGGACTGAAACCGCCGACCACCACATGGTAGTGAAGCCCTTCCCTCCATATAGCCTTCAGTACCTGAAGAGCGATATTCCGGCTGTCGCCGCCCCCGGTTGTGATCATGACATCCTGCACCTGTTCCCGAAGTTCATAAGCGCCTTCCAGGAACTGAGGACGAACCGGCACATAGGAACCGCCCACATAATATCGGGTGGCAGTATGGGCATATAATTCCTCATATCTTTCAGGGGAAGCGTACAGATTATAATTGATCACCGCATCCGCTGGAAAGGAACGCTCCGCCGTATCATCCAGCAGCCACACCTGGCCGAATTCCTTTAAGGCAGACAGGTACAGGTCTGTGACGAAATAGCTGTCCGCCAGAATACGTCTCTGCGCCGCTTCCGGCTGCAGACAGCCTTCTTCCCGGAACACCTCTTCCTTTCGGAAAAATTCTTTCAGCCGGGGCAGTTCCTCCTCCATCCGGGTACAGTCCGTTCCAAGGCTCACCCCGTGAAATCCCTTTTCCGATACCAGAGCGCGCGACCGCTCATCCGATGTCAAAAAACAGATTTTCTCCCGGCCGCCCAGCGCTTCTGCCAGGGCGTCCGCGATGGTAAGGCACCTCATCAAATGCCCCGCACCGATTTTTTCATTGCCGTCCGCCCGGAAAAAATACTGATATCCTTTACTCAGCTGTTCCATCAAAATCCACCAATTCCCAGCTCATGGGAGTCCCCAGCTTTGCGTCCTTTCTGATCCGTTTGCCCAGGATCTCCTCATAGTATTTTGTGTGCAGGCCGCAGGAGGGACGCACGGACCGGAGATTTTCCGGCGTAAAAATATCCCCTGCCTTCATATCCTTCGCCACAAATAAAGATCTGGCATGGTCTCTGCTGGCCTTCTGCTTCGGCGTCAGGTCGTAGGTCACTTTCCCCAGAGCCTTCTCTATGATGCGGATATTGTCCACCATTTCCTTAAATTCCTGAGGCTCCATGGAAAAAGCGGCGTCCGGGCCGCCGTCGGACCGCCTTAAAGTCAGGTGCTTTTCGATCACCTTTGCCCCCACAGCCACGCCCGCCTGGGCCACCGCCGTTCCAAGGGTGTGATCTGATAGTCCCACCACACAGTTGAAGGTCTCCTTCATGGAGGGAATGGTTCTCAGATTAATATCTTCATAAGGGGCAGGGTAAGCGGAGCTGCATTTTAACAGGATTACATTCTCATTGCCTTCCTCCCTGCAGGTCTGAAGCGCCAGTTCGATATCAGAGAGATACGCAATTCCCGTGGACATAATAATGGGCTTGCCTTTCCGGGCGATCTTACGGATAAAGGGAATGTCGTTGATCTCAAAGCTCGCCACCTTATACGCCGGCACATTCATGTCCGCCAGGAAATCCACGCTGGTCAGATCGAAGGGGGAAGAAAAAAAGATCAGCCCCATTTCTTCCGCGATACTTTTTAGCTTCGGCTGCCATTCCCAGGGAGTATAGGCCGTTTCATACAGCTTATGAAGGGTGGTGCCGTCCCAGATGGTTCCCTGGGTGATCTGAAAACAGGGATCGTCGCAGTTTAGCGTAATGGTGTCCGGGGTATAGGTCTGGATCTTGATCGCATCCGCCCCTGCGTCCTTTGCCGCCTGCATGATCGCCACAGCCCTGTTAAAATCCATTCCATGATTGGCTGACATCTCCGCGATCACAAAAACAGGTGATTCCTCGCCGATCTTCTTATTTCCTATTACAATTTCCCGATTCATCCCGCTCTTCCTCCACAGGCTTTCTCATAATTCAAACAGGCTTCTTATATTTCAAAAAAGATTCTTATATTTCAAAAAAGATTCTTATATTTCAAAAAGCTTCTCATAGTCCAAAAGAAATCTTCTCATAGTTCTTTTTGTTCCGGATCTGCCCCCAGCGCTCCTTTGTCATGCGCATAAAGGTCACGTCGTACCAGACGTTTCCCTTACATACATGATGCTTTTTCTCCTCCAGGATCTCGCTGCCGCACAGCAGATGAAGCTGGATCACACCCTTATTTAGGGTAAAAATATCCCCCACCAGAGCCTCTTTGTCCAGTACGTCAAAAATATAGTCATACAGGCTCATCTCCAGGGACAGGGCAAGCTTCATGCTGCGAAGTCTCTTTTCTCCTATATAATACGCCCAGCCCAGGATCCCGTCCTCTTTCATAAGGCCGGTTAAGTTGATCACCCCTGCAGCCTCTCCGTCCACCTCAACGATCCAATATCGTACATCCGGATCGGCGCTGATCCTGGCAAACCATAATTTCTGCCCTTCCAGGGTCAGCTTCGGATCAGTATTCATATACCTGGTAATATCCGGATCCATGCGCCAGCGCATGATCCTCTCCAGGTCTCCTTCCGTAACAGATCTCACGGCAAAATCCAATGGAACTCACATCCTCTCCCCGGCCTTTTCCAGAATTTCCCTGACAGAGACGATCTCAACCGCTTCATCCAGTGGGATAGAGATCCCCAGCCTTGTCTCCAGTTCCCCGATCAGCATGACGTGGGCCAGGGAATCCCATTGTTCCAGGTCGTTCATGGTGGTTTCTTCCGTTACCGTTCCAGCAGGCACATTCAGCACTTCTTCCATCAGCGCAATAATCTTCTCTTTCATCGATCCCTTCCCAACCTTTCTGACGCCCATGGGTTTTTACCGTCTTAAAAGCTTTTATTGCTTTATCTTACTATAATACACCCTTTGGGGCCTGCTTGCCAAGTCTATCTCATATTCTTTTTCTCCGTTTTCTTTCCGGAAACAGACCCGATAACCCAGCTTTTCATATAACTGCTCCACGGGCTTATTCTTCGCGGTGGGGATAAACTGCGCGTGAAGCGACGTAAAGCCTTCTTTCTTCAGGGATTCTTCCATATCTTCTATCAATGCGTATTCGATCCTTCTGCCCATCACACGGCAGCTCATGACAAATTCCTCGATCCGGGGCAGCCCTCCGGTCCTTTCCTCTTTCTCTGCTCCCGAAATGGTCCTGTCCTCCGGTCTTCGCCCATCGTCCGATTCTCGCCCATTCTCAGGTCTTCCTCCGTCGTCCGGTTTTCGCCCGTTGCCCGTTCTTCCTCCCAGGTCCACGATGGCCGCCGCGACGATTCCGTTGTCCCCAAAGCAGTCTTCCACCCGGTAGAGAAAGACTCTTTTGCCGGCATCCGCCAGAATTTCCTGAAGCCCGGTCAGTTCATACCGTCTGGTGGTGAGGTTGAACTGATTGGTCTTATTGACCAGCTGCAAAAAACGTTCCAGGTTCCGGGCAGGATCCTCTCTGGTGATCACCATTTGAAGCTGTTGAAGATAAGTATCGAAATCCACGGCAGCTTCTAAGGCGTTTCTTTTTGCATTTGCCTGATACTGAGCCGTTTTTTCCAGATCCTCATCGGTCACAGTCAGTCTCTGAAAATAGCTCCGGTAGATTTCCGTCATGGCGGCGGACAATTCCTCCGGTCTTGTTGGAAAATCCGGAACCACCACCTCCGGCAGCATGGTTTTCACCAGTTCCCTTTCTGCCGGATTATCATCCCAGAACACAAAAGAATCCAGACCCAGGTTCAGTTCCTTTGCAATGGCTCTGATATTTTCATGTTTGGGCTCCCAATTGATCTTACAGGCCGCAAATTTTTCCGGCCGCAGCACACAATGGGGATGATGTTCCAGTATTTCCAGGGCATCCGCCTCATTATTCTTTGATACGATCCCCAACAGGACTCCCTGCTCCTGCATTCCCAGAATAACCCTCTGCAGATTTTTATAAGCAAGTCCCGCATGATCTTCCGACAGCAGCACCGGCTTATGATCCGCTTCCCCGGCCAGTCCTCCCCACAGGGTATTATCCAGATCCAGCAGCAAAACCTTTCTGGGTCTCTCTCCCCGGGGATAGGTGAGACCGGACGCCAGATAGACCCTGCGGGAAATCTCCGCAGCCAGCCGCTTCTGAGCCTCATTGGTATGCAGGATACGGCCCATGTACCACATTTTCAGGGAAAAAGCGTTTTCCTCTCCCAACTGATCTATCACAGCGCGATAAGGAAAGATATGCAGGTTGGCAAATTGTCCGCACAGCTCCTCCAATCTATCCTGCCAGGCAGTTTCCAGCCTCCGCTTTTTTTGATAGCCTTCATGGATTACGGCAAGCTCCGGTCCCCACAGGCAGGCGTCTGAAATAAAATACTCCCTTCCTTCCCGAATACATCCCCTGACTGCGCGGAACCATGCGTCGATGCGGTCTTCCCCGTTTTTCAGGTCATGCTCCATCAGCTCCATCAGATCCATCAGAAGCACGGTCACCTCAGGTTCAAAAAGCTGATAGGAGGATTCCCCATCCATCATCTGTCCCAGTTCATTGCCGTAACCCTCTGCAGCCAGAACCTCAAAGTCCTTTTGCAGCATACGTTTCACAAAGTCCATATTCACATTTGACAAAACAGCGATCTTCCGTTTCATGCGAATCAATTGCCCTTTCCCAGCATCACCCGATACTTGATCTCCGCGATCTCCCAGTCCGTCTGGTTGTCAATGTCCTGCACTTCCAGTTCAGGAACCTCAAAGGGAAGTATATTTCCCACCATCAGTCTCCTGTTTTTTTGAAAAGCCTCCGTGTAAAAGAAGTAAAACTGTCCCACATCATGGAAATGGGGCTGCAGATCCTGGGAACGGCTGTCCAGATATTGGGGGTACTCGAACACCAGTCTGCCTTCCCGGAGGATCATTGCCCGCTGGGGCGGATAGGAAAATCTCACTACCGGGATCAGGGTATCCGCATCCGAAGCTTTTAGCTTCTCAGCCGCAAGCCTGAGCTTTTCCGCCGTCACAAAGGGGGCCGTGGGATACAGGCAGGCCGCCATTTCAAAATGCTGTCCCCGCTTTTCATATTCATCCAGGACCTCTAACAGCACATCATTGGTAGAGGCATAGTCGTTCGCAGTTTTCTCGCTTCTGTAAAAAGGAACATGGGCGCCGTATTCCCTGGCGATGCCGGCGATTTCCTCATCGTCCGTCGATACCATAACCTCATCAAAAAGTCCCGAGGAAACCGCAGCCTCTATGGAATAAGCAAGGATGGGCTTCCCGCAGAACTCTTTTACATTTTTACGGGGAATCCTCTTGCTCCCGCCCCGGGCTGTAATAATCGCTATGGTTTTCATCCCGTTACCTCTCTTTTTTTCTTTTTATAAGATCTTACAGCGGTCACTGTCATAAACAACAGCATAACCAGGCTTACGCCTTCCGCCCCGCGCCAGTACCAGGGTACCACAAACTTTACTTCCACCTTTCCCTGAAACCCTTCCGGCAAGATCACACGGACGCGCCCGTTTTCTCCTGTCCGTATCTCCATCAGCTGTCCTGTATCAGCCGCCATAGCCCGATACCCTTTATAATTGATCAGAGGAACTTCCACATAAGCTTCCCCGTCCTGTAAATTAGAAACGTAGAAACTGCTTTGAAGGTTCCGATGACCATACAGGGTTTCCTGATCATCCATGATGATCACTTGAACTCCGTCAGACCAGGCATAGTCTTTTATACTGAAATATTTCGTGTAATCGCTTCCCCCGATCTTAAGGTATTCCGAGCCGTCCAGATAAGTTGCGCCGGCGTTTTCGGGATTATACAGCCTGAGAGGTTCCTTTTCTCTCAGAGTATCGTCCAACAGATACTGTGTTGTGATAAATGCACATCCAACCACCGCACAGATCAAAATAGAACCATAAATTTTCTTTTCCTTTCTTTTTACCAGCCAGACGACCTCACAGGATACAAAAATAAAACACAATATGGATATGCAAAACACGCGGAACGGATATTCCAGACTGGATATTAAAGTATCGAACAATGCATTGCATTTCTGCAGCCGATCCCAGGGAAACAAGTTCGAACTCATCCATACCGTAAGCAGCCCTATGACGGCCATTCCCTTTCCGTATTGATACAAACCTGCTTCCCAGGCGCCTTCCGCCATCATTTGCTGTTTCGGATACCTCTTTACCAAGATCAACCACACATAGACCAGTAAGCACAGGGTCACCGCAAATCCCCAGCCAATGGAATCCGTCTGCGCCATACCGCGGGAAAAATAATGGGAATTGCTTCCGTTTTTAAAAAAGGCAAAAAGAAAGTGCGCCGAGTACAGCCCTCTGCCCTGAATGGTCTGCTGTGCGCCGAGATTTTCAAAAACAAAATCATCTGAAACCATATAATCCAAAAAGGGCAGCAAAAACCACAGATTCAGAAGCAGCGTTGCGGCAACGGTCTTACATAAGACAAGAAAGGTTTGTTTCCGGAAGGTCCTTTTTAAAAAAACAATGCATACTAAGGCCGTCATCCCGCTGACGATTTCGAAGCTGAGCGTGTGCGACTGAAAAACCGCTGTAAATCCCAGGGTAAGGAGCAGCCACAGTTTTTTATAAGCAGGCGTGTTCACATCCTCCGTAAAAGCACGGTAAAGGCCATAAAATAAGATCGGCATGAAACAAAGCGCCAGCATCTCCCCATATCCCGCGCGTCCATAGAGATTAAAAATTCTGTAGGGCGTCCAGGAATACAGCATACTTCCGATCAGACCCACATATTCATCTTTAAAAATGCCTCGAAAGCACCAATAAGCGATCAGGGCTGTCACTATATTATAAAACAATAAGGATAACTGATAAGCGCCCTGCATACTAAAGCCGACCATCCTGAGTGCGGAAGGAATTACCAAAAATAAATCGCTGTAAAAGATTGCGGAAGCATAGCCATGTCCAAACAGCCAATTCGGTTCAATCCGCACCGGGAACTGTCCCCCCAGGAGGCCGTCTTTTAGTCCCTCGATCCTGATGAGATGGAATAGAAGATCCACACCCGAAATACAATAATCCACCAGAAGCGGCACGGAGTCCACCAATATGATCCCGATCAAACCTATTAGCAAAATGCGGTTTTTTCTTTCCTCCGGTTTCCCGGAAATCGCATCACAGTAAACCCACAGCCCGTCTGCCGCCAGGCTGATCACCAGCACCCAGAACAATAGAATTCTATTGCCTCCATGGGTCTGGGACAACCATATCCCAGATACTTCCAGACCGCTGGCTGGGTCCGCAACTACCCGGACAGAAATGGTATCCGAAGCTCCCAACAGCCAAAAAGTAAATCTGACGCCCTCTGTTCCATCTCTTAGGGGAATCTGGTTCACTTTTAGTTTCCCTTTTGCCCCTTCATTGAGAACCTCTATCAAATCAGAATTACTGCTGTTTTTTATCTGATATTCTGCGGATATTTCATAAACTCCTGTGGGAAGATTCAAGTGTTCCACCTTGATTTCTCCCTGCTGTTCCCCATTTCCCTGATAAATCTGTTCCGTTTTCAGTTTTCCAAACATACTGAGAAGCAGGATCAGGGATAATAATCCCTCAAGCAGGACAAGGAGTCGAAACCTTTTATTTTTTTCCCACATACAGCGTATTTTTTTATACATTATATCTACCCAGTCTTCTTTTCCCGTGCTTTTCCATATATGTCCATACCATCAGCAAAACCAAAACAATCAGGCTCAGCCATTCAGCTGCCCTCCAATACCAGGGACTGTGAAACGCCACCTGTATATGTCCTTTATATCCCGCCGGAACAACCAGCGTTACGCTGTGGTTTGCGCCATCCAGTACAGGGAGAGACTCCCCTGTATCCAGATCCCGGGCTCTATAACCCCGGTAATACAACAGCGCCAGCTCCAGGGTTCCTTCCTGGCCGCTGGTATTCTCGCATGCGATTTCCATGCTTCTGTCATCCCGTTTATACTCCGTCACGAGAACCCCGTCAGGGATCGGATCGTGATAAGTAAACAGGGACGCATCCGTGCCGTAAGGGAGATATTCTCCCCCTGCAACATAGGCTACTCCCATTCCTTCGCTGTCATAGAGCCATATGGGCCCCAACGAAAAAAGAATATCGTTCAGCAAATATATATTGCTGCAGAAAAGCAGCGCCGCCAGCCCACCATAAAAAACATTTCTCACGACCTTCATGCCCCCATTTGCAAGGGTCTGTACAATTACGCCCCCAAGGGCTGTCAGCAGCAGCGTTGCGATGGTAAGGAAACGATTGGGAAACTGCAGGCTGGAAACCAGTGTCGCTGTCAGACCGTTCAGCGCCTGTATCCGGTCCCAGGGAAATTCGGATAGACTCATAATAACCGCCAAGACGCCGAACCAGCAGCAGATCCTTCCAAATGCCAGCTGTGTTCCGGAAAGCTGCTTCCTTTTTTGGAAAAACCACAGACAAAACCACACCAGGACTACGGCTGTCAATACGATTCCGATGCTGGTCGGAGCCGTATCCTTCATCCCATTTGCGTCGAAAAAAACATTTCCTCCCGCATCCAAAAAAGACAGGAAATGATGTGCTGGAAACAAACCTCTGTCCTGGATCCTTCGAGCCGATACATTCTGTATTACAAAATTTCCCCGGATCATATAATCCATAAATGGCACCAGGAACCAGGCGCTGAGCAGACAGCTGTAGATCACAGTCTTTGTCAGGACCACAAACGTTTCCCTGCGAAAGACTTTTTTCCACAAGACCAGGCAAAGAAGTATCGTAAAGCCTCCGGCCAGCTCCCCTGTCAGGAGATGGCTCTGTATCAGTCCCGTAAATCCTATGGTAAGGGGGATCCAGCTTCTCTTATAGGATTTTTCCCCGATATCTTCTGTAAATACCCTGTAGAATCCATAAAGGAGAAAGGGCAGGAAAAGCATTGCGATCCCTTCCCCCAGGGCGCCGCAGCAATAAATCTTATAAATCCGGTACACAGACAGGGTATAAAGCGCCTGGCACATAAGACCGATATATCTTTCCTTAAATATTTTCCGGAAACATTCATAGGAAACCAGAGCAGTCGCCGCATTTAAAAGGAAAATAAACATACAGTAGCTGGTGGTGATGTCAAAACCGATCAGCCTGAAGATAGCCGCTATGGCAATCACTGTCTCTCCATAAAATATGGAAGAGGCGTAACCGTAACCATACTGCCACCTAGGTGCGATCCGCACCGGGACCTGTCCTGCCAGCAGCCCGTCCTTGATCCCCTCAATCCTCATTAAATGATATACCAAGTCTCCGCTGCCTATTATATAGTTAGTCATCAGGGGAATGGATGATACTATAATGGTCAGGGCTAATCCCAATATTACACTTTTTTTCTGAACGCTCACCCCATATTCAGAATCATATCGGCTAAACAGCCATATCCCGTTGACTGCCAGGCATATGACAATCAGAACAAACAAATAGATCCTGTTTAACGCGTTGGTCTCCCTTATGGATAAGCCGGAAACCAGCAGACTTCCGGAACCGCCATACTGAACATTTACGGTCAGATCATTTGTACCCTCCAACAGCCAGATATAAAAATCCGTCGTTTCTCTGCCCTGAAAGAGACATGTTTCATTAGACAACAAAGCATGGTAGGATACTGTCCCGTCCGTCACTGTGCAAGTGTTTACCCAGTCCGTATCCGTATCGTAATGGAGAAATATCCGATACACCCCAGCAGGCAAGGAAATGCTCGGGATCCGCAGGGCTTCCCCCGATTGTCCTTCCTCAGGATCCACCACGAAAGATCCGTCTTCTGTAATGGAACCAAACTGCGGTTCAAAGCTTTCCAGGCCGAATTCATAAATATGATTCTTTCCGAACAAGCCTGCTATGAACACAATCACCAAAATAATCTCTATTGTCAGCAGGATTCTGACTGTCTTTTTTCGTTTACGACATATCTCCCGTATTCTTTCCCACATAGCTGCCTCCATTCTTTACCTGAGCACAGGCATATCCGCTGCATAAGTTCTTAAAACAATCCCACATAGCTGCCTCTCTCCATTTTCACTTTCCCGTCCTCTACCCGATATACAATATCACATTTTTCAATGGTCTGCAATCTGTGGGCAATGATCACAAGGGTCTTGCGGCCGTGGAGTCTGTTAATGGCTTCCATGATGGCGGCTTCCGTATCGTTATCCAGGGCGGAGGTGGCCTCATCCAGGATCAGCACCTCCGGATCATGGTACAGCGCCCTTGCGATTCCAATACGCTGCCTCTGACCCCCCGACAGCCGGATCCCTCTCTCTCCGATACCGGTATCCAGGCCCTCCGGCAGGGTACGGACAAATTCATCCAGCTGGGCCTCCTTTAAAACCTCCCAGAGCCTGTCCTCATCGATCTTATCGTCAGGCACACCGAAAGCCACATTTTTGCGGATCGTATCGTCCAGCATGAAGATCATCTGGGGAATATATCCGATATTCTTAAGCCACCCCCGGTAATGTTCCTTTACATTTCTGCCGTCCGCCAGGATTTCCCCTTCCTGCGCCACCAAAAGCCCCAGCATGATATCCACCACCGTACTTTTTCCGGCGCCGGAGGTTCCCACGATCCCCACAGACTTTCCAATGGGTATCGTCAGATCCGCCCTGTCAAAGATCAGCTTATCGGTATTCGGATATGCATAAGTGATCCCCTTCAGCTCGATTTCTTTGGTCACCGGAAGCTTTTCCGTCTCTGCGGCAAAGGACATATCCACGTTTTTCCCGCTGATCTCATCCTGCAGGTTATCGCTTACCCCCATGAAAAAGGGCTCAAAATAAGCGATGGAATTGATCTGGTTGTTGATGCGGTTCACACTGGGCAAAAGGACAAGCGCCGCCGCTGCAAAGGTGGTGATGGAATCCAGCATCTCCTCCGGTCTCACGCCCCCCAGGACCATGAAGATCATATAGCAGGCCATACAGGCGACACAGACCGTCTCGATCAGAAGCTTGGGAATATTATTGTAAAGACTGTATTTCTGCACGGCGTCCACATATCCCTTGCCGCATTTAATGTATTCCGAAACAAAATACTGCTCTTTGCAGGTGATCTTCACTTCCTTGATCCCCTGCACAGTCTGAGAGATCCACTTAAACAGCCCGCTGTAATAATTCTGGTTATCCTCACCCGCCTTATGCATAATGGGCTTTAGCACCACCTTGATCAGGTACAGCAGCAGGATCAACACCACGGCGATGAAGATCGTCATGGGACCATTCTGGATGAAGCAGAAGGAAACGACGAAAAGGGACACGATCCCGTCTGACAAAAGCTGCAGGAGAGCCAGGATCAGAGCATACATATTGTTTACATCGGATGTGATGTTCCTCTGCACCACCGCGGTATCCGCATTCAGATAAAACTCGTAGCCCCGGCGCAGATAATTGCGCATCATGCGCTCTGAGGTGCGAAACTGATTGGTATAGACAAAGGCCAAGGTCAGCTTCTGCTGCACATATAAAAATACATTTTTCACCACAAAGACCAGGATCATGGAAACCATAATGAGAACCATAAATCTTTCATGGCTGCCGCCTCCTGTCAGCCGATAAAAATAATTTAGGATTCCATTTTCCTCTATGGCGTTCTCATCCAATATGGTACTCATGACGGGCACAATGATCCCCACGCCTGCGGTCTGCAGGGCGGCGCCTATCACCATCAGACCAATAAGCCCCGCCATTGTATTTTTTTGTTTTTGATCTAGCAGGAGATTCAGCTTCCTCAGTATCTGCCTCATATCGTCAATTCCTTTCCCCCCATTATATCTGCTCGTTCTGCCTGTGAATCAGGGGGTCTTCATATTTGTCCATAAAGTCTTCTCCCAGCCGCACCACTTCGTCTGCGAATTGAATCGCCTTGATCTCTGTCAGGACCGCAACCACCTTTTTAAATCTGAGTCCCGGGAAAAAGTTCAGCATCTCCATGGGCACAGTGGCGTCAAATTGAGGATATTGGGGAAACAGCTTCCGATAGTCCAGGGAATCCCTGGGATGGGGCTTTATGAAAATCGTTCCTTCCTGCTTATATTGTTCTATAATATCCCGAAAGATCTGTTCCCTGACCTCCAGGGTACATAAAGGGTCTGTCAGGATCAATATTTTATCTCCGATCCCATTGCTCCCTTCGATCTGCGCCTTTAAACTGTCCATGTCGCGGATAAAGGCTTTCAGGATCAGCTCCTTGTCCTGCAATGTCAGCCGATCTACCAGCTTCTGGCGGGGCTCCTCGATATACTGAGGACAAGGGTAACGAATGGCGGAAATATCATTGACCTCCATATCGATACAATACTTTCCATATCCGTTCTGGACAAATATCAAATTACATTTTCTGGACAAAAAAACCTTTAAGCCAAAATGCCCCCTGTTATCATACCTGGCAGCGTCAAAATTTTTCAGGCAGTTTAAACCGTCCTCCAGGGCATGATAGAAGATTTTCTTCTGATTGAGGTAGTATCCGATGGGATCGGAATCGCAAAATACATAAATCTCCCCGTATTCCCTGAAATCCACCGACACAAAGGGTTCCTCCAGCTTCGCATACAGCCTGGTGAACTGTATCCTGTACCAAAGATTTCCCAGGAAATTTCCTGTCCCTTCCCTCCATTTTTTCAGCTGCGGAAAATAATCTTCCCTTTTTTCATCAAATTCAATTACCTCTTCAAAAAGACCTGTACTCTCTGCCCGTTCTTTCAGGCTTTCAAAATCATTGGACAGTTTGCTCAGCACCAAAGTAGCCTGTCCCTGTTTTTCCTTCGGAAGCTTTAACTCCTTTAAAAAGGTTACATATACATGATAATAGGTGTGGCAAACGTATATTCTTTCCTTCATTGCTTTTCTGTCCTTACTCATGACCCTATTCTCATTTTATCGTCATTCCGTCAATAATTAGTATAACAGACCCTATTTTTTTGTCAACGCAATGTTTTTCCAAAAGACGCTTTATTATGGAGACGATTTGTGATACAATAATTCTGCTGACGCAGAATTCAAGCCGATTCCATCGGCTTGCCGCCGCTCATGCGGCGGATTGTATCGGCAATCCACCGCGCGAAAAGTAAATGCCGCTTCGCGGCACTTCCTTTTCTGCGCTTGTGGTACAATAACTCAAGAAATTTTCATCATCTCAGACAAGAAAAGGAATGGCCATGGAAAAATTAGCGATCTTCGGGGGAGATCCTGTTCGCAGCACCCCCCTCACTTATGGAAAACAATATATCGATGACTCTGACGTTCAGGCTGTGACCGAAACCCTCAAAAGCGATTACCTGACCTGCGGTCCCAAGATTACGGAACTGGAAAGCGCTCTGTGCCAGGTAACCGACGCTAAATATTGTGTCGTTGTCAGCAGCGGCACCGCCGCTCTTCATATTGCGGCCATGGCAGCAGGGATCGGTCCCGGGGATGAGGTGATCACTACCCCCATCACCTTTGCCGCCTCTGCCAACTGCGCCTTATACTGCGGAGCCAAACCGGTTTTTGCAGACATTGATCCCGAGACCTACAATATCGATCCCAGATCCATCCGCAGATGCATCACCCCCAGGACAAAGGCCATCATTGCCGTAGATTTTACCGGTCAGGCGGTACAGTTGGACGAAATCCGCAGTCTCTGCCAAAAGCATCATCTGACCTTGATCGAGGACGCCGCCCATTCCATAGGAACCCGCTATAAGGGGCAGCCCGTAGGCAGTATCTCCGATCTGACCGCCTTCAGCTTTCATCCTGTCAAGACAGTTACCGCAGGGGAAGGAGGCGCCGTCACCACAAATGATGAAGGGCTTTATAAAAAGCTTCTTCTGGCACGTTCCCACGGCATCACGAGAGACCGGGAGCAGATGCACCACCCTACAGATGATCCCTGGTATTATGAGCAGATCACTCTTGGGTACAACTATCGTCTTACAGACTTTCAGGCGGCGCTGTTGCTCAGCCAGTTAAAGAAACTGGACATTTTTGCTGCCAGAAGAAAGGCGATCGCTGCCAGATATAATGAGGCCTTTTCCGCAATCCCTCAGATTCAGGTACAAAAACAGATCCCTGAATCCGATACCGTCCGGCATCTGTATATCCTGCGGATAAGGAGCGGCGCTCTCACCTGTACGAGGCGGGAATTCTTTGACGCCCTCTATGCGGAAAACATACACAGTCAGATCCACTACCTTCCCGTATACTGGCTTCCTTATTACGAACAGCTGGGGTATCAGAAGGGGTTGTGTCCCAATGCGGAAGCATATTATGGGGAATGTATGAGTCTTCCTCTTTACTATTCCCTGACGGACGAGGATGTGGAGGATGTGATCCATGCGGTGAAAAAACTCATCGATCATTACAAAAAATAAACAAGAGCCATGCTCTGCTGCAGCCGAAGCAGGACATGGCTTTTCTTATCAGACTCTTCTTATCGGACTTCTCCCTAATAGTACATCAGTCCCAGGAGCAGGTGCCTGAAATACAGCAGCCCGCACCCCAGATGCCAGCCATAAAAAAGCCACTCTGCCATAAGCAGGTACCAGGGCTTATCCTTTTTCAGGGTGCTTTTCAGCATCACGAAAGCAGACTCTGCGAAGGCGAAAAACATGCCATGCATATAACCCCAGGAAAAATTCATGTCCCCGCTTCTGGCTCCGCTTTCACACAGCACCATTACCATGATCAGGCTCACAAGCGCCATTTGCCAGGAAAAGCGATAGGCCGCGTTATCCCTGATTTCCCGGCGATGGATCAGCAGCACGATAACAGGGAAAGCCCATCCCAGGAGGATTGCCAGAGGGATATTCCCGCAATGCATCCTCCAGGCAGTCAACCACCCAAAGGCTATTCCGGATCCATCCTGTTCTTTGGGACCAAACATTCCAAAAAACTGATACAGCAGATCACAGAAGGTGGGCACAAAACATAACCCCAGGCAGACCGTCGCCTTAAAATTGGAAAACCTGCTCCGAAACAGCCGATAGAGCATGATCAGGCCTGCGGCTGCCGCCAACAACAGGGTAAAGGTGGGCTTCGTCATGGTCGACAGCAGCAGCATAACGCTGAAGATAAGCCCCTTCTTCCAGGAAAATTCTTTTTCGTAGCTTTTCAAAAGCTGCACAAACAGGAAAAAGCATATAATGGAAAAGGGGCGGACTGCCAGATAGGTGGCATTGTGATATGGATTCGGGGTAAAAACCCCCCGATATCTTCCATAAATCCCCGGAAGGGAATCTAAAAGCACCGGCGAGAGCATGGAAACCAAAAACAGGGTGATCACCAGAATATCCACGATCCCCCTCAAAAGCCATTCAGAACATTTCCCTGGGATTTTACCCCAGAGGTCTTCGATCTGTCTGTCAGCTGCCGCCTTTAACAGCACCACGCTCAGACTGTTTAACAGGGTCAGGGCCACCGTAATTGCCCACTCTGCCGGCATAAAAAGATCAAAAAAAGCTCCCAGCTTAAAAAATACAGGATAGGAAAAATCCGCTCCGCTCTCCAAACCCTGCATTTCCAAAAGATATACTCCCATATCCGAATGATACCACTGCTCATTTCCGATTGCCTGGTGATAAAATAAATAGCCCGTTGCCGCGGTATAACCCATGAGCAGCAGTCCGAAAAATATCCGATCCCAAAGCAATATTCTTTTTTCTTCGCTTCTTCTTTTTTTCATGACACTCCCGATCCCTGCAAAACACTTTATTCCCTTACTGTCTGATCTTTCTTATTCTCGCAGTCCCCTTATCGTCTGATCTTCCTTATTGCCAAATCTTCCTTATTCCCAAATCTTCCTTATTTCCAGACTTTCATCCTTCCTTCGAAATCCCAGGTCTAATATCTCCCGTAGATCACGGTTTCCGCCCTTCTGCCCAGCTCCCTGAAGCCCGCGTCCCTGCACATCTCATCAATCTTTCCTCCGGAAACAGTTGCAATATACCGGCTCTGCAGCTCTGTAAAATTTGTCATAACATAATCCTGGTCGCAGCAGCTGATGCCAAACCCGTCAGGCACCGCATACAGAGCCTGCCACCTGGTCATTTTGGCTCCTTCTTCTCCGGGGATTTCGTCGCTTAACACCCAAATAATAACGTTTTCGTAACCAGGAACCTCTTCCTTTTGCAAAGTCATCTGGTCTCCCAGCTTCTCTTCCCAATAAGCGATCTCCTGTCCCTTTTCTTCCGTCCAAAAGGGAATCTCGTAATCATCCCGATATTTGTCCTGTACCGTAAACAGACAAACAAAAATAACGCCCAAAAACATGGCCTTTTTATAAAATCGGGTTTCCATCAGGCTCACAAGGAAAATCCCTGCCGCAATAAAAGTCATGAAATGTCTGCCAGCTGCCACTAACCTGTACATTAATAAAACAGCCCCCATCATGATCACACAGGATACTGTAAAATGTCCGTATAAAAGGGCATTGTTCCTGTCCTTCTTTTTAATACAGTAAAACGTCTGCCAGCAGAACAAAACCAATATTGCCATAAAGCTGACAAAATAGACGCCCTCCGGGAGGCCGCTGTGGAACCCTTCTACGGCCCTCACAAGGAATTCCCGTCCCTGATACCATAACACACCCAATATATGCCTGCAGCCTGATACAAACCCATCTTTTAAAAAGAAAGAGACCCAAGTCGTATCATACATCGGTACAAGGTAGGCAGCGCTCAGATAATGGCTGATGACCCCATAAACGCCCATGGTTCCCCCCAGGATTGCCACCGACCCCAAGAGACTGATATATTTTTTTCTGCGCCGGATCCAGAAAATGATCGGAAGGAGAAGGAACAAAGCCAGATAGGGCCGCATCCAGGTCAAAAGTACTGCCAAGACGAACATGGACGCCAGCTTCCAGACAGCTTCCCCTTCGTTTAAAAAGCTGACCGCCAGACCATAAAAAATAATGAGCAGGCTGACACAGGTTATTTCCGGCATTCCCGACAGCATGTATCTCGTAAAATGAGTTATGATACAAAACAGGATCGTCAAAATCCCCAGCTGGCGGTTATCAGGCTTCGTAAGCAATACAAAAAGAAAGACTGCCAGCATCATCAGCGCAATATTACAATACAGGGGAGACATGAAATTCCACCCGAAAAAAATCCCCCATAAGATCCAGGGAATAAGCAGGAAAGGACTCCATGCCGCGAAGGACAGCTTCAGCGCGTGACTTTCATTAAATCCAAAATATCCCAAGGGATATCCATATTTCAGCACCGCACCTGCCTGTTTATAATAAAACAGTTCATCGTTCCATTCACTGGCCGGCAGATAGACCTCCTTTAAAGAATGTCCCTGCAGCCTGCAGCCCACAAAACAGCATAAAAGCGGAAGAAGAGACATAAACGCCGCCCTGATCCACCGCCTGTATCTGGTATAAAAGGAAACCGCCTTACTCTTCCACATTGATCTTCTCCCTGATCACATATTGGGGGGAATTATTCAGACAAATATAGATCCTTCCAATATATTCTCCAATCAGTCCAAGCATTAACATCATCATTCCGCCAAAAAACACAATGGCGGACATGATAGAGCTGAAGCCCAGGGGCACAGCCGGATTCACCAGCTTTTTAATGATCGTATAAAACCCGTAAAGGAATCCTGCTCCCGCGCAAAAAGCGCCCATAACAGTTGCGATCCGCAGGGGTTTCACGGAAAAGGCCGTAAAGCCGTTGATCCAGAGGTTCCACAACTTTTTCAAGGTATAACCCGATTTTCCCTCTTTCCGATCCCTGTGGTTTACCGTCACATTGGCAATATTGTTGGTCGAACGCAGCACAAGACCGATGACATAGGGAAACGAGTTCTCATACCGGATCATATCCTCTGCCACAAATCGCTTTATGGCAAAATAACTGGAAACATAAAGGGACGCCGGTTTATTCAGCATGACCCGAAGCATGATCTCATTGACCCTGCTTCCGAAATTCCGAAACGCGGAATGGTGCTTATGTTCATATCGGGCGTAAACCGCATCATAATCCTCCTCCAGCTTTCCGATCAGTTTTCCCGCCTCATCCGCCGGCGTCTGTCCGTCGTCATCCAGGCAGACGATATAATCCCCTGCGGCATGTCTGATCCCGGCCATCAGCGCCGCATGCTGTCCGAAATTTTTTGCGAGGCTGATTCCCTTTATATAGGGCTTTTGCGCGCATAACTGCCGGATCACTTCAAAGGTATCGTCGGGAGAGCAGTCATTGACCAATACCATTTCATATTCATACTGTTTTAATACGCCCTTCATCGTCTCCTCGATCTCGGATACCACCTGAGGGAGGGTATGGGACGAACGATAACATGGAATCACAAAACTGATTTTCTTCATATAAGTAACCCTTCTTTTCTGCTGACGTTTCGGCGGATCACGGCGGTTCAGCCTTCTCCGGAAGCCTTTCCGCTTTCCCGGGACACTTTCTCATCTTCCCCGGAAGCTTTTCCGCTTTCCCCGGACGCTTTCTCATCTTCTCCGGAAGCCTTTCCGCTTTCCCCGGGATTCAAAACCGCCATCAATACAATATCTCTGTAGTTTCCTTCTATACAGACATCATCCCGCAGATAGCCTTCTTTTGTGAATCCCGCTTTTTCATAGCTGCGGATCGCCTGGATATTATCTGCAAAGGCACGCAGGAATACCTTGTGCAGCTTAAGCTCTTCAAAACAATATTCCAGCATCAGACGGGCAGCCCGGGTGCCGATTCCCTTTCCCCTGGCATCAGCTTCCCCGATAAAAATACCATATTCCCCTTTCCGGTGCCTCAGATCAATATCCCTGACATACACGCTTCCTACGGGCTTCCCTGTATCCGCCATGCATATGATCTTCTGCACGACCCTGCCTGTATCCACCATGGTTGCGATCCAGTTCAGGTGTCCTTCCCTGGTAAACGGCGCCTGATCGATAAATCTTTTGCGGACCACATCTGTATTGCGCCAGGATATGATCAGATCCGTATCCTCTTTTGTCATCGGACGAAGGTAGATATCCGGAATCTCACTTTCATGCCCGCACATCCTGTTTTCCCCTTTCCTCTCCTGTTAAAAGGGCAGCAGCTTTCACCCATAAATTTCCATCATTGTAACATATCCCAAATATCTGCGCAATATCAGCCGACAAACATGATAGGAAATTCGCAGCAGTTCAGCCAATGCCCAAGCCGAACAAGTTCAGAAGCCGAATAAATTCGGCTGGCGAAGCCGCACTACGCGCTTTTCGTCGCTTCCAGGTCCGCTCCAAAGGAGCAGACATACTACCTTTGCTCATCAATTGGCGCTTCCTCACGGAAATCGCGCCACAAAGCTTCATAATCATAGTTCAATGCATACAAATACATCGATTCAACATATTCTTCCAGGTTTTCCTGTGTCACAAGCCTGTTCCCGTCCCGAATAGACTCGAAAATATACCTGTTGTATTCCGGGCTGTAATGGGATTCATCCCTATACTGTTCCAAATCGGATATTTTCTCGAAATCGTTCTGAAAATAATAAATCTTCACATTCTCATACTGATTCAATCGCTGCATCGAATGTTTATACATCTCTAACATTTGTTCCAGCTCGTTGTTTAACATTTTTTCTTCCCAATACAGGATACTGTAAGGCGGATAAAATATATAGAATTCCGTTTCTGGATTTTCTTCGATGAAGTCAGTAATATTGTTTAAATTCTGATCACAGATTTCTATCAGGCTTTCCAAACTCCGGCCCTCGTTCTCCTGCTCTGAAAGCGCCTGTATGGCAGGCGCCGTATAGGTCAGCACAGCTTTTTTCCCAAAATACTCCTCATCCTCCCAGGTATAGGCTTCCTCCAGGTTGCTTTTTCTGCCCTGAAGCTTATCCAGTATCCTTTCCAGGGAAATCGTAAAGACATCAAAGCTATACAAATAGGGTATATCGTCCGCCAGACTCTCAGTGTATAAATACTGCGGCCTCTCCACATATGCCGTCCAGGCCGGTACCGTTAACTGATAATCGTTGATATCCATTACAATATGACGCGGCAGATCTTCCCTTTCAAATACCTGTCCCATAATTGCCTTCAGATCGTCGGTCCTCGCACCTGAATAGGATAATTTCACCGTATCCCAGCCCAGCTCATCAAACCAGGAAACCCGAAAATTTTCCGTCATGGAGGTTCCCAGGATCACGCTGTCATACTCCAGATGCCTCGCAGCCCCGGGAGTCTGGTATACGGCGTTTTCCAGTACCGTTGGAATTCCAAACCATGCTTTATGATAATGATAAAAAGGATCTACGCAGAATATAAATACTGCTACCGCTATGCCTGCCATAACCGCGCCAAACAGATATCCAAGCAGACGGATAAAATTATTTTTTTCTGACATAATCTGTTTTCCTCCCCAACATGAGGAATGATTTAAAAATTAAAATAAATGAATTTGGAAACCTCCGACAATTTCATCACCGACCAGAAGAAAAGGACAGCCAGGCCCAGGAAATACCAGTTGCCGCGATGTTTTTCTGCAACGATCTCATGGGTGGACGGGGCTTTCAGGCACAGGCAGGTTCCGCCAAGAAGCCAGAAAGCCGTAAAGACCTGGGAAATGATCCCTATTGTCCCTTCCCCTATAAAACGTCTTAATACGATCAAAATACTGTTTTTTAAACAGACCGCATCCGTAATTCCGCTGGCCAGGCCTCCGATCCCGCCGGCAAAAACCATATGATACAGCTGGAAGGGCTGAGACAAACCTGTGGTTCCAAAAAAGACCCAGGCCATATTGATAAACACAAAGGTCATACCCCAGGAAAGCAGCCTCGGCAGCCTGTCGATCCATTCTTTATTTAAGCGATAAAATACCATCATGAGTCCATGCAGCATTCCCCAGGCCACAAAATTCCAGTCCGCCCCATGCCACAATCCGCTTAAGGTAAACACGATCATGATGTTCAGGCAGGTCCTCCACTTTCCCTTCCGATTTCCTCCCAATGGGATATAAAGATATGTGGTCAGGAATCTGGTCAATGTTATATGCCATCTTTTCCAGAATTCAGAAATATTAACGGCTTTATAGGGAGAACGGAAATTAACGGGAATTTCAATATTAAATAATCTTCCGATACCAACCGCCATATCGCAATACCCGCTGAAATCAAAATAGATTTCCAGCGTATACGCCAATATAACCGCAATCGCGCTGATACTGTTCAGCGGATTGTTCAGATTAAAACCATATTCCGTCATACGTCCGAAAACATCCGCGAGCAAAACCTTTTTCGACAGCCCCAGGATCAAATATTCTATTCCGGAGATCATGTTGCCATAATCAATATGCTTTTTATTCAGGTCCATAAACTGGGGCAAAATTTCCTTATGCAGTACGATAGGACCCGCCACAAGCT
The DNA here is from genome assembly GCA_947589075.1 of uncultured Acetatifactor sp. Classification (GTDB taxonomy): domain Bacteria; phylum Bacillota; class Clostridia; order Lachnospirales; family Lachnospiraceae; genus Acetatifactor. The sequence goes on from CANQBS010000003.1 coordinate 77,894, forward strand.
GCGGGAAAAAACATACAAATAAAGCATAATCCCAAATCCTGTATTTCCCCATTTCCCTGCGATAGCTGTCTACGAGAAAGGATACCTGCTGAAAGGTATAAAAGCTGATTCCCAGGGGCAGGGCAATATGGCGCAGCGCGAAGCTGGTCCCAAAAAACAGATTGATATTCGTGATTGTAAAATCAAGATATTTACAATAAAAAAGCAGCATAAAATTAGCGGTCAAACCGCCTGTTAACAGAAGCTTTCTGACAACAGGCCGCAATCTGTCATCCATCAGAAAGCAATGGAGCACATAATTTAACGCGATGCTGAAGGCCAATAAAAGACACAGACGCCAGTTTTCATATCCGTAAAAGATAAATGACGCCACGATCAACGCCGCCTGCGCAAAGCGAAACAGCCGGATTTTATTCAGTCCAAAATACACCAGCCATGTAATGGGCAAAAAAACCAAAAGAAAAGCATATGAATTAAACAGCACGAAAACATCCCCGTCTTTCTTTTATTTCCCGCCAAAATCATCGAAATCCATATACGCAGAACGCTTCCTTTCCCTGGAAAAGGATGCTGTCCTCCCTGTAACCCTGAACCTCATGAAAACGCGCGCTTAAATATTCCTCCAGCCATCCTGTATCCTTCCCGGCAGCCGTAATAAAAAATACCCGATTCTTCTGCCCCGCCGCAGCGTCTCTTACCAAAAGCCCGCCGCCGTCCTCTGCTCCAAAGGATAAAAATTTTCCGAGCATGTGGGGAGTCCCGCTTATCCATCCTCCCAGCAAAAAATAGTTCTGTGCCTCCCCGGCGGTTTCCCAGGCTGCTCCGCCATAGGAAACCATCGGTCCCACATCCAGAAGATATAGATTGTCGCTGTTTGTCCTGCAATAGTCCGTAAGAGCCTTCCATTCCAGCTGCCTGGCCTGCTGCTCCACACATTTTTCTCCGTTCTTTTTGATCTGACCGACGCCAATGACCGCCAGAGAGATTCCCGCCGCCACAAAGAACAGTAAAAGGATCCGTCTTCCCCACCCGGGGATTTTTTCCTTCGCTTCCTCCAGAACCTCCCTTTTTCCATAGCCCAGCATATAACACAAAAAACCGGCCAGCAGCATAAGCTCCAAAATGTAGAGGGACTGAATCACCCTTTCCGGAAATCTCCCCCTCCAGAGCAGGTATATCCAGATAAAGCTTCTGCCGCCCCCCAGACAAAAGACAAGAAATAACTGCATAAAACGTCTCTGACAAAGCGCCGCAAGGATTACCAGGACATAAGCTCCTATCAAAATATAATTATAGGGCTTATCCGTATAACGCATATGGTAATAATAATCCAGGACACAATCCTTCAGACGTTCTGTCAGCCCCTTTCCCGAACGGAGCTGCTTTTCATGAATCTCCGCAGCCCTCTGCATCATTTCAGCATCCACGGAATTGTCAAGGGATATGAGATACTCCTTCATCAGCATATAGTGGGCTTCGTCAATCCCTGCCTGTTCATACTGCTCTTTATATTCTTCATAGGGAAGCAGATCATGATAATCGTAAAGCTGGGTCCTGGCCTCATTATAGTTCTGATACTGTTTCCATTCTTCCGTGCGGTACATCCAGCCGTTCCACAGGGCGCACAAAAGGATGCAGCCTGCAAGCAGAGCCAGTAAAACCAACTGCTTTTTTCCTTTTTTCTCCCAAAACTGCCACAACACCACAACGCCCAAAAACGGAAGGGCAAGGAAAAAGACCTGACTTCTTACACAATAGGACAGCACAAGCAGAATAACCGCAGAAAGTCCCGCGTCCGCAGCGATCAAAAAGATACCGCAGCCGGCCAGCACGGCCGCTACAGTCGTATAATGCAGATATATATAATTGGGCAGGAATAAAACCCCGCACAAAAGAGATACGCCGGCTAAAATCAGCCCCTTTTCCTTTTTGGGGACCTTCAGCGTCCGAACCAGATGGATCAGCACCATGCTGCAGCCCAGCCAGAAGCTTCCGGTCATAAAAAGGGAAAACCATGGGACTTTTGGGGTTACGCGATAAAGAAGGCTGAGAAAAAAGGATAAAGGATATCTCATGTAAACTATCCTGCCTTCCGGGGTCCCTGTATAGCCTCCGGACAGAAGGCTGCGCATCAACACGTCATCATTGATGCAATACATCACAGGATATATCCCGGCAGTCAGCGCCAGTACAGCCAGCACTGCCAGCGCTGTCAAAACAGGCGTTCCCCATTTTTTATATTTCTCCATAAATTCCCTGCCCTCTCATCCATAATCATCTATAATCACTGCGCAGCCTGATCACTCGCTCGATCTCCTCTTTAAACCACAGTTGACTTAAAGAGCTTTGCGATCCGTTTCACACGACGTCCAAACAGCGGCCGTGCATTTATCCCGGCTCCCAGAATAACTCTATCCGTCATGAACGCAACTCCATCTCTCTCATCAGCTGTCTTTTATCTCTGCTGACACATTTCAGGCGATATTCATAATCCCGCCGGTCCTTCGCTGCCATAACCTCTAAAATAATGCCTGAGAAAAAAGAAAGCACTCCTGCCAGGGCAACGAAACCGCATACGATCAAAGTAGGGAAACGAAGCACCAGCCCCGTCTTAAAATACTCAAACAGGACCGGCAGAAAGACCGACAAAGCGGCCAGCATCAGAAGGATCCCCAAAAGTCCGAAAAAACTTAGCGGCCGATAATTTTTGAAAAGCTGCAGCATCTTATGAATCACCCGGAAACCATCCCGGAAGGTATTCAGCTTCGACTGGCTTCCTGCGGGACGGTCCCGATACTCCACCACAACGTTATCCACCTGCATATTATAGTTCACGGCATGAATCGTCATTTCCGTCTCAATTTCGAAACCCTGGGAAAAAATGGGAAAAGTTTTCACAAACTCATAGCCGAAGGCACGGTAGCCAGTCATGATATCCTTGATATCGGAATGGAACAGCGTATTGATCCCCGCCCGCATAAAGCTGTTGCCGAAATTGTGAAAGGGTCTCTTGTTCTCCGTGAAATAGGTTGAGGATAACCTGTCCCCTACCACCATATCCGCATTATGAAACAGCACCAGATCCACCATTTGTCTGGCGCTTTCCAGCGGATAGGTGTCGTCTCCGTCGATCATCAAATAACACATGGCGTCAATTTCACGGAACATCCTGCGGATCACATTCCCTTTTCCCTGCTTATATTCATGGCGAAGCACAGCCCCTTCTTTGGACGCGATCTCACCTGTCCGGTCTGTGGAATTGTTATCGTATACATAAATCACAGCCTCCGGCAAGGCTGCCTTTACATCCTTTATTACCTTTCCGATGGTCTGTTCTTCGTTATAACAAGGTATCAGAACAGCTATTTTATCCATGCCTTATCTCCTGAATCATTTTTCCAGATCAACTTCCTTCAGGCGTTCCTGAATCTGCTGCACCGTCAGCCATTCCGTATTATTCCCCGAGCTGTAGGAAAAGCCTTCCGGCACCTTCTTTCCCGTGGGAACGGGCCTTCTGTGTTCGCTCCACACGATCTGGGGATACACGATAAAGTGTTTCTCGTATTCATAGGTATGAGGGGAATCCTCAGCCGTCACCATGATCTCATGAAGCTTCTCCCCTTCCCGTATTCCGATCTCCGGCATCTTGCAGCCCGGAAGCATCGCCTGGGCCAGATCTGTGATCCGGAAAGAAGGGATTTTCGAAATAAAGGTTTCTCCTCCAATAGATTCCTCCAACGCCTTGATCACAAGCTCCACGCCCTGCCGCAGACTGATCCAGAATCTTGTCATCCGATAATCCGTAATAGGCAGTTCAGTTCCCCCGTTCTTTATGATATTATGGAAAATCGGGATAATGGAGCCCCGGCTCCCCGCCACATTTCCATAACGGACGATGGAAAAACAGATATCCTTTCCTCCGGCATATGCATTGGCCGCAATAAAAAGCTTGTCCGACACCAGCTTCGTCCCACCGTACAGATTTACAGGATTCACCGCCTTATCCGTCGACAAAGCCACTACCTTCTTCACTCCGGTATCCAGGGCGCAGTCGATCACATTCTGGGCTCCGTTAATATTGGTCTTAATCGCCTCCGCCGGATTATACTCGCATGCGGGCACCTGCTTCAGGGCCGCCGCATGAACCACATAATCCACTCCTTCAAAAGCCCTCCTCAATCTCTCCTTATCCCGCACATCCCCGATAAAGAAACGCAGCTTCTCCTTATATTTTTTGAATTCGTCCTGCATGATCAGCTGCTTATACTCATCTCTTGAATATATGATGATCTTCCGGGGATCATAGTGCTCCAGAACATACTTCGTAAACGCCTTCCCAAAGCTTCCTGTTCCTCCTGTGATCAAAATGGATTTTCCGTTTAGCATGTGATTCCTCCCTGTTTCATCAAGATATTTCTTTTCCCAAGTATAGCATATTCATTTTTAAAATACAACTTTATCATTTCAATAAAGCCCTGCCGCTGTAACAGTTCACTCCACGCCCATGCCGAATAAATCAGGCTTTCGAAGCCGCGCTTACGCGCTTTACGACTATTTTTGTTCATTAAATGACGATTTCTTTTCTTCCATGAAGGCCGTCACTAAAAGCCCCCAGAATATCGTAATCAAGATGGCATTTTTGTAGTCCTGCATGCCCGATGCAGATAAAGAATACCAGAGGGCGACCACGGCAGACAGCACGCCAAGACAAGTCAGTCCCATCCTTTGGGCATTTGCTGCAAATCCCCTCTTATCTCCATTCCACAAATAAAGCGCCAGCGCCAAAAGCAATACAAGAGGCAGAATATTTCCGGCATAGTAAACATAGTATTTTGTCAGATTAGGCGTATGATGCTGCATCATACTATAATTCCAGCCGCTGAAAGTTATGCCGTATCCCCTCAGATTCCATACGATCACGAAAGGGGAAAGGGCATATCCCAGGAGATCCATGGTGAAATCTCCGACTACTTTTTTAGTGCCAATCCGAAAAGAATCTTTTGCCATCTTCCAATATATGGACTGAGACTGCTTCACCCCATAGGTTTTTTCCATGACCAGCCCAAATTCTCTGCTTACCTTCCCTGGATCCCTGGAAATTTCAATCAAACTCTCTTCTGAAACAGCTTCCTTTGCCTCTTCGGCCCAAAAAGAACGGTTCACCGAAAAATACGGCCAGACGCACCGGTGCAATGCCATAGCCGCAGGAGTTCTGGCCATTCTGCCGCGACTGTGGACTTCTACTGCAGCCGAATCCGTTATTCCCGTTAACAAACATACCAGAACAGCAGCTATGATCCCCTGGAAAACCATTCTTTTAGGAATTCTTCTCCTAATCATTTTAAAAATCAGTCCTGCAAAATAAATTCCGCCGCCGAACAGAAAGAATTCCGGAAGCAGCAGTCCTCCCAAAAGCCAGCAGACTGCAGCCTTGATCCATTTTCCATAACGAGAATCATAAAAGCATAATAACAACATAAAAACAGCCGGCGACTGCGGAAGCACGGCAAGATTGAACTGTGCCGCCGGCGGCAGCGTCATCAGCCACAAAACCAGCCATATTTTCCCCGGATTCTTCCCCGTCAGCTTCCATAAAGTCCAAAAACACAATCCCAACTGCATAAAATAGATCAGGCAATAATAAGGAACCGGACAAAATCTGGAAACCCCTTCTGCGAACTTGACCACACAGGGATATAAGATCCCCACATATTCGTCCGTTACCAGGGTATCCGCGATCTGACGCAGCTCTTCCGTCTCCGGGAAACTCTGAAATGTGCTGAAATTCCCGGCAATCCAAAGAGCCCCCAATAGGATCTGTACAAACATCAATATCCGAACCGTCTGATATAGTATACTTCGAACAAATGTCCCTGCCGTTTTCATCTTATTTCCTTTAATCTGCGACTGAACCATTATTTTCGATCTGCCTTATGAAAGCAGCGATTTCCTCCGCTATCTTTTTCTGTCCTTCCCCATTTAAGTGTAATCCGTCAAAATAATATTGCTCCTGTGTTAGTTCCCCAACTTCAGAATTGTGATAATTATCTAAAAAGTAAAGCCCATACTCCTCGGCGATCTTCCCTTCCAAATCCACATATTCCTCCAGGTATCCCCCGCCGAAGTCAACGTCTTCACTGTCCATGGATTGTCCGTCAATCCAAATACAGCACCAGGTCGGACTCATCAGAATAAGCCTCATATCCGGGCAAGCTTCCTGCAAAGCTTCTATAGAATATCTCAGAGCGCCCCCATAGGTCTTCACATCATAGGGATCCTCCGGGTTATCCAGCTGCTGCCCCGTATTATAATCATTGGTCCCATGCTCTATGATCATATAAATTACCCGGCTGTAATCGACCTTGTCCAGCTCTTTGATCGTATTTGAAAAATAATCCAATGTTTCCGGAAGGATATTAAGATAATGTTCCCCATAAGCGATCTGCGCCTTCTGTACTGAAAAATCCCGGCAGGCGATGGCCTCCGCAAGTTTTACCAGGCTCAGGTAACTCCCCACAGAATAAGGATAGGTCTCCTGCGCATGAAAGGATGCACGGGTACCTCCAAAGCCCCCATTTAACACCGGCACTCCAAGCTCCTTACTCAGATAATCGGGAATCCCTTCTCCGTCAAACTTATTTCCGATCACGCTGTCCCCCAAAACGACGATGGGATATTCCTGTTTTTCCCAGGGCAGCTTTTCTTTATATAATCCAAAAGTGGCGATCAAAATAAAGATTGCCGCAAGGAATAAACTTCCGGCCCACTTTAATATTTTTTTTCTTTCCCAGAATAACCATTTTTTCTTATTCATCCTGCTTTTCTATCTTTTAACCTGGTGCTGTCCCCTTTCTGTTTATTATAATATTGTTCCTTATCGCAATATTCATTCCCTTTCTGCCCGGTTCATCCCAAGGATCTCCATCAGTTCTTCCTTCGTAAAGCTTCCGCTTCCGATTTCCTCCCCGCTTAACACCTGGTCGGCCAACTGGCGTTTCTTTTCCTGCAGATGCAGGATATTTTCTTCGATCGTTCCTTTCGTGATCAGCTTATAAACAGTCACTGTATTTTCCTGCCCAATACGGTGAGCCCGATCCGTCGCCTGATTTTGCACCGCAAGGTTCCACCAGGGGTCATAATGGATCACAATATCCGCCGCTGTAAGATTCAAACCCGTACCCCCCGCCTTTAAAGAAATACAGAACACATTCGTATCATCCTGCTGGAACTTTTCCACCAGTTCTTTTCGTTTCTCCTTGCTTGTGGAACCGGTCAGGGTGTAATATGTGATCCCCTCATCCTCCAGCTGCCTGCAAAGGATATCCAGCATGGAAGTAAACTGAGAAAATAACAGTATCTTATGTCCGCCGCCCACCGCGCTGCGCACCATATTCAGGCAAAGCTCCTTCTTGGCTGATTCCTCCGGAAAATTTTCATATAACAGCATCGGGTCGCAGCACAGCTGGCGCAGCCTGGTGAGTTCAGATAAGATCTGGATTTTCGAAGTTCTGAACTCTTCCTCCGTCTGCTTATCCAGCATCAAAGCGATCCGCTTCACATGCGCATCATAAAGCTTCTGCTGTTCTCCCTGCAGGACAGCATAAACTTCCTCTTCCATCTTGTCCGGGAGATCCTTCAGCACATCCTTTTTCAACCTGCGCAGCACAAAGGGGCGGATCATTTTCTGAAGCTGTTCCATGGCAGCCTTATCCTGCTGCTGCACGATAGGGCTCTCAAACTTCTCCCGAAACCGCTGATAAGAGAACAGGAACCCCGGCATCAAATAGTCAAAAATGCTCCACAATTCACTTAAGCGGTTCTCCACAGGCGTCCCGGTAAGGGCAAGCTTACACTCCGCCTCTATCTCCTTTACAGCCCTGGCAGACTGTGTATTGTGATTTTTAATAAACTGCGCTTCGTCTATCACCTGACAAAAAAACTTTTTCCCCTGATAAGCCTCAATGTCCCTTTTTAAAAGGTCATAAGAGGTGATCAGTACCTCCCGTTTCCCAGCCTGTTCGATCATCTGCTGTCTCTGTGACAGGGTTCCCACGATCATTTTCACCGGAAGAAGCGGGGTAAATCGCTGTACTTCGTTATACCAGTTATACACCAGGGAAGCAGGCGTTACGATCAGACATCTCCGATTATCCTCCGCTCCTGCGTCCATAAATTCCGAATACAAAAAAGCCAGGATCTGCAGCGTTTTTCCCAGGCCCATATCATCTGCCAGGATTCCGCCAAAACCATTATATCTGAGGGTTTTTAACCATAAAAACCCTCTCTTCTGGTATTCCCTCAGCACACCCTCCAGAAGCTCCGGCACTTCAAAATCATTATCCTCTACTGTGCGCATATTGCGTATCAGCGCCCGGAACGCCTTATTCTTCACTGTGGCCAGGGCCTGGTCCCCTTTTAGTTCGCCGTCCAGAAAAAGCGCCCTGTATTTTGGCAGGGCGATCTGCTTCTGACCCAGCTGCTTCTCCGAAAGCCCCAGCTCATTCTTCAATACGCTGAGGGTTTCCAGACCTTCTCCTTCAACCTTTATAAAATCCCCGTTCTTTAAGCGATAATATTTCTTTCGCCTGTCATATCGGCTTAAGATCTCAATCAGTTCTTCCTTTGTCATATCCTCAGAGCTCATACTGAGTTCCAAAAGGTCGCCGGAAAGAGATATGCCCACTGTCACATGGGGATTCGGCGCTACCCTGATCTTTTTCAGGGCATCAGAAACAAAAACTTCTCCCAGCTCCTGCATTCTGGAAATTCCTTCTGTCAGGATTTCATAAATCTGATCTTCCGTATCTGCAATAGCCATGGTCATCTGCACCGGATCATACGCATTGCAGTAAGCAGCCACTGCCTGTCCCACAACGATCTCTCTGGCCAGATCGCGCTGTCCCGCATCCTCCCTGTCGCCATAAACATTATATTTCCGGTCACCGTAAACCGCCATCACCCGACAGGTAATAAGGTCGCGCTGGGGCGCATCCAGATAAATCTCGAAACTCACGGGATTCACATCATAATCCCGGATATTAAAATTCACCTTCTCGCATTCATAGTATTTCTCCAGATCGGGCAGAAAATCCCTGCAAAAGGCAGGCACATCCTCCTTCTGAATAAAGATTTTCCCATTCCCCGCCTGTTCCGCACACATCTGAAAATCTCTGACCGGATCCAACTGTTCCCTGGGAGAAAGATAAATATTCCCATTTTCAAAATAGATATCCCTGTGCCTTCCCTGATACCGTACCGGGCAGGATACCTCCAGCCAGATCCCCTCATCCCCGCCTAATATCCGAAGCCTTCTGGCCGGTTCTCCTTCTTTTACCTGCCAGAAGATCTCTCCGTCGCTATCATCTTCTGAATCGCCGTTTTCGTAATAATTTTTCCGAAATCCTTCTCCGCCAGTCCTTTCTTTTTTTGTTCCCCGGTTCCGCTTATAAACTACAGCCCTGATCTGTTTTGTTCCGACAGACTCTAAGAACGCTTCCAAATCGCTGTCAGAAAGAGACATTTCCCGGATCTTCGGGCGCAGATTTCCATAATGATACCCATAATAATTATTCTGAATATATTTATCGCCATTCTCCCTGCCCCAGCTTCTGATAAAGGCCGCCAGCCCGCGGCTTTCCGGTTCAAAAGCATCCATCAGGTGCATAAAACTCAGTTTTTTCCCATATTCGTGCTCTTCTCCCCGATCCATCCAGTCGGCAAAATCCAGAACGTCCTTAAGGACGTACATCTGAGTCGCCCCGATCCTGAACTCTGCCTTTACTCCTGTCCGTTCACAGGTGAGAAAAGGCTCTATCCTTACCTTTCCATATACCCCTCCCTGCACCAGGGGCGCTGTTTTCCGGATTACCTGACGGTTTAACAGCTGCTTCATAACAGGAGTCGTCATCTGAAGCATCCGTCTTTTGCCCGGGACAAATCCTCCCTCCCCGGCTGACAGGGAAACACCTTCTGATAAATACCGATCCCGGTATGATCCCTCAGAAGTTTCGTGTCCCCCGGACTCATTTTCTTCCGGCTTTCTTTTTTCCAGTTCTTTTCTGTCCAGATATTTCAGGAGAACCGCAACAATATGCTTACACAAACCTTCATAGCTGTAAAATGCAGGACAGTCGCACTCTTCCCTGACCAGCTCATCCCTGACATCATCATAACAGATCCGTACATGATATTCCTTGGTACCGCTGCCTTCCACCCGGGCATCCACCATATCCACAAAGGATTCTTTCCTCATCTGAAGCTCTTTGACCTTATCGGATAAATAGAGATCCAATCCCCTGGCATAAAAAGCTGCATGTGTCAAATTTCTGATCTTCGTCCTGGTCAACATGGTCTTAGCATCCTCACAATACTGCGTATCCTTTTTCCTGGACCAGCCCAATGATCCCATCCACATATCTGTGGCAAAGCTCCAGATCTCCGGCCTCTGCCATGACGCGGATCACAGGCTCCGTCCCGCTCTCCCTGACAAGGATACGTCCTTCCTCACCCAGAGACCGTCCTGCTTCCGAAACAGCCTTCTGGATATCCTCATCAGCGCGCACTGCAGCCTTATCCGTGACACGGATATTTTTAAGCACCTGGGGATAAACGTGGAAGGGCTCCGCCAGCTCGCTTAATGTCATTTTCTTTTCCAGCATAACCTCCATCATTTTAATGGCGGTCAGAATACCGTCCCCTGTGGTGGCATATTTTTTGAAAATAATATGACCTGACTGCTCCCCTCCCAGGCGATAACCGTTTTTCACCATATTTTCATAGACGTACTTATCACCCACCGCGGTTTTTTCGTATTCAATGCCGACCCGGTCCAGAGCTTTATAAAGACCGAAGTTTGACATCACTGTGGTAACGATCCTGTTGCCGTAAAGTTCTCCATTTTCTTTAAGATAACAGCCGCAGATGTAAAGAATGCCATCCCCATCCACCAGATTTCCTTTTTCATCCACACATAAGCATCTGTCGGCGTCTCCGTCAAAGGCAAAGCCCACGTCCAGACCATTTTCCACCACAAACCTCCGAAGTCCCTCTATATGGGTGGAACCGCAGTCCGTATTGATATTGAGCCCATCGGGCCGATTATGGATCACATAAGTCTTGGCGCCCAGGGCATCAAACACGCTTTTCGCGATCATCCAGGCGCTGCCGTTTGCGCAGTCCAGCCCCACCTTTTTATCACGATAGGATCTTGTGGCAAGGGAGATCAGATAGCCGATATAACGGTTCCTGCCTGCAGCATAATCTATGGTACAGCCAATATTCTCCCCTTTTGCATAGGGAATCTCTTCCATTTTTCCGTCCAGGTAATCCTCGACCTTCCGGATCGTCTCCTCATCCATTTTTTCTCCGTTGGAATTCAACAGCTTGATCCCATTATCATAATAAGGATTATGGCTTGCCGAAATCATGATTCCACAGTCAAAATCCTCCGTCCGCGCCACATAAGATACGCTGGGAGTAGTGGTCACATGCAGAAGATACACGTCCGCTCCGGAAGCGGTCAGACCGCCTGCCAGAGCATATTCAAACATATAGGAAGATCTTCTGGTATCCTTGCCGATCACTACCTTACATTTTTCTTTCCCTTTCGGATGACGATAATACCATCCCAAAAACCTTCCGATCTTATACGCGTGATCCGCAGTCAGATTCACATTGGCTTCCCCTCTGAAACCATCTGTGCCAAAATATTTTCCCATAGATCCAGTTTCCTTTCCATCTCAAAATGCCCATAATTTATACCATTATTATGAAACACACATAAATTTTACAACAATCCCCTTAGGATTGCAAGGAAAAAAGCGGCTGCCTGGAAAAGACACTCTTTTACACCAAAATGACGGTAATATATGCTTTTGCCGCACACACTACCGTCCCTGCCAACTATGCGTTATTTTGTCGGATTTTGTCGATCTTATTGTTAAAAAAATTTATTTCTTTTTCATCCCCAGAGCCGTTTTGACTTTTTCTCTGATCCTCAGCATTTTCACCCTGAAATTTCCCTCCGAGATATTTTCATAGGCCGCCATTTCCTTCACGGAATATCCTTCCATATAAAACATATGAAATAAGGTCTTTTCATGCACCGACAATGTCTCATCCATGATCATGGAAAGTTCTACCATCCCATATTCGTTCTTGAAGCATTCTATCTCCTGTTCAAAATCATCCATCTCCCGCAGGCTTTTCAGGTTCATCTTTCTCCTGTATGCCTTCATTTTAAACTTCGCCGTTTCCATCAGCCAGCCGCCTGGATTCTTATGCTGTTCCAGTTTATCCCAGCTGCGGATCGCTTCATAAAAAGTATCCTGAACAATATCCTCGGCCACAGAATAACAAATTGCGTCTTTTGCCACCATGGACATCATTTTTCTATAGTTCTGCCTGTACAGGTCTTCGATGACTTCATGCATTTTATCTTTTGTCCCCATTACATAATGCCCACCTTCCTTTTATAGTAGCAGCCGACAATATCATAACAGTTTCAGCAGCACAGCCCATTACAAACATACAATTTTTACAGCATCATTATACAAACTGTAAAAAGGTTTTTCAATTCTATGATGTGCAAATTTATATTTTTTTGCATTTTTCATTCAACAAGAAAAGCGGATCTTACGAACCGCTCCTCTTATTGCTGTCCTATTTTATTTTTCAAACATGCTTGGCGTTCATTCCATGCTTCCCTGCAGAAACTCTTTTACCGAACGGCAAACTCCTTCCGCATCCAACCCGTACTTGGCCACCAGCGCGGCGGCGGAGCCGGACTCTCCGAACACATCCTGCATCCCCAGCTTCTTCACCAGGGTGGGATACTTTGTGCTGAGGCAGTCGCAGACGGCGCTGCCCAGACCGCCGATCACGGAATGTTCTTCCACTGTTACCACCCTGCCTGTCTTCTTCGCGCTGTTTATAATGAGCTCCTCATCCAGGGGCTTAATGGTGCAGATATTGATCACCTCGGCGCTGATGCCCTCTGCCGCCAGCTTTTCTGCGGCGCCCAGGGCGGAATCCACGCAGATGCCGGTAGCCACAATGGTAACGTCGCTTCCCTCCCGCACCACGTTTCCTTTTCCGATCTCAAAATGATAATCCGGCCTGTCATTGATCACCGGCACCGCAGCCCGTCCGAAACGGATGTAGACCGGTCCCACATATTCCACAGCCGCGCGGACAGCCGCCCTGGCCTCCACATCGTCAGAGGGACACATGACCACCATGCCGGGAATGGCCCTCATCAGGGCGATATCCTCATTGCACTGGTGGGAGGCTCCGTCCTCTCCTACGGTGATCCCCGCATGGGTTGCGCCGATCTTCACGTTCAAATGGGGATACCCCACGGAATTACGCACCTGTTCAAAGGCCCGCCCCGCCGCGAACATGGCAAAGGAGCTTACAAAAGGAATCTTCCCCACCAGGGAAAGACCTGCGGCGATCCCCACCATATTGCACTCTGCGATGCCGCAGTCGATATGCCTTTCCGGATAAGCCTTCTTAAAGATACCGGTCTTGGTAGCCGCCGCCAGATCTGCGTCCAGCACCACCAGCTGGGGATATTCCGCTCCCAGCTCCTTCAAAGTATTTCCATAACTCTCACGGGTTGCGATTTTTTTCACATCAGCCATTATGCTTCACCCTCCTTTTCCAGGGCTTTTTCAATTCTGTCAAGGTCCGCCATGGCGATCTCATATTCCGCGTCGTTCGGAGCCTTTCCATGCCAGTCCACGCTTCCCTCCATAAAGGAGACTCCTTTGCCCTTCAGGCTGTGGAGCAGAATGCAGGTGGGCATCCCCTTGGTGGCCCTGGCCTCCCCGAAGGCCGCCCTGAGGGCGTCGAAATCATGGGCGTCCACATGGATCACATGGAAGTTAAAGGCCTCAAATTTCTTGTCGATAGGATAAGGGGAGCAGACCTGGTCAATGGGTCCGTCGATCTGCAGTCCGTTGTTGTCCACGATAACGCAGAGATTGTCCAGCTTCCGGTGTCCCGCGAACATGGCAGCCTCCCAGACCTGTCCCTCTTCGATCTCGCCGTCCCCGCACAGCACATAGGTGCGGAAATCCCGGTGATCCATTTTTGCCCCGAGAGCCATGCCTACAGCGGCAGAGATTCCCTGTCCCAGGGAGCCTGAAGCCATATCCACCCCGGGAATGTGAAGATTGGGATGCCCCTGGAGATAGGAACCCAGTTTTCTTAAAGTGGTCAGATCCTCCACCGGGAAAAATCCCCGGTTGGCAAGGGCGGAATATAAGCCCGGTGCGGTATGTCCCTTGGACAGGACAAAACGGTCCCTGTCCTCCATCTGCGGATTTTTCGGATCGATATTCATTTCCTCAAAATACAGGAAGGTAAAAACGTCTGCAGCGGATAAAGATCCCCCCGGATGTCCCGCTTTGGCGCTGTGGACGCCTGTTATAATGCCCTTGCGCACGTCATTGGCATGCCTGCGCAGCTCTAAGTTGTTCATGCTTCCTCCATTCTGCCGCCAGGTAAGCGGCATTTACATCACTCTTAAGACTTCTGTCCATAGTATGCGTTTGCCCCATGCTTACGGTAATAATGCTTATCCTGAAGCTCCTGGGGCGCAGGAGCTACCTGACTGTTGATCAGCTCCGTGCGGAAAGCCATCTTCGCCACCTCTTCCAGAACCACGGCGTTATGCACGGCCTCCTTCGCATCCTTTCCCCAGGCGAAGGGCCCGTGGTTTTTGCACAGCACCGCAGGCACCGCCATGGGATCCTTCCCCATTCTTAAGAACTCGTTTACGATAAGATGCCCCGTATTCTCCTCGTATGCCTCGGCGATCTCCTCCGGGTCAAGGCACCTTACGCAGGGAACCTCCCCGTAAATATAGTCCGCATGGGTGGTTCCATAACAGGGAATACTGCGCCCCGCCTGTGCCCAGCTGGTGGCGTAGGAGGAATGGGTGTGGACAATTCCCCCGATCTCCGGAAAAGCCTTATACAGCTCCAGATGGGTGGGGGTATCTGAGGAAGGATTGTATCTCCCTTCCACTTTATTTCCCTTTAGGTCCATCACCACCATATCCCCGGCAGTCAGCTTATCATACTCCACGCCGCTGGGCTTGATCACAAAAAGCCCCGACGCCCGGTCGATGGCGCTGACATTGCCCCAGGTAAAGGTCACCAGGCCATACCTGGGCAGATCCAAATTGGCTTCATATACTTTTTGCTTTAATTCTGCTAACATTCCCTTCTCCTTTTCTCAGCGCAGACCCTTTACCGCCCCGGCTTCGCTGGGCAGGCAGGCCTTATAGCGCTCTATAAAGGCGTCAAAGCCGGCCACATCCGCCGGATCCGGATCGATGGTGGTTCCCGTCTGTCCTGCGAAGATACGCTGTGCCAGATAATCCCCAAGGCTTTCTCCGGGAATCTTTTCCATCATATAAGCCGCCAGGACCGCCTGTCCCCAGGGTCCTCCCTCGCTGGCCGTGTCCATTACGGTAACGGGGGCATTCATGGCCGCCGCCAGCATGGCCTGCCCCACAACAGGCGTCTTGAAAAGACCGCCGTGACCGGTGATGGAGTCCACGGACACCTTCTCCTGCTTGAGCAGGATATCCAGACCGATCTTCAGGGTAGCAAGGGCGCTGTAAAGATGGGTCCTCATGAAATTGGACAGACTAAAAGCCGCATCCGGCGTACGGATGAAAAGGGGCCGTCCCTCATCAAAGCCCGTGATCGGCTCTCCGGAATAATAATTGTATGCCATAAGACCGCCGCAGTCCTTATCCCCTTCCAGAGCCTTGCGGTAAAGAAGGCCGAACAGCTCATTTCTGTCCGCAGTTATGCCGAAGGCAGAAGCAAACTCCTTAAAAAGATTCACCCAGGCGTTGAGGTCGGAGGTACAGTTATTGCAGTGCACCATGGCAACGGGATGGCCGTCGGGAGTGGTTACCATATCAATCTCCTCATGCACCTGAGACAGCGGTTTTTCCAGCACCACCATGGCAAAAATGGACGTGCCTGCGGATACATTGCCGGTACGGACCGATACGCTGTTGGTGGCCACCATGCCGGTACCGGCGTCCCCCTCCGGAGGGCACATCAGGCTGCCTGGCTGAAGAGTTCCTGTAGGATCCAAAAGCCTTGCCCCCTCCTCAGTCAGCACGCCGGCCTGCTCCCCTGCTTTTAATACCTCAGGAAGGATCTCCTCCAGCTTCCAGCCAAGGCCCTGACCCGCAATGAGATCGTCAAACTTGGAAATCATTCCCCGGTCATAATCGCAAAGCCCGGAATCAATGGGGAACATTCCCGATGCCTCCCCTACGCCCAGCACCTTCCGGCCGGAGAGCTTCCAGTGGATATAGCCCGCAAGAGTGGTAAGGAAATCGATATCCTTTACATGCTCTTCCTTCTTCAAGATTGCCTGGTAAAGATGGGCGATGCTCCAGCGCTGGGGAATATTGAAATCAAACACCGGAATCAGCTTTTTACAGGCCTCCTCCGTAATGGTATTTCTCCAGGTACGGAAGGGCACCAGAAGCTTTCCTCCCTTATCAAAAGGCATATAGCCGTGCATCATGCCGCTGATGCCGATAGCCCCGATCCTGGTCAGAGGCATGTGATACTTTTCCTGTACATCAGCGCACAGGGAACGGTAACAGCTCTGGAAACCGTTCCAGATATCCTCCAGGCTGTAGGTCCAGATGCCGTTTTCCAGACGGTTTTCCCAGTCATGGGTTCCCATGGCGACGGGCTGATGGGTTTCGTCGATCAGCACTGCCTTGATCCTGGTGGATCCGAATTCCACGCCGAGGACAGTTTTTCCCGCCGCGATGGCGGCTTTGATTGCTTCACTCATGATTTTCCCTTCTTTCTGCTGCAGTTTTTTTCTGCTTTCCTTAAGTATATTGTTTTATGACTTTTCTGTCAATACATCCTTCTTCGCCAATACGCCCTTTCATACCTTTTCCGCCGAACGCATATATTATAATAACTTCATTCTAAAGGTGCTTCTTTCATGCGCACACGTTCCCGCATCACAGTCCGCCAGCTGCTTCTCAGCATCTCCTTTCTGGCGGCTTTTTTATTGCTTGTCACGTTTCTCTTTACATACCGCCGTGACGAGCGTCTGTTTGAAAACATCGTCACCCGCCTTTTTCGCAGCGAAATGACCTCAAACACGTTAAATATGCATTATACCATCGCATATCCGGACAATTTCGGCATCCATAATTACAAGGCGGTTCTCCCGGCTTATTCCCCTGACAACAGGCTTTCCGGCCTGGCTGGCCTTGAGAATCTGATCTCCGCCCTGTCCTCCCTCCATGAGGACAAATTATCCGAAGAAGACCGATACGCCAGAAAATTACTGCTGAAATCCCTTTCCAATTCCCTCAGCATGAGCAGCTATCCCTATTTTGAAGAACCCCTTTCCCCTTCCTCCGGCATGCAGGTCCAGCTGCCCCTCCTTCTGGCGGAATATACCTTTCGCACAGAACAGGACGTGACAGACTACCTGAAGCTTCTCGACCAGACAGATGAATACTTTGCCGGGCTCCTTCTCTTCGAGCAGGAAAAAGCCTCACGGGGACTTCTGATGGCATCCTCTTCCCTGCAAAAGGTTATAGATCAGTGCGATTCCGTCCTCGATCAGGCTTCCCTGGAAAAAGAATCCCATTTTCTCCAGAGCACCTTTCTGGAACGGCTCCTTCCCTTGATCAAAGACGGAACCCTTTCCCTGGAAGACGGGAAAAAATACGTGGTTCTGAACAACCGTCTGCTGCGCACCGTCATGCAGCCTGCCTACGAAGCGCTGGCGGACGGTCTGTGTCTGCTGACGGACGATACCGGAGCAGACCCGGCACAGGATACGGATTCCCCGAAGGGACTGGCAGCCCATGAAGGCGGCAGGGAATATTACAGGCTTCTTCTTTTGTCCGAAACCGGCTCTTATCGGGACATTCCGGAAATAAAGGAACTGCTGCTTACAAAGCTGTCGGAAGAAACAGCAGCGATTACCCGGATCATGAACGAAAACGAAAAGCTTTCAGACCTGGATTATGAAACCGCCCTTGCAGACGCCTTTCCCTACAGGGAGGCCTCACAGATGCTGGCGGATCTTAAACAGCGGACAAAAAAGGACTTTCCCGAACTTCCCTCTCCG
This sequence comes from uncultured Acetatifactor sp., assembly GCA_947589075.1. Taxonomy (GTDB): domain Bacteria; phylum Bacillota; class Clostridia; order Lachnospirales; family Lachnospiraceae; genus Acetatifactor. The sequence goes on from CANQBS010000003.1 coordinate 96,041, forward strand.
GTTTCCCCACAGGTTCAGATCAAATCGGTGTCGAAAAGCCTGGAGGACTACTGCGCTCCCGCTTTTTACCTGACCCCGCCGATAGACGATACCATCCATAACGCCATTTACCTGAATGAGAAGAACAATCCTTCCTGTCTGGAGCTTTATACAACCCTGGCGCACGAAGGCTATCCCGGCCATCTCTATCAGACCCTCTGCTTTCATCTGCAGAATCCTTCGGAAGATGCTTCCGCGGCGTCGCTGGCAAGGCAGCTTCTCTGGTATGGAGGCTACCTGGAGGGATGGGCTCTGTACGTGGAGTTCCTCTCCTTTGACTATGCCTCCCAGATTCTTCTGGAACGGGACCAGCCCCTGCTTTCCGCAGCGGTGCAGGCAGAAAAGCATAAACGGAGCATGCTGCTGTGTCTTTATTCGCTTCTGGATCTGTATATCCATTATGAAAACGCTTCCCTGCAGCAGGCGGGAAAGCTGCTGGAACCCTTCGGGATCACAGATCCGGCCACGGTTTCCGCCATTTACGAATATATTGCGGAGGAGCCCGCCAATTATCCGAAATACTATCTGGGATACCTGGAGATCCTGGAATTAAAAGAACTTGCGCGGGAACAATGGCAGGACGCGTATACTGATTATGAATTTCACAGCTTCTTCCTGAAAGCAGGGCCCTCGGATTTTTCCTCTCTTCGGGACCTGCTGAACAGGTAATTGTGAAATCTTGGCCGCGTAACGCCTTCCAAGCGCGGAAAACTCTTCAGGATTTGCTGAACAGGTAATTGTAAAACTACAGTTGTCTGGGACGGCGAAAGCCGAAAAAATAAGCGGAAGCCCCCGTCCATGATCCGGAGGCTTTCGCTTTCTACATTTAATCTCTTTTCTCCTGCATCTGCCGGAAAAAGCCGGTCAGATCCGTCAGCGCCCTCTGGAGGACGACCTGCTCCTCTTCGTCCAG